>JBKPRJ010000027.1:0-6442 GCA_046734455.1 Actinomycetota bacterium | reverse complement strand
CGCGCCGGCGACGAGGAGGCCCCCGCGGGCGATGGCCAGGATCACGTCGGGCTCGTAGCCATCGGCGTGGATCCGCTCCGCGAGGTCGCGCGCGCCCTCGCCGAGCTCGTCCCAGGCCATCACCTCGCGCTCGTCGCTCATGCGCCTCCCCCTTCCTGGCGCCGACGTCGCCAAAGCACGACGGCGAGCGTGACCCCCCCGATGAGGAGCGCCACGGCGAGCGCGAACCAGATCCACAGGTTGTCGCTGTCGGAAGACGAGGCATCAGTCGTCGTGCCGGCGAGCGTGGGAGCAGCGGCAGCGGTCTCGGTGGGGACGGTCACCGTTCCGACCTTCGTCTCGACCTGGGTGACGGTCTCGATCTCCGTTTCCGTCTCGGTCTCGGCCTCGGGCACTGTCGGAACGGTCACGTCCGGCTCGGTCACGTCAGGAACCGTCACCTGGGGAACCGTAACCTCGGGAACCGTCACCTCGGGAACGGTGACGTCCGGAGCGGTCAAGTCGGGAGCGGTGAGGTCCGGAACGGTGACCTCCGGGCGCGTCAGAGTCGGCAGTTCGGTGGCGCCTGAGAGGCCCTCGAGGCCGTCACCCGCGCAACCTCCGAGCACATACCCCGACACCGCCGCCCCAGCAAGAAGCGCACCCATCCGGACGGCAGTGCGGAGCCTCACGCGAGCGACCTTACAGCGTCGCCGCTCTAAGATCAGAGAAACGGTTGTTCCGTGACCGGCATGGGGGTCGGTGACGTATGGACGTCGTGAACGCACTCGCCGAGACCTGGCCCCGCCGTGCTTCGCTTCGGCGGCCGTTTGCGGACGTTGCGCGCGACCACCTCGACGACGTCTACCGCTACCTCGTCTTCCTCACGGCCGATCCTGTCCTCGCCGAGGACCTGGCGGGGGAGACCTTCGAGAAGGCCTTCCGCAGTTGGAAGCGCTTCGATCCGCGCCGCGGCTCCGAGCGCACGTGGCTTTGCCAGCTGGCGCGATCGAAGGCGCTCGACCACTTCCGCTCCGACGCCCGGAGGCGGAGGCGGGAGGACCGCTCGGCGTCTGAGGCTCCGCAGACGGCCGTGCCGCTCGCCGACGGGTTGTCGCCGGAGCTCGAGGCCGCTCTGCGCTCGCTGAGCGCGGGGGAGCGCGAGGTCGTCGTGCTCCGCATCGTGCTCGAGCTCGACGCGGTCGCCACGGCACGGGTGCTCGGAATCAGCCGGACCGCCTGCTCGATGCGGCTCGCGCGAGCGCTGCAGAAGCTCGAAGAGAGGATGGAAGCCCATGTCGTCGCCTGACCTCGTTGTCCCCACCCGCCTCGAGGCGCTGCTCGCAGGCGCGTTTCCCGAGACCCAGGACGAGGCTCGCCTGCAGGGGCTCGCGCGTGAGCTCCGGAGCGCATCCGTCGCCGCGCCCTCGTCGCTCCGCGAGCGGGTATCGGCAGTGGGTGGCATTCGTCGTCAGCGACGCCCTCGTGGCCGCCTTGTCGCAGTACTCGCTGCGGCAGTGCTCGTTCTCGCGGCGGCGGCGTTTGCGGCGATCCGGTTGACTGCGGATCACGATCCGACGTCCGAGAGTTTGAGCCTGGTACCGCGCCACACCGACCGCGACGTGCCTCCTGCGATCGAGGGGGATCTGCTCGAAAAGTATCCTCCGCCTGCGTTCGGGTCGGCTAGTCAAGATCGGTCTGCCTTGGCAGCGCCGCCTGCAACAGGCCGCGCACAGGACATCGACATGTGGATCGACCTGCGCGTGCAGGACGCCAAAGGGATCTCCTCCGCCTCGCAAGACGCCGTCCGGATCACGCGCGAGGTCGGCGGAGTCGTCACGTCCTCGACGGTGGACACCCGTGGGAACCAGGGCCGTGCGCAGCTGACGCTGCGGATCCCGGTCGGCAAGCTCGACGACGCGGTCTTCCGCCTCACGCAGCTCGGCACGGTCACCGCACAGCGGACCAACAGCCAGGACCTCCAGGGCCCGCTCGACCGCACGTTCGACCGGATTGCGCACCTGCGGAGCCAGATCAGGATCGAGCTCGCGCGGCTCGGGAGCGGGCAGCTCGACCCAGCCGAGGAGCTGCAGGCGCGTATCCATCTGGAGAACTTGCGGAGAAATCTCAGGGAAGCGAAGGCGGACCGGCGCGCGCTCGTCAGCCGGACCTCCATGGCCGACCTCACGCTGCGGCTCGCCACTCCGGCTCCCGGCGCGCCGGACAAGAGCGAAGGCGGCGTCGCGAACGCAGTGGATGAGGCCGGCGACTTCCTGCGCGGAGCAGGCGCTGTCGCGGTCTTCCTGGCGCTGGTGCTGAGCCCGCTCCTCGTGCTGGCGGTCATCGCCTGGGCGGTGCTTCGGGCCCGGAACCGCCGGATCGAGGCGCGGCTCCTCGACGATCCGCAGCCCGGCACGCAGACGCGTTCCTCGTAGCGAGCCCGCTTCGTCGCTGCGATAGTGGCGGGGCCGTGCACGTCAGCGTGACCACCGCTTCGACCGGCGACGAGCCGGCCGAGAACGCCACCATGGTCGGCGAGGAGATGACCGGCTGGCTGCAGGGCGTCGAGGGCTTCGCCGGCATGCTCATGCTCTACAAGCCGGGAACGACCATCGGGCTCACGTTCTGGGAGAGCGGCGACGTCGCAGAGCGCGCCCGGCCGCTGCGGATGCAGTTCCTCGAGCGGATCGCATCCGTCGCCGACGTGGAGGTCGAGCGCGTCGAGGCGTTCGATGTCGCTTCGGCCAGGCCGGTCGACCGACCGGCCGACTGATCTCCGAGGGCGGCGAGACGTGCAGTCGCGGGAATACCTGCTTGGATCTGGCGTTCGACGCTAGGTACGGATAACCGAACCCCAGGCCGCCTGCTCACCGTACTGCGGTGCCCCCTGCGCGGCTGCGACCCTGACACGTGCCGCCAACCTATGAAGGGATCGTTCCAGATGACGAGTAACGCCGCGAACCCAGCTCCTCCGCTTCAAGACCGACGCGCAGCGCACGAACGCCTCTCCACGGGGACGCTGGCGCGCTGGGCGCGCTTCTGCGCCACCCACCCGTGGCGGGTGGTCATCGGCTGGGTCGCGATCATCCTCGTGCTCGTCGGCCTCGTCGCGACCGTCGGCGGAAGCCTGCGCGACGAATTCGAGATCCCCGGCTCGGACACGCAGCGCGCGACCGACCTGATCGAGTCGAAGTTCGCCTCGGAGCAGGGCGCGGTGCTGAACATCGTTTTCGCCGCCCCCGAGGGCCAGCGGCTCGACACGCCCGAGCGCAAGGCCGCCATCGAGAAGGCGATCGCGCTCATCCAGACCGCTCCCTACACGCCGACGGCGGACAAGGCGGGCATCGAGAGCGCAGGGGATCCCTTTGACCCGTCGACGTTCTCGGACAATGGCCGCATCGCCTACTCGGAGGCGCAGTTCGATCAGACGATCGAGGACAAGGATCGCGACGCCGTCGTCTCGGTCGAGGACGCCGTTCGCGACGCGGTCGCCCCTGTCGGCGTGACCGTCGAGTACAACGGCGAGGCCGAGTTCCCGCCGATCGAGCAGGGAACCTCTGAGCTCTTCGGGCTCCTCGCGGCGATCATCATCCTCATCTTCGTCTTCCGCACGTTCGTGGCGATGATCATCCCGATCGCGCTCGCGCTCACGGCGCTCGCGACCGCGTTCCTCCTCCTCTTCATCCTCGCCGGGCTCACCGACATCAACACGATCACGCCGATCCTCGTCTCGATGATCGGCCTCGGCGTCGGCATCGACTACTCGCTCTTCATCGTTACGCGCTTCAGACAGCTGCTGCACGACGGCCTTTCGCCTCAGGACGCAGCGGCCGAGGCCGGCTCGTCCGCCGGGCGGGCGGTGCTCTTCGCGGGGCTGACCGTGGCGATCTCGGTCACGGGGCTCGCGTTCTTCGGCCTCGACTTCGTGACGAAGCTCGGGCTCGGGAGCGCCCTCGGCGTGCTCACCACCGTGCTGATCGCGAACTCGCTGCTCCTCGCCGTGCTCTCCAAGCTCGGGCACAAGATCGACCGCTTGAAGATTCCGTTCATTCCGCCGGTCGACGACTCGGAGGAATGCCGGGAGAAGACGCTTGTCGCTCGCTGGGGCCGCTTCGTCACCGCGAACGCGCGCTACGTCCTCCCGATCGGAATCGTGGCCATCCTCGCGCTCGCCTCGACCTCGCTGCTCGTCCGCCTCGGCGCAGCCGACCAGGGCACGCAACCAACCGAGCAGACGAGCCGCCGGGCCTACGACCTCCTCGCCGAGGGCTTTGGCGCCGGCTTCAACGGCCCGATTCCCATCGTGGTCGACGTGCGCGGTGACGCGCAGGCCCCCGAGCGGGTCTACCAGGACATCCGTGGGATCCAGGGCGTCGCGTCCGTCCGCGAGCCGCAGTTCAACGACGAGAAGAGCGTCGCGATCGTCTTCGTGACGCCGACGTCGGCGCCGCAGGACGAGGCGACCGACCAACTCGTCGACCGGCTGCGCACGGAGGTCGTCCCGAAGGCGACCGCAGGAGGCGACGCCGTCGCGTACGTCTCGGGCCAGACCGCGGCGTTCAAGGACATCGCCGACCGGATCATGGAGCGGCTGCCGATCTTCCTGCTCTACATCATCGGCGTCACGTTCATCGTGCTCGCCATGGCGTTCCGGTCGATCGTGGTCTCGGCGACTGCGGCCGTGACGACCCTCATGTCCGCGTTCGTCGGGTTCGGCGTCCTCGGGCTCGTGGTGCAGGAGGGCCACCTGCTTGGGCTCACCGGGCTCGACCGTACGGGGCCGATCGAGACGTTCGTCCCGCCGATCGCGTTCGCGATCCTGTTCGGGCTCTCGATGGACTACATGGTCTTCCTCATGAGCCGGATCCGCGAGGAGCACGTGAATGGCCTCAGGTGCCGCGCGGCCGTCGAGCACGGAATCGCGGCGATCGGCCGGGTCATCGTCGCCGCGGCGCTCATCATGGGCACCGTCTTCGCGGCGTTCATCCTGAGCGTCGACCGGATTCCGAAGGAGTTCGGCCTCCTGCTTGCGGTGGCGATTCTCACGGATGCCCTCGTCATCCGGCTCACGCTCGTGCCGGCGCTGCTCACCCTGCTCGGTGAGAAGTCCTGGTACATGCCGCGCTGGCTCGACCGGACGCTCCCCAACGTCACGATCGAGCCGCCGGTGGACCGGAACGGCCGGCAAGCACCAGCAGCACCGCCGGTCCCGGCCGGGCGCTAGTCCGGAAGCAAAGGAACGGTGAAACCCGGGTCGCGCCCAAGGAGCACGGCCCGGGTCACCGCAGCCGTCCCGAAGCGGGCGCGCACCTCGTCGAGGGCCGCGTCCAGGCCCCACGTGCGGTCGAACGGCAACGTGAGCTGAACGGCGTCCTCGTTCTCGAGGTTCGCCACGGAGATTCCGAGGAGCGTCAGGCCTTGACGTTCGATCAGCGGGCCGGCCTCGGCGAGAAGCCCACGCGCCGTGACCAGGATCGCCTCGGTGCGCGCCGTGGCGCCGGGCATGGTGTGCGACCGGGTCGCGCGCGTGAAGTCGTCGAAGCGCAGGCGGAGGACGACCGTGCGGCCGACCCGCTTCGCCTTCCGCATCCGTAGCGTGACGCGGTCGACGAGGCCGACGAGGACGGTGTCGAGCTCCGCTCGCGATCTTCGCCGGCGACCGAGCGCGCACTGCGACCCGATCGAGCCGCGCCGGCGGCGTGCCTGCACTGGGCGCGGATCGCGGTTGTGGGCAAGCGCGTGCAGGTGGCGTCCTGATGCGCGCCCGAGCATCGCGACGAGGCTCGGCTCGGCGAGCTCCGCGACCTGGCCGACGGTCTCGATCCCGGCCTTGCGGAGCTTCGTGCCGGTGACGGCTCCGACGCCCCAGAGCCGTTCGACCGGAAGAGGGTGGAGGAACTCGAGCTCCTTGCCCGGCGGGACGCGCAGAAGCCCGTCCGGCTTCGCAACGCCGCTCGCCACCTTGGCCAGGAACTTCGTGCGTGCGACTCCGACGGTGACGGGGATGCCCACGCGCTCGCGGACGTCGCGCCGCAGCCGCTCCGCGATCTCGAGCGGGGTGCCGGCGATGCGGCGCATGCCGCGGACGTCGAGAAACGCTTCGTCGATGGACAGGCCCTCGACGAGCGGGGTGGCATCCTCGAAGACCCGGTAGAGCGCCTTGCTCGCCTGCGAGTATGCGGCCATCCGAGGCGGAACGACGATCGCGTCGGGACACAGCCGCCGCGCACGGCCTCCGCCCATCGCGGTGCGCACGCCGTGGGCCTTGGCCTCGTAGCTCGCCGCGAGCACGACGCCCGCGCCCACGATCACGGGGCGTCCACGCAGGCGGGGATCGTCGCGCTGCTCCACGGAGGCGAAGAACGAGTCCGCATCGGCATGCAAGATCGTGGCTTCGTTCCACACGAACATATGTTCGCATAGAAACGGCTAGAGCCGAAGCAACCACGGCGGGGATCCCCCA
>JBKPRJ010000026.1:0-26238 GCA_046734455.1 Actinomycetota bacterium | reverse complement strand
GACTAGCGGCCCAGGTCACAGCCCTTTCAAGGCTGTAGCGCGGGTTCGAATCCCGCTGGGGGCACCTGGGCGGTTAGCTCAGCTGGGAGAGCGCCTGCCTTACAAGCAGGAGGTCACTGGTTCGAACCCAGTACCGCCCATGAGAAAAGGCCCTCCGAAGAGGGCCTTTCCCACCCGAGCCGTTCGCCTCGCATCAGTGGCTCATGGTGCCTTTGACATCGCCGATCTTGAGGAGCCCGACCTGGCCCTCGTCGACCGCCGCGAAGGCGTGCGAGACGAACGGGTAGAGGCCGGGGTCGTCGATCTGGACGTCGAAGACGCCTCCCCCTCCGGCCGGCACGGTCACCGTCTGCACGTTGTGCAGGACATGGTCAGGGTTCATGTCTCCGAAGGGATACACCGTGTTGAAGATCGTCCCGACGACGTGGAAGTCGGTGTCGAGCGAGGGGCCCGCGTCGACGACCCAGAAGCGGACGAGCTCGCCCGGGTCCGCCGTCAGCGGATGCGTCACGTACTGGCCCGCATAGCCGTTGAAGGTCATCCAGTCGGGCTGGCGCGCGTGGGCCTTCATCATGTTGAACTCGGCCGGCGCCTCGAGGCCGTCGCCGTTCATGTACCACTCGCTGGCCACGATGACGTAGTTCTTGTCGGCCTGGGGAAGCACCCCCGGCTTTGGCTCGACGACGATGGCGCCGTACATCCCGTTCGCGATGTGCATGAGGACGGGCTTCGTGCCGCAGTGGTACATGTAGACGCCGGCGTCGTTCGCCTTGAACTTGAACGTGAAGGACTTGCCCGGCATCACGTCGCGGAAGGCGAGGTTGGGGGCGATTCGCGCGGCGTGGAAGTCGATCGAATGCGGAATCGCGCCGTTGTTCTTCAGCGTGATCTGGACCGTCTGTCCCTGCTGAACGTGGATCACCGGGCCGGGCGCGCCGCCCTCCCATGCCCAGGCGGAGTACTTGACCCCCGGCGCGACTTCGACGGTGCGATCCGTGAGGACGAGGTTGAACTTCGCCAGGGGGCCGGCCTGCAGGGCGGGCATCTCGGCCGGGAACGGCTTGTGCGCCGCCGCGAGGTCCTCGGCGTGCGCGGGTGCGGCGCCCGCGTAGCTCTCGAGGCCGGCAGCGGTCGCGTGGGCGTGCATGTCGATGCCCGAGGCGGCGGGCGTCTCGCCGTGCTCGTGCGCAGCCGCGACCGCGGGTGTCGCGGCCGCCGACGCGTTGCGCGCATCGCGTGCGTCCAGCCACATGAGGAGCGCGAAGAAGCCGACGACGGCCGCGGTGAATCCGACGACGATCGCCGCGAACATCCAGAAGGCGCCTCCGATCGACTCCGAGGTGTACGGACGATGAGGAACGGATGCGGGATGCGAGGCCATGGAAATCTCCTTTGTGATCTGACCTCACGCTAGGGTCGGCCGCCCGGGCGGGCATCCTCGCGGAACCGCATTGCGAGTCGTGGTTCGCCGCAACTCTGCTGCGGGTTTGCCGCAGCCGCCGGGTTCGTCGCGGCTACAATGGCCGTCGCACGGGGGCGTAGTTCAGCTGGTTAGAACGCCGGCCTGTCACGCCGGAGGTCGCGGGTTCGAGTCCCGTCGCTCCCGTCTTCATTTGCAGGGATTTTGCGCAGGCGGCTGCGCAACCACCAATCTCCACCCGCGTATATCCCGCACCGCTAGCCCGTGGGTGACAGCTCCTCCGGTGGCTTGCCCGTTCGCTGGCCGAGGACGCGTGACCGAGCGGCTTCCCGAACTGCTCGACGCCAAGAAGCTCCCGGCCGAGCTCGGAGTCACGAGGGCCGCCGCCGAGAAGATCATGCGGCGCCTTCCCCTTGGTTGTCTTCGAGGACGTGAGGAAGGTCTACGTGCGTCGCGATCACGTTGTGCGCCTCGTCGAGGAGCAGACGTTTCGAAAGGAGTGAAACACGGGGATGAACGCTCTCGGGGTCGGACCGAAACGCGCGGATTGGGGGATCCTGCGCGACACCTTTCTGCGGCGAAAGGTGGGCCGGCCCCACTTCTTTGTCTCTGCGAACCCAGATCTCTTGAGTTCGGAACGCTTGTTCAAGAGGCCGTGACGGCGCTCTCTGGGGACCTCTCCCCCGCTTCGGTGAAGATCTACATCGGAACGCTTCGCCAGGTGCTTTCGGATTCGCGGCGGGAAGACGGCCGCCGCGCGCCGCTGCGTTCGCGGTTCCCGAATGGCTGATGGACGAGCTTGGAACGACGGTTCCGCATGACGACCGGACTCCTGGGCGGCGGGTGTTCCCGGGAGCCACCCCGGCAGGTGCTCGGCATGGAGATCCGGCGCGGATGTCAGGCGGCAGGGCTCGCGCTCTACTCGCCACACGACCTTCGCCACCGCTATGCGTCCGTGAAGGTGAAGGAAGGCGTTCCCGTGACGGAGCGCGCTGCCCAGCTAGGCCAGGCGAGAACGTCGATGACGCTGGATACTTACGCGCATGTCCTGATCAGCGAATGATCGTTTGTTTGAGGCGCTTGGCGGGCACGCGTAAGTAGGTCTTCGCTGCGTACCGCCTGAGAGTGACGCAATGCGACAGGAGTAGCCGCAAATGCCCGACTGGTCTTGGTCTTACATTGCCTTCTTCACGGCTGCCGGGGCCGCACTCGTTGCGCTCGGCGCCTGGGTCTACGCCGCCGTCGCCATCCGGAGGGAGCGCGAGCGACGCCATCAACGCGTACAAGAAGCTGTTTGGCAATGGGTCAAGAGCGCGGCAACCAAGGAAGAGGTGGCCGAACTCAAGAAGACCGTCGATGCCATCGACACCAGTCTTCGCTTGGCAGACGTAAGCACAGTCAAACAGACCCTTGCCAGCCTTGAGGCAAGAACTGCTGATCTCGAAACCCTCAGAGAGGACGCGTCTGGCGTCCGTGACCTGAGGGATGCCGTCGCGGAGATGTCGGATCGCATGATCAGGCTTGAGGCCGAGCAGCGTTCTAAGGCTGACGAAGAGGCGCCGGCGCGTTTCCCTCGATTCCCGCGGCTATAGAGAGCGCCGTTGGCGCGTCCCAGAGGCTAGTAGCGCGCTCCCGGTGTGGTCTCCGTGTGGCCCTCGCCTCACACTCCTGCGGAGCTCGCCATCGCCTCTTGCTCCTCGGACGGGTCCCCGCCCACCGATCGACGAGCCCGTCCGGCCTTGCGCTCGGCGGCGATCCTCTTGGCGATGTAGTCCGCGTCGCGGCCGACGCCCTGGATCTGCTCGGAGGAAACCGAGTAGAGGAACTTGAGACCGATGAAGTAGAGGCCGGGCTCCGATTCGACCACCCCTCGCTTGTGCAACGGCTCTTGGGGGCCGAGGACGGGGAGGTCGATCCACGAAAACCCGGCGTGGAAGCCCGTACACCAAACGACGTTGGCGACCTCCACGATGCGGCCGTCCTCGAGTTGCGGCGACCCCTCCTGAACGTCGGTGACGCGAGGAACGCGTTCGACGCCGGCCGCCTCGAGGTCTTTGGGCTTGACCCGGATCAGTGGCTCGCCGCTCGAGATCATCTTCGGTCGAGCCTTCTTCCCGATCGGAGTCCCCGTCGTCAGCACCCGGTGAAAGACGATCCGGCCGATGATCGGCATCAGGACACGGGCTGGAACGCCTTCGGGCCGGAAGGGGATCGCGCCCGTGCTCGGGCCCGACAGGATCACCTTGTGAGTCCGTGCCA
This sequence comes from Actinomycetota bacterium, assembly GCA_046734455.1. Taxonomy (GTDB): domain Bacteria; phylum Actinomycetota; class Thermoleophilia; order Gaiellales; family Gaiellaceae; genus DATEOR01. Next base: position 22,559 of record JBKPRJ010000026.1, on the reverse strand, counting down.
CCTCGATGGCGATCTCGGCTCCGGAATTGCCCGCTCCCACGACGAGGACGTCTCCCTCTTGGAGCTGGCGGGGGTTCTTGTACTCGGCGGCGTGAAGTTGGACGATTCGGCGATCGAGCTCGGAGGCGAGCTCGGGAACCCGCGGGCGCTGCCAGCTCGACATCGCAACGACGACGTTGTCGGCTTCGAATCGTCGGTCGCGTGAGATTGCGACGAAGCGATCGTCTTCCCGAGTCAGCTTCTCCACCTTGATGCCCGTCTCGACCCGAAGGTCGAACCTTCGGGCGTAGGCCTCGAGGTGATCGGCCCACTCGTCCTTGCTCGCGAACCCCCAGCGAAATCCGGGGAAGCGCATCCCGGGAAGCCGGTTGAGCCGGTTGGGGGTGAAGAGGCGGAATGAGTCCCAGCGGTTGCGCCAAGCATCGCCGATGCGCGGATTGGCATCGACGATCTTGTAGGGCAGACCGCGCCGCGACAGCTGGTATCCCATCGACAGGCCCGCCTGCCCGCCTCCGATCACAAGCGTCTCGACATACTCGGTTCCGCGCTCGGTCGCCATCTCGCCACCTCCTGAGGGGCCGGCTATACTCTAATTTGGAGTAAAATATACTCGCGTTTGGAGTGTGTCAAGGACTATGACCCGAAAGCTGACCACGACGTCCTATGCGGTGTTGGCGCAGGTAGCGGTTCATCCGTGGTCGACGTACGAGCTGGCGCAACAGCGGGTTCGCTATTTCAGATACGTCTGGCCGCGAGCCGAAAGCGCCATCTATCGAGAAGTGAAGCGCCTTTCTTCGATGGGCCTGCTCGAGGGGACGAAGGAACACGTCGGCAAACGAGCGCGCACCGTCTACTCGATCACCGAGAAGGGGCGAGAGGCGCTGCGCAAGTGGCTGGCGACGCCGGTCTCCCCTTTCGCCATGGATTTCGAGGCGATGATCCGTGTCTTTGTCGCGCCGCTGGGCACCAAGGACGAGATCATCGCCACCCTCGAGCTGGTGCTCGACGATGCGCGGGAGATGCTCCGCTTCGCGGGACAGGTCAAGCAGGAATTTCTCGACGGCATCGCGGTCACACAGGATCAGGCCTACATCCGGGCGCTCGCGGTCGACTTCTTCGTCAGCCTCCTCAACACGGTCGAGGCGTGGGCACAGCGGACGCTGGACGAGATCGAATCCTGGGACGACCTCAGCCCTGACGGAAAGAACGAACGAGCCCTCGAAAAGTTCCGGGACCTGCCCGTTCCGACGCCGGGCTTGGTAGAAACGACGCCGATACCTCCGCGCACTCAGCGCCAAAGGCGACGGCGTTAATCCCCGAGGTAGCGAACGAGAAGCGAATCGTTCGACGCGCTCCCCGAACGCGCCAGGCCGACGACGACGATCCGGCTCTTGTCATCGGTCGCGACGCCGTTCGCAACCGCGTTGTCCTCGCCGACGTAGGTAACGACAACCGCGCCGCCAGGGTGGCCAGAACAGACCCCCTCATCCGCATCGGCATAACGTAGGACGAAGATCCACGCGGTTCAACTGGCCCCACGCACCACCTCAGACTTGTAAGAGTGTTCCGGTGAAGATCAGGGCCGCCGTGCTCGAGGAGTTCGGTCGACCGCTCGAGGTCCAGGAGGTCGAACTCGCCGAGCCGAAGTCCGGAGAAGTGCTCGTCCGGCTGACCGCGTGCGGGGTCTGCCACACCGATCTCTACACCGCCTCCGGGGCCGATCCCTCCGGCTATGCGCCGACGGTGCTCGGCCACGAGGGCGCCGGGATCGTCGAGACGCTGGGCCCCGACGTCACCTCCGTCGTGCCGGGCGATCAGGTCGTGACGCTCTTCTCGCCCCAGTGCCGGAAGTGCATCCACTGCAAGAGCGACCGCACGAACCTCTGCCTTGCGATCCGCGACATGCAGGGCAAGGGTTTCCTCCCGGACGGGACGACCCGGCTCGGCCGGGGCAGCGAGCCGATCCGCCACTTCATGGGGACGTCGACGTTCGCTGAATACACCGTCATGCCCGAGATCGCCCTTGCGAAGGTCAGTCCAGATGCGCCGCCTGAGCACGCCTGCCTCTTTGCCTGCGGGCTCTCGACGGGCCTCGGGGCGGCCATGAACACCGCAAAGGTGGAGGCGGGCGCGACCTGCGTCGTCTTCGGCGCCGGCATGGTCGGCCTCGGCGCTGTCGCCGGCTGCCGTCTCCAGGGCGCCGAGCGCATCATCTGCGTCGATCTCTCCGAGGAGCGCCTCGAGCTCGCCCAGGGCCAGGGGGCGACGGAGACGATCGTCGGAGGGCCTGACGCCGTCGAGCGGATCGTCGAGATGACGGGAGGCTTCGGGGCCGACTACACCTTCGAGGCGACGGGCAACGTGAACGTAATGCGCCAGGCCGTCGAATCTGCCCGCATCGGCTGGGGTCTCTGCACCGTCGCCGGCGTCGCCGGGAAGGGCGAGGTGCTCGAGGTCGTCCCCCGCTTCCTCATCACCGGCCGGCGGGTCGCGGGCTCGTCGTTTGGCGGCGTGAAAGGACGCGATCAGGTGCCGCAGTACGTCGAGCGGGCGCTGGCCGGGGAGATCGACGTCGGCGCATTCGTGTCCCACCGGATCACGCTCGAGGACGTCAACCGCGGGTTCGAGCTGATGGAGGCCCAGGACGGCATCAGAAGCGTGATCGAGTTCGCATGATCGTCGAGCGCGTCGAGCACCCCGAATGGCTTTCCAACGCCTACCTCGTTGCCGAAGGGCCGGGCGGGCACGGCGTCTTCATCGACAGCAACGGCCTCACGCAAGCTCTGGAGGAGCGCGCCGAGCGCGACGGCATCACGATCACGCACGTGCTCTGCACCCACAGCCATGCGGATCACGTCGTCGCGATCGAGGATCTGGCCGCTCGACACGACGTACCGCTGCTCGCGCAGTCTGAGCTCGCCGACGGTGAGGAGGTCGAGTGTGGAGGGCTCCGCATCCGGGCCCTCTACACCCCGGGCCACTGCGACGACCACGTCGCGTTCCTCGTCGACCAGAGCAACTGCTTCACCGCCGACGTTCTCTTTCGGGGCACCGTGGGCGGAACCTCGGCACCGGACGGCGACCTCGCCAAGCTGAAGCACTCGATTCTCGACGTCCTGCTCGGCCTCGACGAGGAGACGCAGGTCTTCCCGGGCCACAAGGAGGAGACCACGGTCGGAGAGGAGCGTCGCTCGAACCCCTTCATCCGCGCGTGGCTCGACGGCGAGGGGCTCGTCAGTGAGCCCTGTCGCGTGAACGGCGAAGAGGCGACGCTCCTGCTCTGGGCGCCCGACTACGACGGGGGCAACAAGGCGCTCGTCCGGCTCGGCTCGGGCGTGGAGACGATCGTCGGCGGCTCGCGCGTCGAGCGGCGATCGCCCTAGAGATCCCCTTCAGGAGTAACGTCTCCGGATGCTCTTCGATCGGTTTGCCGCGCGGATAGCGCTCGTTGGAGCCGATCCGCGCGACGACGAGGACCTGCGGGCCCGCAAGGCCCTGCTCGTCCTGATCTCGGTGCTGATCCTGCCGATCGCGGCGGTCTGGGGCGGGCTCTACCTCGCGTTCCGGTCGCCGGTCGGCGTCGTGCCGATCGTCTACCTGGCGATCCTGCTCGGCGCGATCCTCATGTTCGCGCGAACCGGCAACTTCGCGCGGCTGCTCCGGATCAGCCAGGTCGACATCCTGCTCGCGCCGACGCTCTCCATGATCCCGCTCGGCGGCTTTCTCGCGGCCGGCGGCGTCGGCCTGTGGGGGATCCTGGCGCCGCTCGGGGCGCTCGTCTTCACGAACGCCGCCTCGGCCGTCCGCTGGTATGTCGCCTACGTCCTCGTCTTCCTCGGGTCGGGACTCGCCGGGGAGATCATCGGCCCGGTGTGGGATCCGCCGCCGGACTGGTTCACGAGCACGATGCTGGCGATGAACATCGCGGTCGGCGGCACCATGGTGTTCACCCTCCTCGCGCTCTTCGCCAAGCAGCGGAGCGACGCCCTCGCAGCGCTGCGGGTGGAGCAGGCGAAGGCCGAGAACCTCCTGCTCAACATCCTGCCGCGCTCGATCGCCGACAGGCTCAAGGCCCAGTCCCAGCCGATCGCGGACCAGTTCGCCTCGGCGTCGATTCTCTTCGCGGACGTCGTCGACTTCACTCCGTGGTCGGAGACCCTCGCGCCGGACGAGGTCGTGGGCTGCCTCGACCACCTCTTCCGCCACTTCGACGACCTCGCGGAGCGCTACTCCGTCGAGAAGATCAAGACCATCGGCGACTCCTACATGGTTGCCGCGGGGGTTCCGGAACCGCGCTCCGACCACGCCCAGGCGCTCGCGCTCATGGCACTCGACATGCTCGAGGCGATGCGCGCGGACGGCGAGGCCGGCCACCTCGGCCTCGAGCTTCGGATCGGCATCAACTCGGGGCCGGTCGTCGCCGGCGTGATCGGTCGGAAGCGGTTCCTCTACGACCTCTGGGGCGACGCGGTGAACACGGCCAACCGCATGGAGTCCTACGGGACGCCGGGCCGGATCCAGATCACCCAGGCGACGTACGAGCTCCTCGCCGACGAGTTCGAGTGCGAGCCGCGGGGCACGATCGAGGTCAAGGGCAAGGGCGAGGTCGAGACCTGGTATCTCGTCGGCCCCCGGGATACGACGCTCGCCGCCGCGGGACGCGCGCGACGCACCGCGCCATGATTCAGCCGCCCAACTAGCGCACAATTCCCGCATCGGGATGCAGACCGAGACAGCCAAGAGGAAGCACAGGCGCTTCTCATGGCGCCAAGGACTCGTTGTCGGAATCGGCATCGCCGTCGTCGTCGCGACCTTTGCGTTCGTCCTCCCGAAGATCGCCGACTACCGCGACGTCTGGGGCGTCGTCGAGGACCTCTCGTGGCAGGACATCGCGCTCCTCGCCGGGGCGACGATCCTCAACCTCGTCACGTTCGCGCCCCCGTGGATGGCTGCGCTGCCGGGACTCGCCTTTCGCCAGGCGTTCGTCGTCACGCAGGCGTCGACCGCGTCGACCTACATCGCGCCTGGCGGAGTCGCCGTCGGGATGGCGCTGTCGTTCGCGATGCTTCGCGCCTGGGGCTTCGTCAGCGCGGCGGTCGGGCTCGCCGTCGCGGTCACCGGCGTCTGGAACCAACTCGCGATGCTCGCCTTTCCGACGCTGGCGCTCGTCCTCCTGACGTTCACCGGCGACGCGCACACGGCGCTCGACACCGTGGCCTACCTCGGGCTTGCGATCTTCGTGGTGGTGATCGCGGCCTTCGCCGCCGCGCTCAGCACTCCCCGGCTGGCCCGACGCGTCGGCGATCTCGCCGCCAAGGTCGTCTCGTGGGCGAAGGCCCTGGTCCGCAAGACGCCGGTCGGCTGGGACGGAGAGTCGTTCGTCCACTTCCGTGACCGGACGAACTCGCTCCTCAAGCGGCGCTGGCACGTCCTCACGCTCTCGACGCTCGCAGGACACCTCACAGTCTTCCTCGTGCTCCTCACCTCGCTTCGGGTGCTCGATGTCTCGGGAGGTGAGGTGAGCGCCGTGGAGGCCTTCGCCGCCTGGTCGCTCGCCCGCCTGCTCGGCTCGATCCCGATCACGCCGGGCGGGCTCGGAGTGGTCGAGTTGGGCCTGACGACCGCGCTCGTCGGCTTCGGCGGAGACCAGGTCGAGATCGTCGCCGCGGTGCTCGTCTACCGGTTCCTGACGATCGTGCCGACACTCGGCATCGGCCTTCTCGCCGGGGTGACCTGGAAACGCTACCGGCCGGAGGAGCTCCCGGCGGAGATCCCTGTCGAGAGCGCGCCACCACCCGGCGCCTCCTTGTAGGCAGAGACGGGCTCGCGGGCCCCGCGCGCCCGGACTGCGTCGAGGACGACCAGGGCCGTGTTGGAGAGCGCGACTGCGCCGAGGATCGGTCGTCGCCGAGGCCGAGAACGGGCGTGAGGCCGTCGAGAAGAGCGCTCGCTTCAACCCGAGCGTGATCCTGATGGACATCCGCATGCCCGAGCTCGACGGGCTGCAGGCAACGCGGCGCATCCTCGCCGAGGACAACGACGCGCGCATCCTGATCCTGACGACGTTCGATCTCGACGAGTACGTCTACGAGGCGCTCAGCGCCGGCGCGAGCGGCTTCGTCCTCAAGGACGACTCCCCCGAGCAACTTCTGGCAGCCATCCGCACGGTCGCCGCAGGCGACGCCCTGATCTCCCCCACGGTCACGAAGAAGGTGATCAAGCAGTTCGCACGCCTGCCCCGCCCCGATCCGCCGAAGGAGCTCGACGAGCTCAGCGAGCGGGAACGTGATGTCTTCCGGCTCATGGCGCGTGGGCTCTCGAACGGCGAGATCGGCCAGGAGCTCTACATCAGCGAAACGACCGTGAAGACCCACGTGACCGACGTGCTCCAGAAGCTCGGCCTTCGCGACCGCGTGCAGGCGATCGTGCTCGCCTACCGGACCGGAGTCTTCGAGGAGACCCCGGCCGGCTGACCCGGCCGGGGTCTCTCGAGGAGGATCAGCCGCTCTTGGTGCGCGTGCTCACGTAGATGTCGCTCATGCCCTCCGGTCCGGGCGCGCGCCCGAAGAGGAGCTGGCGTGCGTTCTTCGACAGCGAGGGCCGCGACTCTGCGGCCGCCGTGTTGACGCCGCCTCCCACGTTGACGGGCGTCGACCACGGCGAGTCGAAGCTCGCACGCGTCGAGGTCCAGATGTCCTGGGCGCCCATCCCGCCGGCGCGGTTCGAGGAGAAGACGACCTCGAGCCCGTCCTTGCGAACGTTCGGCTGGATGTCGTTCGCGGCCGCATCGTTCAGGCCGCCGACGGCGCTGGATCCGCCAAAGCTCCAGCCGGCGAGCCTCGGGCTCACGTAGATGTCGCCCGGAACCACTCCGGAGCTCGACGAGAAGAAGAGGAACGCATCGTCGTCGGACTCCACGTAGGACGGGCCCTGCTCGTCGAGGGCGGTGTTCGGCCCATCGGGAGCACAGCCGAGATTGCGGGGCTCCGTCCAGCCCTTGGCCGGGCTGTAGCGGGTGAAGTAGATGTCGCCCAGGCCGCAGCTGCCCGGGAGGGCCTCACGGCTCACGAAGAGGAGCCCGCCGCCCCTGACCGGCGTCGGACAGAAGTCGTCGGAGGCCGAGTTGACCGGCTCGCCGAGGTTCTCCGGGGCACCCCACGGGTCGTCCGTGCTCTCCCGATGGGCGACCCAGATGTCGAGCAGCCCCTGCCCCCCCGGGCGGTTCGAAGCCAGGTACAGGCTGAGCCCGTCCGGCGATTGAATGGGACAGCCGTCGAGGGACGTCGTGTTGAGCTCGGCGCTGTTCCCGCCGATCTCATCGACCTTCTGGGCAGTCCCCCAGGAGGAGAAGTTGGCCGCCGGGGCCGCTACGGCGAGCGCGAGAACGCTCACGAAAGCGGCGAGCAGGGCGGCTTTGGTCGTCAGACGCATGTTCACTCCCTTTCTCGCCTTGCGTTGAACTCCACGGGCGAGAGCGTCACAGTGAGGCGTGTGACGACACGTGTGACAGGTTTCTCCAGCAAATGGGCCTGAATATCCAGCTGCTCGGCTCCCCGAGGATCGAGCGGGACAGCGCTCCCGTCGAGTCGCCGCGCGGCAACAAGGCGTGGGGCCTCCTCGCGTATCTGCTCCGCGCGCGCCTGCCTCCGTCCCGCGAGCATCTAGCGAGCCTCCTCTTCCCCGAGGCGGACGATCCGCTCGGAACCCTGCGCTGGACGCTTTCCGCCCTGCGCGGCCGTCTCGGCGACGGCGTCGAAGTCGGCGGAGATCCGCTGACCCTCGAGCTGCAGCCCGGGACGCTCGTCGACGTCGACGTCCTCGAACGCGGCTCGTGGATGGAGGCCGTCGAGCTCCCGGGTCTGGGACACGAGCTCCTCGACGGCCTCGGCTTTCGATCGAGCCCCGGCTTCGAGCTCTGGCTGGAAAGCGAGCGCCGGCACATCGCAGGGATGACGAGCGCCGTTCTCCACCAGGCGGCCCTCGCCTTGCTCGGGCGCGGCGAGACCCAGGCGGCGGCCCAGCGGGCATCGGAGCTCGTCCAGCTGAATCCCTACGAGGAAAACGCCCAGGTCCTGCTGGTCCGCTGCCTCTGTGCAGCGGGCGACCTGGATGCCGCGGCACGACACGTCGAGTCCTGCACCGAGCTCTTTCGCCGCGAGCTCGGCACCGATCCCACGGAGGCCCTCCGCACGGCGATGACGGAGCAAAAGGCGCCCTCGCGGAGCCGCGTCTCCGGACGAACGGCCGTTCTCGCCACGCTCGAGGCGGGCGAGGCCGCGCTCGGTGCGGGCGTCGTCGAGACGGGCGTCCACCGCATGCGCGAAGCCGTCGCCGCTGCCCGCGAGGTCGGCGACCGCGAGCTGCTCGCCGAGGCCCTCGTGGCCCTCGGCGGTGCCCTGGTGCACTCGGCGCGCGGCACCGACGAGGAAGGAGCGGCGGCGCTCCACGAAGGGACGACGCTCGCCGAGCAGGTCGGACGCGACGACATCGCCGCCACGGGCTGGCGCGAGATCAGCTGGGTGCAGTTTCTCCGGGCACAGTACGAGCGGGCCGAGGACTCGCTGCAGCGCACGACGGACCTCGCTGGGGGCAGGCCGGAGGAGCTTGCCTGGGTGGACGTGGTCCGCGGTGCGTCACACCACGACCGCGGCGACTATGCGACCGCCGGCGAGTCGCTTCGCTCGGGGGTCGAGCGCTCGCTGCAGCTCGGGACCGGCCAGCCCCTCGGCCAGGCGCTGACGCTCCTCGGCCGCTATCACCTCATGCGCGGAGAGATCGAGGACGCCGTGCACCTGCTCGACCAGGCGCTCGACGAGGCGGAGGCCAGGGGGATGACGGCGTTCATTCCCTGGCCGGAGGCATTCCGCGGCGAGCTCGACCTGGCGCTCGGCGACCTGGACACTGCCGAGGCACGCTTCGAGCACGCGTTTGCGCTGGGCTGCGAGGTCGGCGACGCGTGCTGGGAGAGCATCGGCATCCGAGGGCTCGGGCTGGTGGCCGCGGCGCGCGGTGACGTCGAACGGGCGCTCGACCTCCTCGTCGACGCGCCGAAGCTCTGTCGCCGGCTGCCGGACACCTACCTTTGGATCGAGGTCTACGGGCTCGACGCCCTCTGCTCCGTCGCGGTCGACCAGGGCGCGCAGGGCGCGCTCGGCTGGATCAACGAGCTCGAGCGCATCGCCGCCCGCAGGGGCATCAGCGAGCTGCTCCTCCATGCGACCGCTTATCGGGCCCGGCTCGGCGAGCCCGGCGCGGCGGAGGCGGCCCGCTCCATGGCGATGCAGATCGACAACCCCGCGCTCGACCGCTTACTGGATGCCGACACGCTGCCGGCGCTCTAGCCGAGATCTCCGGGATCGGTCGTCGGCCGTTGCCGGACGCCGGTGCATTTCGTCCGGCGGCTAGCCGAGCTCCTCCTGGACCATCTTCGGCGAGGCGTGGATGCAGATGATGTCGAGCCGCTCCTTGCCGACGTTCTTGAACATGTGCGGGGTGTCCGGGCCGACCACGGCGATGTCGCCGGGGCCGGCCTCGAACTGATGCCCGTCCAACGTGAGGAGTGCCCTGCCGCTCCGCACGATCCAGGTCTCGGAGTACGGATGGCGGTGCAGGTCGGGGCCCTCGCCCGGCTGGTTGTAGACGAGGAAGAAGGAGACGCCGGAGCCGTACTCCTCCCCCTCGAACGTCAGCGTCCCGCGAGGGCTCCGCTCGATCTCGCCACTGGGGATGACGCGGTACACGGCTAGCCGAGCTGCGTCACGCGCATCTGGTTGCCGGACGGATCGCGGAAACCGGCGTCTCGGCCGTACGGCTGATCGGTCGGTTCCTGGGAGAACTCGACGCCCTTCTCCTTGAGCTCGTCGTACGTTCCGTCGATGTCGTCGGTCGTGAAGAAGAGCCCGCCGGCAGCGCCCTTTGCAACGAGCTCCTTGAGCTTCGACGACGTCTCTTCGTCGAATACGGGCGGGCCCGGCACGGCCATGAGCACGATCGCGACGTCCTTCTGGCCCGGCACGCCGACCGTGAGCCAGCGGAAGTTGCCCATCTCGGGCACCGTCGTGTCGTCGCGAAGCTCGAGGCCGAGCTTCTCCGTGTAGAAGGCGAGCGCCTCGTCCTGGTCGTGCACCCACACGTTCACGGTGGTCAGGTTTTTCAGCATCGTCCTACCTCCTCGATGATTGGTACCAGCCCGACCAAGCTAGCCCGCCGCTACTGCTCTGTCTTCTCCAAAACTGCTGTCGTGGGCCTCGTCCACGCGAGATAGACGCAGGTGGGGATGCGCGCACGGTGGGAGGCGGGCGGGAACTTCGCCCGGTAGGCCGTCGGCGAGACGCCGAACTCGCGCCCGAAGCTCGTCGTGAAGGACCCGACGCTCGTCAGTCCGACGGCGAAGCAGACTTCCGCGACGGAGCGATCGGTGTTGCGGAGGAGCTCCGCAGCGCGCTCGAGGCGGCGGTGCAGCAGGTACTGGTGCGGCGTCTGGCCGAATGCACGGACGAACTCGCGGCTGAAATGAGCCGACGAGAGCCTGGCCGCCCGGGCGAGCGCAGGCACGTCCAGAGGCTCTCGGTAGCGCGCATCCATCAGGTCTTTGGCGCGCAGAAGGTGCCGCGCCGGGGGGACCGGAGTGATGGTCACTTCGGCCGGTAGATCAGGACGAGAACGCCCTCCGCGCCGACGGGCTTCGATTCGACGAGCTCGAGCGCCCTCGTTGCGCCCGTGTCGCCGAAGAGCTGCTTGCCCTTGCCGAGCACGACCGGAAAGACCATGAGCCGGACCTCGTCCACGAGGCCTTGCTCGACGAGCGCGTCGACGAGCCGCTGGCTCCCGTTCACAAGGATGACGCCGTCCTGCTCGTCCTTCAGCCGTGAGAGGTCATCGACGCCGATGACCGTGGAATTCGACCACTCGGGATCGGAGAGCGTCGAGGAGACGACGAACTTCGGCATCGTGTTGAACTTGTCGGCGAAGTCGCCCTCGCGGCTCGGCCAGGCGGCGGCGAAGCCCTCGTAGGTCTTCCTGCCGAGAAGAAGCGCCGAGCTCTCCATCACCTCGTCGAGCTTGAACTTGTCGCCGTCCTCGCCGCGGTTGAACTGGAAGGCCCAGCCGCCGCGCTCCATGCCTTCCGACCCGCCCGGATCTTCCATCACGCCGTCCACCGTCACGAACTGCGACACCACGATGCGTCCCATGGCGCTCCTTTCCTCTCTCCGGTCTGGAGCGGTAAACGTTACGTGAGCAGGGCCTGAAGGAAACGGCGCGCGGGCGGGTCCAACCGGCATGATCGTGGGAGTGGCCCGTGGAGGGGGATGAGGGAGAGGCCGGCGCCCGAGCTCGCGCCCGCAGTCATCGAGCAGGCGAAACAGGGGAGCCAGGCGGCGTTCGCAGAGATCGTGCGCCACTACGACCCGGGGCTGCGCGCACTCGCGTTCCGGCTTCTCGGCGACCGGGAGCGAATGGACGATGCACTCCAGGAGGCGTACGTGAAGGCTTTTCGGGCCCTGCCCCGCTTCCGTGGCGACTCGAAGCTCGGCACCTGGCTCTATCGCATCGCCTACAACGCCTGCCTCGACGAGCTGGAAGCCTCGCGGCGCGTCGTGCGGCTCCCGCTGGACGGAGTCGGCGAACAGGAAGATCCGCGCCCAGGTGTGGTGGAGTCCGTGGCCGGCAGAAATGACCTCGCCGCCGCCCTCGATGCGCTCACGCCCGAGGACCGCGCCGCGGTCCTGATGGTGGACGCCCAGGGATTCGGCTACCGAGACGCGGCCGAGGCCCTGGGCGTGCCCGAAGGCACGATCGGCTCCCGCCTCAACCGTGGGCGGGCGATTCTCAGGGAAGCACTCGCCGACACCGAAGAGGGGGTGTCCGGGCAATGAGCCGCCGCCCGACCGAGTTTCGCGACGAGCCCCTCGGGGAGCTCCTGCGCGAGCTCGAGGTTCCCGAGCATCTGCCCGGGTTCGAGGCAGAGCTGCGGCGGCGGCTCGCCGCTGACAGGCGCCCCCCGGCTCAGCGTCTCCCGCGCCGCCGCTTCGGCTGGGGCATCCGGATCGCAGCTACCGCCGCGGTGATTGCAGCGGTCGCAGTCGCCATCGGCATCCCGAGGACCCAGCACACGCCTTCCGTCCTTGGCCCCGAGCACGCGACTGCGGCCGAGATCAAGGCGAAGGTGCGCACCGCGCTCAACCAGATGAGGAACCTCGGCGGCGAGCTCGTCTACGACGGGCCGAAGAAAGGAGACGAGGAGCGCTGGCGCTTCACGCTCACCGCGCGGGGAGATTTCGACCTCGTCGGGCCGACTCCGAAGGAGCGCATGACCTACGACGCGACCACGGGCGTCGCGCGCTCGGCGCAGCGAAGCGAGAGCCTCGGCGGCGGACCGGTCTTCTACGCCGAACGGCGCGGCGTCGCGCCCGGCCTGCCGGATCCCTCGCCTCCGACCTGGCTCGTGCCGACCGAGCTCGAGACGTACGTCCGCGCGCTCCTCGCCGACCAGGATCCGCGCGTCGGCGAGTCCACCTATGACGGGCGCCCGGCCTGGATCCTCTCCGTGGACACGGTGCAGAACGCCATCGTTCCGGAGTTCTCCGGCGACCGGCTCGACGTGACCGTGGACCAGGCGAGCGGTATGCCGGTGCGGGTGCTCGAGACGAAGAGCGGCGAATTCCTGCGCGAGCTCAGGATCGAGGGACTGACGGTGAACGCCGACATTCCGGCGGGGACGTTCACGCTCGACTTCCCGCAGGACGCCGAGGTCTCGCGCGTCGACGAGGGCTTCCGCCGGGTCGGCCTCGACGAGGTGCAGGGAGTCGTCGGCTATGCGCCGCTCGTCCCGAAATGGCTGCCCGAGCGCTTCGAGCTCGCCGAGGTCGCCGTCGCGCGGGAAGGCCAGCCGACCGGGACCGAGGGAGGGAACCCGGTCTCCAAGAACGTCGTCTCTCTCTCCTACCGGCGCGGGCTCGACCAGGTGCTCGTGACGACCCGAAGCGCGGACGGAGGCCCGTGGAGCGACCCGCTCGCAACGGGCGAGGGTTTCGTCGACACGCCCGAGCGCGTCGTCCTCGCCGGCGGCGCCCTCGACGGTCGCGGAGCCGACATCGTGCTCGCCCCGCGTGGGATCCCGCACCTGTGGGTGGAGACCGACGACCTGATCGTCACCATCAGCGGAGGGCTCGGGCGGGCCCAGCTCGTCCGGGTGGCCGAATCGCTCGAGGCGCTCTGAAGGATCGGACGCGGCGAGCAGTCCAACCGCTAAAGACGTCGAGACAGGGGGAACCGTTGACCAGCGATACGTACTGGCTCAGGGAATGCCACGGCTTTCGGGTCGACTGGCAGGGGCGGCGGCTCGGAATCGTCGAGGATGTCCTCTACGGAGCGGAGCTCGACCGCCCCGCGGCGCTCGCCGTGCGCGGTGGGCTCTTCGGCAGTCGGCTCCAGATCGTCCCGGTCGAGGCCGTCGACGAGATCAGCCCCCGCTCGAAGCGAATCGCGATCCGCGATCTCCGAGCTGCCTGAACCGGTCAGCCGGTGGCGATGAAGACGTTCTTGAGCTCGGTGTAGTGCTCGAGGGCGAACGGCCCCAGCTCGCGGCCGACGCCCGACTGCTTGAAGCCGCCGAACGGCGTCGTGACGCGAACCGACGTGTTCGAGTTGACCGAGATCGTCCCGGTCTCGAGGGCACGGGCTACCCGGAGCGCCCGTGCGCCGTCGCGCGTCCAGATCGAGCCCGAGAGGCCGTACACCGTGTCGTTCGCGACCCTCACGGCTTCCGCCTCGTCGTCGAACGGGATGACCGCGGCGACCGGGCCGAAGATCTCCTCGCGCGCCGCGCGGTCGGCGTTCGAGACGGGCGAGAGAACCGTTGGCGGAAACCAGTACCCAGGCCCGTCCGGCGCCGAGCCACGGAACGCGACCGGCGCGTCGTCGTCCACATACGACGCGACCTTCTCCCGGTGGTCGGCCGAGATGAGCGGCCCCATCTGCGTGGCGTCGTCGAGAGGATCGCCGACGCGTAGCGCCTTGACCTCGCGCTCGAGCGCCTCGAGGAAGGGCTCGACCGCAGAGCGCTCGACGAGGATGCGGGAGCGGGCGCAGCAGTCCTGCCCCGCGTTCCCGAAGACGGCGAGCGGAGCGGACGCGGCGGCCTTGTCGAGGTCGGCGTCCGCGAAGACCACATTCGCCGACTTGCCCCCCAGCTCGAGCGTGACGCGCTTGATCGTCTGCGACGCGAGCTCCGCCACACGGCGTCCCACCTCCGTCGAGCCGGTGAAGGCGACCTTCGCGACGTCGGGATGCTCGACGATCCGCTCCCCGACGGTCCGCCCCGGCCCGTTCACGACGTTCAGGACTCCCTCGGGGATGCCGGCCTCGAGCGCGAGCTTCCCGAGCTCGATCGCCGTCAACGGCGTGAGCTCGGCCGGCTTGAGGACGATCGTGTTCCCCGCTGCGAGGGCCGGGCCGATCTTCCAGCTCGCGATCGGAAGCGGGAAGTTCCAGGGCGTGATGAGCCCGACAACGCCGAGCGGCTCGCGGAAGGTGACGTCCACGCCGCCCGCAACGGGGATCTGCGAGCCGAGCAGCCGCTCGGGCGCACCCGCGTAGTAGTCGAAGACATCGACGACGCTTCCGACCTCGCCGCGGGCGTCGGAGATCGGCTTGCCGACGTTGCGCGCCTCGAGCTGCGCGAGCTCCTCCACCTTCCCCTCGATCACGCGGGCCAGCCGGCGGAGAGCCTTGGCGCGGTCACCCGGCGAGACGTCCCGCCAGGCCGGGAACGCGGCCTTGGCGCGCGCCACCGCCTCGTCGGCTTGCTCCACACCCGCGCGCGGCAGCTCGGCGAGAACCTGCTCGGTCGCAGGCTCGAAAACCTGCATGGTTTCTGTGCTCACGGCCATTTCGGCGAGCGTATCACCGGCCTACACGTCTGGCGGCGCGGGTGCCGTCCGGGCGCCGCGCGCCGCTCCCGCGCTCGCCAGGACGACGAGTGCGATCGCCGTCACCGCCCGCACCCCGAGACGCTCGCCGAGGACGACGAAGCCCACGAGCGCGCCGATCGCCGGCTCGAGGCTCATGAGCACGCCGAAGACGTGCGTCGGAAGCCGCCGCAGGGCCTCGAGCTCGAGCGACCAGGGGATCGCCGACGAGAGAACGGCCACACCAAACCCCGCAGCCATGAGCGCGGGATCGAGGAGGGACGAGCCCGCGCTCGCGATGCCGAGTGGGAGCGCGATGCACGCCCCGACTCCCATCGCCAGCACGAGACCCGTCGGCCCCGAGAAGGCCTGCCCCACGCGCGCCCCGAGCAGGATGTAGACGCCCCAGAGCACGCCGGCCACCAGGGCGAACCCGACACCCGTCGCGTCGAGGTCTTGTCCGCCGAGCCCGGGCGCGAGCAGGGCGATCCCGGCGGCGGCCATCGCCACCCAGAGGAAGTCGCTCGAGCGTCGCGAGCCCACGAGGGCCACGGCGAGCGGGCCGATGAACTCGAGCGTGACGGCGATCCCAAGCGGGATGCGGTCGAGCGCCTGGAAGAAGCACAGGTTCATCGAGACGAGGACGAGTCCGAAGGCGATCGCCAGCCGAAGCTCGGCCCGAGGGCGGTTGCGGATCCGGGGGCGAAACAGGAGGCCGAGGACGACCCCGCCGAAGACCAGCCTGAGCGCGACGACGCCGGTCGGCGTCAGGTGGTCGAAGAGCGATTTCGCGACCGCCGCGCCGAGCTGCACCGACAGGACACCTGTGATGACGAGTGCAGGCGCCGGGATGCGCCCGGCGGTCACGGCACGACTCTCCACGAAGGAGTCATACCGCGTCCGCCTACGGGCGGGCTATGCCGTGATGCCCTGCGCGCGGAGCGGCTCAGACGCGTGACGGGGCGTATCCGCAACAGCCGAGTCCAAAGCCTCACAGGAATCGCCCTCGCAGCAGCCGATCTTGAAGCGGCAGCGCGGGCACTGCCACGTCTGATGGCGCCACTCCATGGCAGCGCCGCAGCGAAGACAGCTTTCGGTCACGGGAGCAGTCTGGCCCCTGACCAGGACGGTCACGCCACTTTCTCGAGGGCCGGCGACTCGGCTTCCTCCAGCAGGTCGAGCACGGCCTCCTCGACCGCGCCCTGCGTCGCCGGCTCGCCGAAGTCGACGTCGCCGAGCCGGTCGAGCGCGCCCCCGATCGTGACGCCGTCGCGGTAGCGGTCGAAGATGCGCGGATCGATGTAGGAGGCGCGGCAGACCGCAGGCGTGTTCCCGAGGTAGTACGCGACCTCCTTGACCGCCCGCGAGATGGCCCGGTCCCGCGCCGTCTTCGACCCCGCAGCCCGGCCCGAGACGGCCAGGCCCACGGCTGCGAGGACGGTCCCGTGCCACGTGCGGAAGTCCTTGGCGGAGAAGTCCTCGCCCGCGACGGCCTTGATGTACTCGTTGATGTGGTCCGAGCGCACGTCGACCCACGCGCTCCCGTTCCGATAGGCAAGCAGCTCGGTTCCGCCGCGCCGCTCCTTCAGCTTCTTCACGACCGTGTAGACGTCCGGGTCGACGATCGACTGGACCCGCTGCTTGCCGCTCTTCGCCGCGTAGTCGAAGACGAGCAGCCCTTTCGGGCCGAGCGTCACGTGCCGCTTCTCCATCGTCGCCAGGCCGTAGGTGCGGTTCTGCTCGGCGTAGTCCTCGGTGCCGATGCGGAAGAAACCGCGGTCGAGAAGACGGACGGAGCATGCCAGCACGCGCTCGCGCGTCAGGCCGCGCTGGGCAAGATGCTTCGCCGCCTCCTTGCGGACCCAGGGCAACGCGCGCGCGAACCGCAGCATCTCGTCGAACTTCTCCTGGTCTCGCCGGGCCCGCCATTGCGCGTGGTAGAGGTACTGGCGCCTGCCCGCGGCGTCGGTGCCCACGGCCTGGATGTGGCCGAAGGGATACGGGCAGATCCAGACCTCCTTCCAGGCGGGCGGGATGACGAGCTCGCGGATGCGCTCGAGCACCCCCTCGTCCTCGATGCGCTCGCCGGTCTCGTCCAGGTACTCGAAGCCACGGCCGCGGCGACGGCGGAGGATTCCGGGCCTCGAGCAGTCGACTCGGCGAAGACGTGGCATAGACGGGCGTTCTTCCCTCTCGATGCCCCCGTCGAAACGGGCTGGCTAGCCTAAGCCGGTGTTTTCCCGCCGCATGGTCCTCGTCGCGCTCGCCGCGCTCGTCGCCGGCGTGGGCGCGGCCGCCGCGGGCGTCTTCCTCGTCGGGGCGGAGGGGGGCCGGGCTCCCGAGACCGGCGGGTCCGGCACCGGCGAGCCGCTAAGCGGCCCCGAGGTTCGCTTCGGCGGAGCCGACGTGGCCACGGGAACGGCGGTCAGCCTGGGCAAGCTCGAGGGCCGGCCCGTCGTCGTCACCGTCTGGGCTTCCTGGTGCAGGGCCTGCCCGGCCCAGGCGGATCCGCTGCGCCGATTCGCCGCCACCGACCGCGTTTCCGTCGTCGCGGTCGATACGCAAGAAGACGCCGAGGCCGCGCGCGCCTTTCTCGCCGCGCACCACCTGAGCATTCCGACGGTCGCCGACTCGGACGGGCGTATCGCGGCGAACCTCGGGGTCCGCGAGCTCCCCACGACGATCTTCCTGACGAGCGACCACCGGGTCGCGAGCATGTGGGAAGGCCCGGCGGAGCTCGGCCGCCTCAAGGCCGGCGCGCGTGCCGCCCGGTCCGGCTAGCCGGGGCGGAGGCCACACTTTGGGCGTGCGCGCGATCGTGCTTCTCGAGGGCGAGCCGACGTTTCGGCCGTTTCCTTTCTCGCTGCCCAAGACTCCGGCGCTGACCGCCTCCGTTCGAAACGCCGAGCGCCATCTCTCGCGCTCGCCCGGACGCTTCGACGGCCCGATCGCGTTCTGCCACGGCGTCTCTCCGGACGGCGCCATCCTTCGGCGCTCGGGCCGCTACGCCGAGGCCATGGTCGTCTTCGAAGAGCCGACGCTTGCCTACAAGCTCGGGTACGCGCTCGGCGTTCAGCTCTTCGTCGAGCGCGAGGAGGGCGTCGTCCTCTTCCAGCTCCGCGCCGCCTCGATCGGCCGCGACCCACTGCTCTGGACGGCCTCGGCCTCCGGCGGGCTCATGCCGCGCGAAGAGCCCCGCGCCGCGGTGCTCGCCGACGCTCGAGAGGAGGTCGCGCTTTCCGAAGACGACCTCGTAGGCTTCCGCGCCGTCGCGATCTGCCTCAACGACGACTCGGGCTCGGCACTCGTCGTCTACCACGCGCGGCTACGCGACGGAGCGGAGCCGGTGCCGGACGAGACCAAGGTCGCGGAGCTGCACTGGGCCGGAGTGCCGTCCGAGCTCGGCGCGCAGGTCTCGGGCGATACGGTCGCCTGCTGGGAAGCGCTCGAGCGCTGGCGGGAGTCGATCCGGGAGGGTGCCGCGGCCTAGGCCGCTTCTTCGGAGTCGGGGTCGCCTTCTCCGGTGACCTTGTTCCACCAGGTCGACTCGCGGTCCTTCAGCTGGCTCTGGATCTGCTGGACGTAGGTGGCCAGCTCGCTCTCCTTGTTCGCGAGCTTCTCCTCCAGCTCGGCCAGCTCGGACTCGCGGCGCTCGAGCTTGTCCTCGCGGATCTCGACGTCGGCCTCGACGCTCGCCTCACGCTGCTCGACGCTCATCTCGCGGTCGTCGAGCTCGCGCATCCGGTCGCGGATCGTCTCTTCCATCTCGGCGAGGCGCTTCTCCTTACGCTCGAGGCGCTTCTTCGCGGAATCGGTGAGTTGCTCCGAGTTCTGAAGCTCGGCGTCCTGCTCGGCCAGCTCGCGCTCCCGCTCCTTGAGGCGCTCCTCGTACTCGTCCAGGTCGCGGCCGCGGGCGCCTTCGGTCTCCACGCGCCCCAGATGCGCCTCGCGCCGGCCGAGATCGGCCTCGCGCGCGGCCAGCTCGAGCTCGCGGGTCTCGATGTCCTTGTGCCGTGCGAGGGCGTCCTCTGCCGCCTGGCCCTGGCCTGAAAGCTCTGCCTCGAGACGCTGCGCGTCGCCGCGCAGGCGCTCCTGCTTCGCCAGCACCTCGGACTCGCGCTCCTCGATGACCTCCTGGCGCGCCGTCAAAGCGGCAAGCTGCTTCTGGAGCTCGCGCTCACGGTGAGCCACGTTCTCGGCAGCCGAGCTCGTCGCCTTCTCCTGCTCGCGGACGGCGGCCTCACGCTGGGCGATCGCCTTCTCCCGCGCCTCGTGGCGCGCCTTGGACTCGCCCTCCCGGGCGTCGACGGCGGCCTCGCGCTTGGCGATCTTCGTCTCCTGGGCGGCGAAGCTCGACGCCTGCTTCTGGAACTGCGCCTCGCGGCGCTCGAAATCCTTCGTGGCCTCCTTGAGCTCGCGCATCCGCGCCTCGACCTGGGCTTCGCGCTCCGTGGAGAGCGCGTCCTGGGCGACGACGCGGTTCTCGAGCTCGGAGAGGCGCTCCTTCTCCGTTCGTACCATCGTGAGCTGCTCGGTGACGCGGCGCTCGCGCTCCTCGAGCTCGGCCTCGGCGGCGGCGAGCCGTGCGGCCCGCTCGTCCAGCTCGGCCGAACGGCCGCTGGTGTCGACCTGGAGGTCGGCCATACGGCTGCGGGCGGTTGCCTCGAGGTCGGCTATCGCGGTCTGCAGGTCTCGCTCGCGGGCCAGCGCCGCGGCGAGCTCGCCGCGCAGCGCCTCGACGTCGGCGTCAGGGACGCCGTTTGCCTGGGGGAGCGCGGGCGCGAAGCTCTCCTCCCCGGCGGGCGCGGGAGCCTGGGTCTGCGCCTCGCCTTCGGGCGGACGCCCGAGCTTCGCCCGCAGGCCGGTTCCGAAACCGGTCTCGGTGTCTGAGTGTGCGTGCTCGGCCATGTCTTCCGCAGCTGCCATCGGCTAGAAGAAGATTCCTCTGAAGTTCAGGAAGGCCGGCCCGAGGATGACGATGAACATCGCCGGGAAGATGAAGAGCGCGGTCGGGAAGAGCATCTTGATCGGCGCCTTCATGGCCTTCTCCTCGGCGGCCGCCTGACGCTTGTTTCGCGTGTCGGTCGCCTGGACGCGCAGGATGCGGCCCAGCGAGATGCCGAGCTGGTCGGCCTGGATGATCGCGCGGACGAAGGACGCAAGCTCCGGAGCCTCCACGCGCTCGACCATCTTCTGGAGTGCGTTCGCGCGCGTCTCGCCGATGCGCATCTCGCCGAGGGCGAGCGCGAACTCCTCGATGAGCGGCCCCTCCATGTGCTCGGTGAGCTTCTGAATCGCAGCATCGAACCCGAGACCGGCCTCCACGCTGACGGCGAGGAGGTCGAGTGCGTCCGGCATCGCGGCCTTGACCTGATCCCGGCGGCCGCGCGCCTTGAACGACACGACGACGTCCGGAAGCATGAATCCGAGGAGGGCGAAGACCGCTGCGAGCAGGATCGGGAACGCCCCGCCGACCATTCCGCCGACCACGAGCCCGCCGAAGACGCCGCCGATCGCGGCTGCGGCCTTGGAGGCGAGGAAGGTCGTCGGGGAGATGACGCGGCCGAGGCCGGCTCCCATGAGCCTGGCGCTGACCGCGTCCGCGGTCATCCGCGGGTTGACCTTGAGCACGCCCTGGGCGAGGCCCATTTTCAGCGGCTCGACGACGCGGTTCCCGAAGCTCTCCTCCGGGCGGCCGCTCGACGGGCGGCGGGACTTGCCGTAGTTCGCGGCGCGGCGGATCGACCCATGGCGCTCGCGGGCAGGCAGGGTCGCGGCTTCGCCGATCAGGTAGACGGCCGCCCCGAGCGCTGCGATTGCGAAGAGAAGGATGATTGCCATGGGCTCCTAGCCTTTGAACGAGACGATCTTCTTCAAGATCGCCGAGCCGATGCCCATCATCACGAAGACCAAGAGGATGAGCTTGTGGCCGGTCGAGGTGTAGAAGAGCGGCTCCATGTACTCGCGGTTGATGAGCCAGATCGCGGCTCCGACGACGAACGGGAGGCCGACCAGGACGTAGGCGGACATGCGGCCCATCGCCGTGAGGCCCTTGATCTTGCGGCGGAACTGCTGCCGCTGGCGCACGGTGTCGGCGACCATGTCGAAGAGGCCTGCAAGCGAGCCGCCGACCTGCCTCTGGATGGTGACCGCGCTCATGACGAACTCGAAGTTCTTCGAGCCGATGCGGAGCGCCATCTCCGTGAGGGCATCGTCCATCGGGCGGCCGAGTCGGGCCTCCGTGAGGACGCGCTTGAACTCGCGGTGGGCGGGATCGACACCTTCGTCGACCACGCTCTGCATTCCCTGGCGGAAGCTGTGTCCTGCCTTGAGCGAGGCCGCCATGGTCACGAGGATGTCGGGCAGCTGCTCCTCGAACGCCTGCAGGCGCTTCCGCGCCTTGTAGGCGACGACCGCGTACGGGATGGACGCGCCGACGACGAACCCGACCGCCACGACCCACGGCGCGTGCATGATCGCGCCGGCGACGAGCGCGCTCACGAGGCCGGCGGCCACCATGATGTACGCGAACTCGGCCGCCTTCAGCGGCACGTCGGCGCGCTGCAGCACCTGGTCGAGCCGCTTCCACTGCCGGAACTGGCCGAACACGCTCTCGGTCGCCTTGAAGAGCGGCGCGAAGAGCGCGACCTTGCGGCTCTCACGCTCCCGCTTGATGACCTGACGCTTGTGACTCTGGACGTGCGGGGCGATGCGGCCCTTCAGCCAGGTCCCTCTCGGCGCGGCCAGCGCGAACGCGACCGCGAGGAGAGCGAGCAGGCCCACGACTCCGGCAAGGACGGGGAGGCCCCAGTCGCTTGTGTAGAAGAAGTCGGGCAGGACCGGGGACGGCGGCGCGGGCGCGGGCGGCGCCTGGCCGGGAGCAGTCACGGTTCGCGTGACGTCGTCCCCGCCCGGGAACTTGACGGTCAGCTCGAGCTGGTCGCCGGGGCGGGCGTTGGTCATGTACTCGAGAAGCCAGGTGCGGCGGAGATCCTCGGCGATCGAGTTGTAGACCTCGCTCAGCACCTCCGGAGACGCGGCGCCGTAGTACTGCCCGTTCGTGTCCCCTGCGATCTTCTTCACGTCCGCGGGGGAGAACTGGCCGCTCTCGATCCCGATCACGTAGACGGCGACACCGGCGTCCTGCGCCGCCTGGATCGCCTCGTCGATCGACGCTCCCTCGGGAGCCTCGTTGCTCCCGTCGGTGAGCAGGATGAGCACACGGGCCGGAAGGTTTTCGGTCCCGAGCATGTTCGAGCCCTGGACGACGGCGTCGTAGAGAGCGGTACCGCTGACCGAGTCGACCGTGATGTTCCTGAGGGCGGAGTCCGCGTCGATCGTCGCCGTCGAGAAGCCCGTCAGCGAGACGGCCGACGACCCGAAGGCGAGAACGGACACACGATCCCCCGGAGGCTTCGCCGCGATGAACGCGCGCGCGGCTGCGGTTGCCTGGGTGAGCGCCGCGCCGCTCATCGAACGCGAGCGGTCGATCGCGATCACGACGCTCTTCGATGCGCCCACGTTTGTGGCCGTCAGCCCGGCGACCGGGTCGCCGTTCTGGGTCAGCCCGGGAGCCACGCCCGACGTCGACGGAGCGACGACGGTGACCTTGACCCGCGGGAACCCGGTCGTGTCGACCGACTTCACCTC
>JBKPRJ010000025.1:0-8081 GCA_046734455.1 Actinomycetota bacterium | reverse complement strand
GGAGCCCCTGACCTGCCCGAGGCTGTGCAGCTGGTCGTTGTCCCAGCCCTCGTCCGGAGCCCCGGTGAGGTACCAGCTCGTGCCGTTGTCGGCCACGATCATCCCGTAGCGCTTGAGGGCCTTGAGGACCACGCGTGCCTGATAGGGGAACTTGGCCACCGGATAGTTGGAGCGCAGCCGCAGCCGCAGGCCCATCGGCGGGAGTGCCTTGCTCGTCCGGCTCGAGGCGAAGTGGCGCGCCGGGTAGACGTAGGCGCGCCGTGACCGGCTGACCGTGAACCGAATCGCGTGGTCGATGTGGCCGGCCGCGACCTCCTCGTAACGAACCAGCCCCGGCAGGATCGGGAGGCCCGCCGCGTCGGCCGAGGTCCAGCCGCGCGGCCGCAGCGCGTTCAAGGTCAGGCTCCAGATCGCCCCCGAGCCCGCGCTCCAGGGCGTGGGGTAGAGCGCAAAGAGCTCGTAGAGCGTGCACGAGTCCGAGTCGACGATGATCGCGTGGCGGTCGCCGTCCGAATCGTCGCCGCCTTCGATCGCGACGCCGTCCGGGATGGGATACGGCCCGGGGTCGCTCTCGTCGTCGTAGTGGAAGTCGACCGTGGACGTTGCTTGCGCAGAGGTGACCACCGTGATCGGAATCCCGATGGGTGCGCCCTGGTAGAGGCCCGAGCCGAAGTCGGTGTGAACGGGGAGCCGGGCGCCGATCGCGTCCACGATCTGCTTCGAGTTCGAGCGGAGCGGCAGCTTGGCGACCGGCTTGTTCCAGACGTTCGTCTCCGGGAAGAGCGGGCAGTCCGGCGCATCCGGAAGCGGCACCGGAGCCGCCGCCGCGGGCGTGGCGAGGGCAAGGGCTGCTGCGACCGCGGCGAGAAATCTCACGCTTGTCTTGTCGTCCCACTTCGGCGGGGGATCAATCCCTCGCGCCGGCAATCCGATCAGACCCCGCCGGCGTAAGGGTCTTCGAATGGCAGGCCGTTCTCTGGTGCTGACCCTCGTCTTCACCGCCGCGCTCGCCCGCGGTCGCCGCGGCACGTCCGTTCGAGGGCTACGTTGGCCCCGGCTCGACGATCTCGCTCAAGCGCGCGGACGGCTCCACGCTCACGCATGCGAGCCCGGGTCAACGGCGCTTCCACATCACCGACCAGGCCGCGTCCCACAACTTCCACCTGCTCGGCCCCGGCGTGCAGCCGCAGGTGGAGGCTCACGCTGCAGTTCGGCACGTACACGTTCCGCTGCGACGCGCATCCGAAGACGATGCGCGGTAGCTTCACCGTCTCCTAGCTACGCGACCGGATCGGGCTCGATCCGCCCGTCGGCGATCCGCCAGCCCGCGAGCTCGCCGGTGTGCAGCGAGAGGATGAGGTAGGGCTTGCCCTCCCAGAGGCCGATGTTCTGGACGTCGGTCCGCGAGGGGCGCGGCGGGCTCGAGACGTGCGAATGGAAGACGGCGAGCTCGTAGCCCTCGTCCTCGAGGAACCAGGTGTCCGGTGGGACTTCGAGCTCGTAGCGGTACGGGCTCTCCGAGAGGTTCCTGCCGGGGATGTAGCGCTCGGCCTCTCCGTCCCGGAAGACGACGACTCCACAGGCTTCGTTCGGGCTTTCCGCCTCGGCGTGCTCGACGAGCGCCGAGCGCACCGCCGGCGGGATCACCACCAGACGTGGTCTTCCATCGCCCGCGCGCCTTCCGTCCAGAAGTCGGCGGAGAGGTACTTCCAGCCCGCGTCCGCGAGCACTGCGACGACGACGGCGTCCTCGTCGAGCTCGGATGCGATCCGGCGCGCGACGTGGATGACCGCGCCGGAGGAGACGCCCGCGAAGATGCCCTCGCGGTCGAGGAGCGCGCGCAAGCCGGTGACCGACTCCTCGTTGGAGACGAGGATCTTCCGGTCGAGCCTCGAGACGTCGAGTACCGGCGGGACGTAGCCGTCGGCGAGCGAGCGCAGGCCGTAGACGAGGTCGCCCTGGAAGGGCTCCGCTGCGGCGACGAGCACCTCGGGGAAGGACTCGCGCAGGCGCTCCCCGGCGCCCATCAGCGTGCCGCCCGTGCCGAGGCCGGCCACGAAGGCGTCAACGCGGGGAAGCGCCTCGGCGATCTCCGCGCCCGTTCCCTCGTAGTGGGCGCGGGGGTTCGCCTCGTTCGCGTACTGGTTGAGCACGAAGTAGCGCGAGTCGGTCTCTGCGAGGCGCAGCGCCTGGCGGACGGCGCCGTTGGAGCCCTCGCTCCCGGGCGAGAAGACGATCTTGGCGCCGTAGAGCTCGAGCATGCGGACGCGCTCGGGGGTCGAGTTCTCCGGGAGGACGCAGGTGAGTGGATAGCCCTTGAGCTTCGCCACCATTGCGAGCGAGATGCCGGTGTTGCCGCTCGTCGGCTCGAGCAGCACGCGGCCCGGCTCGAGCTCGCCGGAGGCCTCGGCGGCCTCGACCATCGTCTTCGCGATGCGGTCCTTGATCGAGCCGGTCGGGTTCTGGCCTTCGAGCTTCGCGTAGAGGCGCGCCCCTCCCGCGGGGGAGAGGCGGGAGAGCTCGACGATCGGTGTGCGGCCGATCGCCTCGAGTAGCGACGGGGTGAGCGTTTGCTCGCCCCCGGCCATCGCGGGGAGGAGGATGACCGATGTGCCTTCGCCTACCGGCGTGTCGAGCCCGTCGAGGGTGCGGACGTCCTCGTTGTTCACGTAGACGTTCACGAACGGCGCGATCTCGTTCCCGTTCTCGAGCACCTGGTGGCCGAGCCCGGGGAAGCGCTCGGCCAGATCGGCGAGCAGCTCGCGGACGGTCGACCCCGCTGCGTCGACCTCGCGTGCGCCGCCGACGGCGTCGCGGAGGGTGGGTGGGATGCGGACGCGCGTCACGCTACGTGCGTCCTCCCGCCCTGGCAGAACTCGACGTAGTCGATGTAGCTCGTGATCGTGGGGCTCTCGCCGCAGACCGGGCAGTCGGGATCGCGACGCAGCGAGATCTCGGTGAACGTGCCCTCCAGGGCGTCGAACATCTGCAGGCGGCCGACCAGCGGGTCGCCGATCCCGAGCGCGAGCTTCAGCGCCTCGTTCGCCTGGAGCGAGCCGACAACCCCCGGGAGGACGCCGAGCACTCCGCCCTCGGCGCAGCTCGGGGCGAGCTCCGGTGGAGGCGGCTGCGGGAAGAGGCAGCGGTAGCACGGGCCTTCGTGCGGCTTGAAGACCGTCACCTGGCCCTCGAAGCGGAAGATCGAGCCGTGCACGACGGGGATGCCGTGCCACACGGAGGCGTCGTTCAGGAGGTAGCGCGTGGGGAAGTTGTCGGCGCCGTCCACGATCACGTCCCAGCCTTCGCCGAGGATGCGATCGACGTTCTCCGAGGTGAGGCGCTCCTTGAAGACCTTCACGGTGACGTCAGGGTTCAGCGCCTCGATCGTCCGCTTGGCCGAGTCGGCCTTCGACTCGCCGAGACGGTCGGTCGAGTGGACGATCTGGCGCTGAAGGTTGGTCTCGTCGACCGCGTCGTCGTCGACGATGCCGAGCGTGCCCACGCCTGCGGCGGCGAGGTAGAGCGAGGCCGGCGAGCCGAGCCCGCCTGCGCCGATCAGGAGGATGCGCGACTCGAGGAGCTTGAGCTGGCCCTCCTCGCCGACCTCCGGGATCAGGAGGTGCCGGCTGTAACGGCGGCGCTTAGCGGCGTCGAGCGCCTCCGGGACCTCGTAGGGAAGGCCATTCCGCTTCCAGTCGGTAAAGCCGCCGGCGAGGGAGACGACGCTCTCGTACCCGAGCTCTTCGAGCGTTTTCGCGGCGAACGCAGAGCGGTTGCCGGCGGCGCAGTAGACGAGCACCTTGTTCGACTTGTCCGGGACGGCGCGCTCGATCCGCGACTCCAGGTTGCCGCGCGGAACGTGGATCGCGCGCGGGAGGTGGCCCTCGTCCCACTCGTCCCGCTCGCGAACGTCCACCACGGCCACCGAGTTCTCGGAGAGGAGTTCCTGCGCCTCGGCTGCGTCGACCTCGTCGATCTCGGACTTGGTCTGCTGGAGGAGCTCGCGGTAGGTCGTCATAACTTCACGAAATATAGCAACTTGACCTCGGGCGCCATGCGTGCTCGGGCTACGCTCGGCAGGTGTCCCCCCGCACCCGCATCCGGCTGATCGTCGGGGTTTTGGCCGTGGTCGCGGCAGCGGTCGTCGCGGGGGTCGCGCTGATCGGACGCGGCGACTCGAGCCCCGAACGGAGGCCCCCTGTTCTGGAGCTCAGCGTGATCCTCGGAGACGATGCCGAGGCCCAGGCGCTCCGGGTCGCAGAGCGGGCCTACGACAGCGGACGGACGGAGGAAGCCCGCTCGCGGTTCGCCGCGGTGCTGCGCGAGCACCCGGAGTCGGTCGAGGCCGCGGTCGGCGCTGCGATCGCGTCGTGGCCGGACGGCACGCTCGAGCGCCTGCGGCAGCTCGAGGCGTCGCACCCGGAGAGCGCGCTCGTCCATCTTCACCTCGGGCTCGCGCTCTACGCCGAGGGGCAGCAGGAAGATGCGGCGGCCGAGTGGCGAAAGGCCGTCGAGGTCGAGCCCGACTCGCAATCTGCCGTGCGGGCGGGGGACCTCCTCCACCCGGACATGGCACCGGGGCTGCCCTCGTTCTTCACGACTCTCCAGCCGCCCAAGGGCCTCGCCGGCAAGTCGGCGCAGGAACAGCTCGATGCCCTCGAGCAGGCCGCGCGCGACGGCGGCAAGGCGGACGATTGGATCCTGTACGGAACCGCGCTGCAGCGGGTCGGGAAGCCGCTTTCCGCACGGGCCGCGTTCGACCGCGCCCTCGAGCTCGCGCCCGACCGCCTGGACGCGAAGGTGGCAGCCGGCGTCGGGCGGTTCGACAAGGACGATCCGTCTGCTGCGTTCTCGCGACTCGGCCCGCTGGCCCGCGACAACCCCGACTCCGCCCTCGTCCGTTTCCACCTCGGAGTTCTCCTGCTCTGGATCCGAGACGTCCAGGACGCACGGGCTCAGCTCGAGAAAGCCGCCGCTACCAGGCCCGAAAGTCTCTACAGCCGGGAAGCAAAATCGCTCCTTTCCCGTCTTGAAGCCATTGGGACCTAACGTCTAACAAATAGTCCAGTCGGCCCATGGCGAACCATCCGGTCGCCGTGCAAGAGTCGCGCCACACAAGCGTGGGATCCGGCACAGAGAGGCCGTTGACAAATCGGGGGCCGTCAATACGGTCAGAGGAGGGGGCCACTTGGGAGAGGGGAGAGGGAATGGAGCGAAGGCTTTGACGCTGGACGACGACGCCACCAAGGCGCTCGTCCGCCAGGGCCAGGAGGCCGGCTTCCTGACGCAGGAAGAAGTCGCTCTCGCGCTGGACGAGCTCGATCTCGACACCGCGCAGATCGACGAGTTCTACCAGGCTCTCGAAGAGCTCCACATCGAGCTCGTCGAAGCAGAGCCGGAAGAAGAGGAGGCGGCTACGGCGCAGCCTGACGTCTCCGAGGTGTCGACGGATTCCCTCCAGCTCTTCCTCAAAGACATCGGCAAGGTGCACCTCCTGACCGCCGCGCAGGAGGTCGAGCTCTCGAAGCGGATCGAGCGCGGAGACCACCGCGCAAAGCAGCAGATGGTCGAGGCGAATCTGCGCCTCGTCGTCTCGATCGCGAAGAACTATCGCAACCAGGGCCTGCCCTTCCTCGATCTCATCCAGGAGGGGACGATCGGCCTGGTTCGCGCCGCCGAGAAGTTCGACTACCGCAAGGGCTTCAAGTTCTCCACGTATGCGACCTGGTGGATCCGCCAGGCTGTCGCCCGCGCGCTCGCGGATAAGGCGCGGACGATCCGCATGCCCGTTCACGTCGTGGAGAAGCTCAACAAGATCGGCCGGGTCGAGCGCAAGCTGCTCGCCGAGTTGGGACACGATCCCACGGCCGACGAGATCGCCCGCGAGCTCGACATCGACCGCGAGGAGGTCGAGCAGATCCGGCGGAGCGCGCAGGCTCCGATCTCCCTCGAGAAGCCGGTGGGCGACGAGGAGGAGTCGGAGTTCGGGCACTTCCTCGCCGACCAGTCGGCCGCGGCTCCCGACGAGGCGGCGGAGACGACGCTGCGCAAGGAGACGCTCAAGCGCATTCTCTGCGCGCTCTCCCCGCGCGAGCGCCGCGTCCTCGAGCTTCGTTACGGACTCGACGGCCAGCACCCGCGGACGCTCGACGAGGTCGGACGGACGTTCAACGTCACCCGTGAGCGGGTGCGCCAGATCGAGAATCAGAGCCTGAAGAAGCTGCAGGCTCTCGCGGAGTCGCAGAAGCTGCGCGACGTCGCCGCGTAGCGGCCGGGTCGGTGGAAACGGCGTACTCGCGGGCGCCCGGCTTCTTCGCCGCTCTCGGCGGCGCATTTGCGGGGTACCTCGCGGGCGCGGTTCTCGCCCTTGTCGTTCTCTGGCCGTTCGCGCTCGCGTCGGCCACGGCTCTGGCCATCGGCTCGGCCGATGGCTATCGGGGCCTCGGTGGGCTCGTCCTCGCCGCCCTTGTGCTCGCGGCGGCACAGGTGGCCATCACGGCGTGGATCACGCAGCGGGCGGCTTCCCTCCTCGGGGATGCCCACGTCCGCTTCCCCCGCGCGCTCGGGGCGGTGTTCCTCGGCTATCTCACGAACGTGTTCGTCGGCTCGGCCGTCGCCGATCAGGCGGGGCTGCCGATCCTCGGGGGCGCCTGGATCGGGCTCGTCGTCGTCGCATTCGTTCTTTGCTCCGCGCCCCCGGAGTCCGTGGCTTCGACCACCTGACGCCAGACGCACACCGCTAGACTCGCGGGCCGTGGCCGAGAGTCCCGATCAGGCGTGGCTCGACGAGCTCTATGAGCTCCTGCGCATCCCGAGCGTGAGCGCGGACCCCGCGCACGCGGACGACGTGCGGCGGGCCGGCGAGTGGGTCTGCGACTTCGTCCGCGGGGCGGGCGGGGAAGCAGAGCTCGTGGAGACACCGACCTTCCCCCTCGCCGTCGGCGAGATCCCCGCGTCGAACGGGAACCGCGACGCACCCACAGTGATGGTCTACGGCCATTTCGACGTCCAGCCCCCGGCCCCGCTCGACCTCTGGGAGTCGGATCCCTTCGAGCCCGAGATCCGCGACGGCTACCTCTACGCGCGCGGCTCGATCGACGACAAGGGCAACTCGTACCTCGTGCTGAAGGCGGCGGAGCTCCTTGCGCAAGCGGGCGAGCTTCCCGTCAACGTGCGGATCGCCTTCGACGGGGAGGAGGAGACCGGCGGCCACTCCATCGTCGACTTCCTCGAGGCCGACGAGCGCGGCGCCGACGCCTGCATCATCTTCGACAGCGGCATGCCGCGCGAGGACATGCCCTCCTTCGACCTCGGCACGCGCGGCCTCATCTACTTCCATGTCCGGCTGCGCACCGGCGAGCGCGACCTTCACTCCGGGATCTTCGGCGGCGCCGCGCTCAACGCCGTCCACGCGCTCATGCAGACGCTCGAGGCCGTCGTGGCGGTCCCGGACGAGCTGCGCGCCGGCGTCATTCCCCCCACGGAGGAGGAGATGCGATCCTGGGCCGAGCTCGAGCCGGGCGCGGACGTGCTCGCCGCCGAGGGCGCGCGGCCGATGGACGCGGCCGCTGCGGAGGAGTTCTACCTCCGGACGCTCGCCGGCCCTGCCGTGGACGCGCACGGGATCGTCGGAGGCTCACCGCTCCTGCAAAAGACGGTCCTGCCGGTCGAGGCGGAGGCGAACGTCTCGATCCGGCTCGCGCCGGGACAGGACGTCGAGGAAATCGGGGCGGCCTTCGAGCAGCTGCTCGGCGACGCGGCCCCGGAGGGCGCCGACCTCGAAGTCGAGAGGTGGTCGTCCGCGCCGGCGGGGTTCATCTCTCCTGACGCGCCGGCGGTGAAGCTCGCTCAGGACGCCTTCGAGCGCGTGCTCGGAAAGCGTCCGTTGCTGCTCCGAAGCGGAGGCACCATCCCGCTCGTGCCCGCGCTGGCCGACCGCAGCATCCCGACGATCCTGACGGGGTTCTCGCTTCCCGGCGCAAACATGCACTCGCCGAATGAGCGCTTGCTCCTCCGCTACATCCCGCTCGGCGTCGCCGCGGCGCGCGAGACCTTGCTCGCCTTCAAAGAGCTCTAGTCAG
>JBKPRJ010000024.1:0-10307 GCA_046734455.1 Actinomycetota bacterium | reverse complement strand
GAGAGAAGTTCGTGTAGCCATGCCTTCCTTTGTTCCGGATTACTTGCTGTAAAGCTCGACGATGAGCTGCTCCTGGACGGGCGTGTCGATGTCCGTCCTCTCGGGCAGCTTCAGGACCTTGCCGGTGAGGTTGTCGTGGTCGGCCTGCAGCCACGACGCGACCGACGCGGTCAGGTCTGTTGCATCCCGGACGACCTGCTCGACCGGGCTTCCGGGCTTCAGGGAGACGATGTCGTCCGGCCTCACCTGATAGCTCGGGATGTTCACGCGGCGGCCGTTCACCTGGAAATGGCCGTGACGGATGATCTGGCGCGCCTGGGCCCGCGACGCGGCGAAGCCGAGGCGGTAGACGACGTTGTCCAGGCGCGTCTCGAGCATGCGCAGGAGCGCCTCGCCCGTGATGCCCTGAGCCTTGGCGGCCTTCTCGTAGTAGTTGCGGAACTGCTTCTCGAGAATGCCGTAGTAACGGCGCGCCTTCTGCTTCTCGCGCAACTGCAGGAGGTACTCCGACTGCTTGATTCGGCCGCGGCCGTGCTCACCCGGCGGGTAACTGCGGCGTTCGACAGCACATTTCTCGGTCAGGCAGCGCTCGCCCTTCAGGAAGAGCTTCATGCCTTCCCGGCGGCACTGCTTGCACTTGGGATCGAGTGAGCGGGCCATCAGACGCGCCTCCGCTTCTTCGGCCGCACGCCGTTGTGGGCCTGCGGGGAGACGTCGCGGACGCCGAGGATCTCGAGGCCGGCGGCCTGGAGCGAGCGGATCGCCGTCTCCCTCCCGGAGCCCGGGCCCTTGACGAAGACCTCGACCTTCTGGAGGCCGTGCTCCATGCCCTTCTTGGCGCACGAGTCGGCGGTCACCTGGGCGGCGAAGGGCGTCGACTTGCGGGAGCCCTTGAACCCGGCCGAGCCGGCGCTCTCCCACGCGATCACGTTGCCGTCCTTGTCCGTGAGCGTGACGATCGTGTTGTTGAAGGACGTCTTGATGTGCGCCTGGCCGATGGCGATGTTCTTCTTGACGCGGCGGCGCGCGCGGCCCTTCGTGGCTTGTCTGCGAGGGGGCGCCATCTAGGTCTTCGAGGGGGCCTTCTTCCCCCGGCCGACGGTCTTCTTCGGGCCCTTGCGGGTGCGAGCGTTCGTCTTCGTGCGCTGGCCGTTCACGGGCAGTCCGCGGCGGTGGCGCACTCCGCGATAGGCGCCGATCTCCTGGAGCCGCTTGATTGCCTGCGAGCGCTCACGGCGAAGATCGCCCTCCACCTGGAGGTTGCCGTCGATGAAGTTCCGAAGCTTGGTGATCTCTGGATCGGTGAGGTCGCGCACCTTCTCGTCGGGCGAGAGCCCGAGCTCGGCGCAGACCTTGCGCGCGGTCGCCGGGCCGATGCCGTAGATGTACGTCAGCCCGACCTCGAGTCGCTTCTCGCGCGGGAGATTAACTCCTGCAATTCGTGCCAATTCGTTCCTTCCTCAGCCCTGTCGCTGCTTGTGCCTGGGGTTAGTGCAAATGACCAGCACCTTGCCATGCCGCTTGATCACGCGGCAGCGGTCACACATTGGTTTGACGGATGCTCTGACTTTCATGTGAGGGTGCGGCAAGCCACGGCAAGACACGGCCCGGCCGCGACCGTCAATCGTAGCAAAACGTGTTCGAAAGCCGCTTTAAACCCTGACGCCGGCGGCGGTGAGGATGCGCGGGCCGTCCTCGGTCACCGCGACGGTGTGCTCGAAGTGCGCGGCGAGGGAGTCGTCGCGCGTGTAGATCGACCAGCGGTCCTCGGCGGTGTAGACGCCGGCCTGCCCGGCGGTGATCATCGGCTCGATCGCGAGCGTCATCCCGGGCTGGAGGAGCGGGCCGCGGCCCGGCTCGCCGAAGTTGGGGATCTGGGGCTCTTCGTGCATGGAGCGCCCCACGCCGTGGCCGACGAGCTCGCGGACGACCGCGAAGCCTGCCTCCTCGGTCGTGCGCTGGATCGCCGCGGAGATGTCGCCGATGCGACTGCCCGCGCGCGCCTGCTCGATTCCGGCCTCGAGCGCGGCCTGGCCGACCTCGAGGAGCCGCTGCGAGCTCTCCGGGACCTCGCCGACCGCGAAGGTGTACGCGGAGTCAGCCACATAGCCGTCGAGCGTCACGCCGACGTCGACGGAGAGCAGGTCGCCCTCGTCGATCCGGTATGAGCCCGGGATCCCGTGCACGACCATCGAGTTCGGCGAGGTGCAGATGGAGGCGGGGAAGCCGCGATAGCCCTTGAAGGTCGGCTCGCCGCCCTGGGCGCGGATGTACTCCTCGGCGACCTCGTCGAGATCCTGTGTGGTCATGCCAGGGCGGATGGACTCGCCGAGCAGCGCGAGCGTGTCGGCGACGACGCGCCCGGCGCGCGCCATGGTCTCGATCTCGGCGGCGGACTTGCGTTCGATCACTGGCGCGTGGAGGCGGTCTCGAGGACTTCCTGCACCTCGGCGAAGACGGCGTCGATGGGTCGCTCGGCGTGGATACCTACGAGTATGCCTTTCGAGCGGTAGTACTCGACGACCGGCTCCGTCGACTGGTGGAACACCTCGAGGCGGTGCCGGATGATCTCGGGCGTGTCGTCGGTCCGGCCCTCCTGCAGGGCGCGGACGTGGAGCCGCTCGACGGCGAGCTCGTCGGGGACCTGGAAGTAGAGGACGGCGAGCAGCTCGCGATCGATCTCCTCGAGCATGCGGTCGAGTGCCTCTGACTGCGCGACAGTCCGCGGGAATCCGTCGAGGATGAAGCCGTCCGCGGTGTCCGAGGCGCCGAGGCGCTCGCGGATGAGCTCGATCATGAGGTCGTCGGGAACGAGGTCGCCGGCGTCGTAGATCGACCTGATGCGCTCGCCCATCTCCGTGTGCTGGGCGATCCCCTCGCGGAGCATGTCGCCGGTCGCGATGTGCGGAATCCCGGCCTCGGCCGAGATGCGCTTTGCCTGGGTGCCCTTGCCGGCCCCCGGAGGCCCGAGGATGACGATGTCGAGCGCCAAGCGCCGACCCTACTTCAAGAATCCCTCGTAGTGGCGCATCATCATCTGCGACTCCATCTGGCGCATGGTGTCGAGTGCGACGCCCACCACGATGAGGATCGAGGTGCCACCGAGAGCGCGCGTCGTCGCCTGTGAGAAGCCGCCGTAACGAATGAAGAGCGTCGGCAGCGTCGCGACGAGCGCGAGGT
The DNA here is from genome assembly GCA_046734455.1 of Actinomycetota bacterium. GTDB lineage: Bacteria > Actinomycetota > Thermoleophilia > Gaiellales > Gaiellaceae > DATEOR01. The sequence continues at coordinate 7,127 of JBKPRJ010000024.1, read as the reverse complement.
AGAGCGAGCCGGGCAGCGTCAGCCGCGTGAGCACGCGGTCGAGATACTGCGCCGTCGGCGGGCCCGGACGGATGCCCGGGATGTAGCCCCCGTACTTGCGCAGGTTGTCCGCCTGGTCGACCGGGTTGAACTGAACGGCCGTGTAGAAGTACGTGAAGATCACGATCAGGAACGCCTGCAGGAGCAGGTAGGTCCAGTCGGTCGGCGTGAAGTGCTCGTTGATGAAGCTCTGCGTCGCCGGGAAGAACTGCGCGACCGTGGGCGGGAACGCCATGATCGCGGCGGCGAAGATGATCGGGATGACGCCGGCCATGTTCACGCGGAGAGGCATGTAGGTCGAGCCGCCCGAGGTCATCCGCCGTCCGACCATGCGCTTCGCATACTGGATCGGGATGCGGCGCTGGCCCTCCTGCACGAAGACGACGGCGACGATGATCGCGAGCGCGATGACCGGGAACATGACGCGCTCGTACGGGCCGCCCTCGTACCAGGCGCGGATGCCCGCGGGGAGGCTCGAGAGGATCGACGCGAAGATGAGGAGCGAGATGCCGTTCCCGATCCCGCGCTTCGTGATCAGCTCACCCATCCACATGAGGAGCGTGGTCGCCGCGGTCAGGGAGACGACGATGAGGACGAAGCGCCCGGCGTTCAGCTGGAAGTCGGGGATCTGGCGGTTGAACAGGTACGAGTACCCGGCCGCCTGGAGCGCCGCGAGCGCGACCGTCAGGTAGCGCGTGTACTGGTTGATCTTGGCGTAGCCGGCCTCACCCTCCTTCTGCAGCTGCTCGAGCCGCGGGATCACCACGGTCATCAGCTGGAGGATGATCGAGGCCGTGACGTACGGCATGATCCCGAGCGCGAAGAGGGCGAACTGCCCGAGCGCGCCGCCCGAGAAGATGTTCAGGAGGCCCAGGATCGTCCCGCCCTGGCCGGAGAAGTACGTGTCGATGGCGTCCGAGTTGACGCCGGGGACCGGGATCCAGCTCCCCAGCCGGTAGAAGCCGAGGATCATGGCCGTGAAGAGCACGCGATGGCGGAGCTCCGGGACCCGCCACGCATTCGTCAGCCAGGAAAACACCTATTCCTCCTCGGAGTCCGGGGTCTCCTCGGGCTCGGCCTCGGCTGCGGGCTCGGCCTCTGCGGCGGGCTCTGCAACGGTCTCGCCGCTCGTCTCCTCGGCCTCGGGCTCCTCGGCCGCGGCCGGCTTCGCCTTGCGCGTCTTGCGCTTCTTCTCGACGGGCTCGCGGAGAGCCGTCGCGGTGCCGCCGGCGGACTCGATCTTCTCCCGCGCCGTCTTCGAGAAGAGGTGCGCGGTCACGGTGAGCTTCTTCTTCAGATCGCCGTCGCCGAGGATCTTCACGTCGGTGCGCGTGTTCTTGATTAGCCCCTTCTCGACGAGGGCGTCGAGCGAGACGTCGGCGCCGTCGTCGAAGACGCGCTCGAGGTCGCGCACGTTCACGGACACCGTGTGCGTGCGGTGCGGGCCGACGGGCATCGCGTCCTTCGAGTACGGGCCGCGCTGCTTCCCGAGGCGCATGTAGATCGGCATCTGGCCGCCCTCGAAGCCCGGACGCATCGTGTGCGAGCCGGAACGGGCCTTCTGGCCCTTGATGCCGCGGCCGGAGTAACGACCCTTCCCCGAGCCCATGCCGCGGCCGACGCGTTTGCGCGCCTTGCGCTTCTGCGCCGGCTTGAGCGTCGAGAGGTTGAGCTCTTCTTCGGGAGTCGGGGGCATCGAATCAGTCCTCGATCCGCACGAGGTGGCGGACCTTTCTGAGCATACCGAGCGTCTCCGGAGTGTCCTCGCGCTCGACGGAGCGGCCGATCTTGCCCAGGCCGAGCGCCCGGAGGGTGCCCCGGTGCTTCTCCGACTGGCCGATCTGGCTACGCGTCTGCGTGATCTTCAACTTCGCCATTTGGAGCAGTCTCGATGGTCTCGGTCTCGGTGGGTGCGGGAGCCGCCTCGGGCTCGTCCGTCTTCTTGCGCGGGAACAGAACCTCGTGAACGGCCTTGCCGCGCATCGCGGCGACTTCCTCGGGGCGGCGCAGGCTCTGGAGCCCGTTCACCGTCGCCTTGAGGAGGTTGACGGGGTTCGGGTTGCCGAGGCTCTTCGCGAGGATGTCGCGGATGCCGGCCAGCTCGAGGACGGCGCGGACGCCGCCGCCGGCGATGACGCCGGTTCCCTCGCTCGCCGGGCGCAGGAGCACGCGGGCCGCATCGGAGCGCCCGAGGATCTCGTGGGTGATCGTCGTGCCTGACTTCGGCACCTGGAAGAGGTTCTTCTTCGCGTCGTCGACGGCCTTCGAGATGGCGAGCGGGACCTCCCGCGCCTTCCCGTAGCCGACGCCGACCCGGTCGACCTCGTCCCCGATGACGACGAGCGCGGTGAACGAGAACCGCCGGCCGCCCTTCACGACCTTGGCGACGCGGTTGATCTCGACGACACGCTCCTTCAGCTCGCGCGACTCGTACTCGAGGTTGCGCTCCACCTGGCGTTCAACACTGCTCAAAACTTCAGTCCTCCTTCGCGCGCGCCGTCGGCGAGCGCCTTGACGCGGCCGTGGTAGAGATAGCCGCCGCGGTCGAATACGACGGTCTCGACGCCGGCCTTCTTGCCCGCGGCCGCGAGTAGCTTGCCGACCTCGGCCGCCTGCTCCGTCTTCGATCCCTTGAAGGTCTTCTTGAGCTCGCCGTGGCCCGCTGCCGCGATCGTCTTGCGCTCGACGTCGTCGACGAGCTGGGCGGAGATGCCGCGGTTCGAGCGGAAGACGACGAGGCGCGGCCGCTCAGCGGTGCCGAGCACCTTGTTGCGCACGCGCTTGTGGCGGCGGAGGCGGGCCTCTCTCACGGAAAGCGTCGCCATTACGCCCTCTTCCCGACCTTGCGGCGCACGTACTCGCCCTCGTAGCGGATGCCCTTGCCCTTGTACGGCTCCGGCGGGCGGACGGCGCGGATCTCCGCGGCCACCTGGCCGACCTTCTGCTTGTCGATGCCCTTGACGACGACCTGCGTCGCGGCCGGAACCTCGAACGTGATCCCTTGCGGCGGCTTCTTCACGACAGGATGCGAGTAGCCGACGTTGAGCTCCAGATCGGTTCCGCGCATCGAGGCGCGGTAGCCGACGCCCTGGATCTCGAGCGTCTTCGTGAAGCCGCTCGTGACGCCCTCGACCATATTGGCGACCAGGCTGCGGGTGAGCCCGTGCAGCGCACGATCCTCCCCGCGCTCGGTCGGGCGCTTGACGAGGAGCTCGCCGTCGCCCTGCTCGACCATCATGCGCTGCGGGACCATCTGCGTCAGCTCGCCGAGGGGGCCGTTCACCATCACGCGCCCGGGCGAGATCGACACCGACACGCCGGCGGGCAACGGGATTGGGCTGTTTCCGATTCGACTCATCTCAGGGTGCTACCAAACGAAGCAAACTACTTCGCCGCCGACGCCGAGCTCCTGCGCCGTGCGGCTCGTGACCAGGCCGCTCGAGGTGGACATGATCGCCGTCCCCATGCCGCCGAGGACGCGCGGAAGGCGGTCCTTCGTCGCGTAGACGCGCCTGCCCGGCTTCGAGACCCGCTTCACGTCGGTGATGATCCGCTCGCGCTTGGGCCCGAACTTCAGCTCGATCACCAAGGTATCGAACGACTCACCTTTCTCGATGCGGTAATCCTTGATGTAGCCCTCGTCGCGAAGCAGGCGCGCGATCTCCGTCTTCAGATTCGAGGCCGGCATTTCGACGGTGTCGTGCAGCGCCTTGTTCGCGTTCTTCAGGCGGGCGAGCATGTCTGCAACTGGATCGGTCAGCATCGTCCCTCCCTACCAGCTCGACTTCGTCATGCCCGGAATGACGCCCTCGTGGGCGAGGTCGCGCAGGCAGATCCGGCACAGGCCGAACTTGCGATAGACGGCGCGCGGGCGGCCGCAGCGGTTGCAGCGCGTGTACTCCCGCGACTTGTACTTCTGCGGTCTCGCTGCCTTCGCGATCAGACTTTTCTTCGCCAACTGTCCTCCTATGCTTCTGCGCGGAACGGGAGGCCGAGCTCACGCAGGAGCGCAAACGCCTCTTCATCCGTGTCCGCCGACGTCGTGATGGTGACGTCGAGGCCGCGCACGGTCTCCACGTCGTCGTAATCGACCTCCGGAAAGATGATCTGCTCCCGGATCCCGATCGAATAGTTGCCGCGGCCGTCGAAGCTCGCCGGGGAGAGACCGCGGAAATCACGGATGCGCGGGAGCGCGATCGAGACGAGGCGGTCAAGGAACTCCCACATGCGGGCACCGCGAAGCGTGACCTTCGTGCCGATGGGCATGCCCTCGCGGATCTTGAAGCCGGCGATCGACTTCTTCGCGCGGGTGATCTGCGCCCGCTGACCGCTGATGATGGTCAGCTCCTCGACGGCCCTGTCGAGCGCGCGCGCGTTCACTTTCGCGTCGCCGACGCCCATGTTGACCGTGATCTTCTCGACCCGCGGGACCTTCATCACGGAGCTGTACGAGAACTGCTCCTTCAGGCGGTCGCGAATCTCCGCGTCGAAGCGGTCCTTGAGCCGCGGCGAGTACCCGTCCTTCTTCGGCTGCTGCTTTTTCTTGGTCGCAGTGGCCATTACTGGTCGAGCACCTCCCCGCAGCCTTCGCGCTTGCAGACGCGCACCTTGACGCGGCGCCCCTTCTCGTCCTCGCGGAACTCGTAGCCGACGCGCGACGCGCGGCCGCAGGTCGGGCAGACGATCATCACCTTGGAGACCGCGAGCGGCGCGGCGAGGTCGAAGACGCCGCCGGGCTGAACCTGTGTCTGGCCCATCCGGCTCGAGTCCTTCATCGGGCGCGCCTTGCGGTGGCGCTTGACGAGGTTCAGGTTCTCGACGATCACCCGCTGCTTCACGGGGTCGGCCTCGAGCACGCGGCCCTGCTTGCCGCGGTCCTTGCCGGAGAGCACCTGAACCAGGTCGCCCTTGCGAATTTTCATTGCGCTTGCCATCTACAACACCTCTGGAGCGAGTGAGACGATCTTCATGAAGTTCTTCTCGCGCAGCTCGCGGGCCACGGGCCCGAAGATGCGCGTGCCGCGCGGGTTGTTGGCCGTGTCGATGATCACCGCCGCGTTCTCGTCGAAGGCGATCGACGTGCCGTCGTCGCGCCCGAACGGCTTCTTCGTACGCACGACGACCGCGCGGACGACCTCGCCCTTCTTGATCGTGCCCTGCGGGGTCGCCGTCTTCACGGTACCGACGATCACGTCGCCGACCCGCGCGTAGCGGCGCTTCGAGCCGCCCATGACACGGATGCACAGGAGCTCACGGGCACCCGTGTTGTCGGCGACGCGGAGACGTGTCTCTTGCTGGACCATCTACTTGGCTTCCTCCAGCACCTCGGCCAGGCGCCAGGACTTGGTCTTCGAGAGCGGCCGTGTCTCGACGATGCGGACGACGTCGCCGTTCTTCGCAACGTTCGTCTCGTCGTGTGCGTGGAACTTGCGCGAGCGGCGGACGATCTTCTTGTAGACCGGATGCGGCTTCAGCGTGTCGACGCGGACGACGATGGTCTTGTCCATCGCGCTCGAGACGACGACACCGCGGCGCTCCTTGCGCTTGCCGCGGACGTGCTCTGGCTTCGGCAGCCGGACGATCGCCGCGCGGGTCGTCGGGCGCTCGCGCTTCGGCTTCGTGCGCTGACGCCGTTCGGATCGCGGCAGTCTCTTCTTCTTCGGCTTGCCCGGAACCACCGGCGCGGGGACTTCGGCGGCGGGCTCTGCGCCCTCCTCGCCGTCAGCCGTCTCCCCGGCCTCGGCAGCCGGCGCCTCGGCCTCCGCGACGGGCTCCTCCGCGGGAGCCCCCTCGGCCGCAGGCTCTTCGGCCACGGGCTCTTCGGCGACTGGCTCCTCAGTCACGGGCTCTTCGGCGGGCGGCTCTTCGGCCGCGGGCTCTTCGGCCGGAGCTTCCTCGGCGACGGGCTCTTCGGCCACGGGCTCCTCCGCCGGCGCCTCCTCGGCGACGGGCTCGGCAACCGGCTCGTCGGCAGGGGCCGTTTCCACCGCCGACTCCTCCTCGGCGGCCGGCTCCTCGGCCGGACCCTCCTCAGCGGGAGCCTCCTCGGCCTCCGCCTTCGGAGCAGCCTTCTTCTTCGGCTCGGCCTTGGCCTTCGGCTCCGCCTTCTTCTTGGCGGGAGCCTTCTGCTTCGGCTTCTCCTCGGCCTCCGGAGCCTCGGCCTCAGCCGTCTCCTCGACGGCGTCCTGCGGCTGCTCTTCTTCGGTTTTCTTTCTCGGTCGTGCCATCTACCTTCTCTCCAACGTCGAATGGCGCTCGGCCTGAACGGTCAGGATCCGGGCGATCTCACGCTTCGCAATGGAGATGCGCGCCGTGTTCTCGAGCGCGCCTGTCGCCATCTGGAAGCGGAGGTTGAACAAGTTCTCGCGGCTGTCGGCGAGGCGCCGGGTGAGCTCCTCGTCCGAAAGCTCTCGCAGCTCTCTAGCCCTCAAAGAGATCAGCCTCTCTCTTCACGAACTTCGTCTTGACGGGGAGCTTCATCCCGGCGAGGCGCATGGCCTCGCGGGCGAGCGGCTCGGGGACGCCGGCGAGCTCGAACATGACGCGTCCGGGCTTGATCACGGCCACCCAGTGCTCGGGCGAGCCCTTGCCGGAGCCCATACGGGTCTCGGCGGGCTTCTGCGTGACCGGCTTGTCCGGGAAAACGTTGATCCAGACCTTGCCGCCGCGCTTGATGTGGCGGGTCATGGCGATACGAGCCGCTTCGATCTGGCGGTTGGTGACCCAGCCGGCGTCGAGCGACTTCAGGCCGTAGTCCCCGAAGTGGACCTGCTGCTGGCCCTTCGCATAGCCGCGACGGCGCCCGCGCTGCTGCTTGCGGAACTTCGTCTTGCGGGGCATCAGCATCAGCCTTCACCCCCCGAGTCCTCGAGCTTGGTCGGATCCTCGACCTGCTGCTTCTGCGTCGTCGTGTCCGGCGCGTCCTCGACGGGTGCCGGAACCGTCTCGACCTCGGGCTCGACCGTAGGCTGCTCGCGGCCCTCGGCCGAGACGCCCTGGTCGTCGGTGCGCGGCTTCTCGACGCGCCCTCCGCGCCTTCCGCCCGGGCGCTCGCCGGAGCGGCGCCGCTGGCGCACGGGCCCCAGGCC
>JBKPRJ010000023.1:0-38902 GCA_046734455.1 Actinomycetota bacterium | reverse complement strand
GCTCGGATCGCGCATCCTCTTCGTCGCCGATGCCTACGACGCGATGACGACCGACCGCGTCTATCGCTCCAAGCTCTCGCACGAGCGCGCCATCTCCGAGCTCGAGCGCTGCGCCGGGACGCAGTTCGACCCCGAGGTGGTGGCGGCGCTCCTGGAGGAGCTTGGAGAAGGAACCGCTAGGGCAGCAGCCGGTTCCACTTCCAGCCGGCGGCGACGGCGGCTGTGACGAGCAGAACGGCGACGATGCTGAAGCGGATCGCGGCGATGCGAATATGCGTAAACATGGGGGTACCTTTCGGAAGTTGACTGCGGCCCGAAAGCGAAGATCGGTCGCCCTCAGCCGCTAGCTCAGCCCGAAAAGGGTGATTGGGGCCGCTCCGCGGCCCCAATCCCTACCTCACTACAGCTTGTGACTTATGCCGCGACCGAGGAAAGGTCGCGGAGCGCGGCGAGGCGCTGGAGGGCCTGGCCCTCGAGCTGGCGCACGCGTTCCCGCGTGAGCCCGAGCTCATGCCCGATGGCCTCGAGCGTCCAGGGATCGCCCTCGAAGCCGAAGCGGAGCTCGAGGATGCGCCGCTCCCGCTCGGGGAGGGCGTCGAGCGCCTTGCGGACTCCCTGCTTGCGCAGAGACTCCTCGGCCTCGTCGAACGGGTCTGCAGCCTCGCGGTCGGCGAAGAGATCGCCGAGCTCGCCTTCGTCGTCGGCACCGACGCTCTGGTTCAGCGAGACAGAAGCCTGGGCGGCGCCCAGCGCCTCGTCGACGTGCTGAACCGGAAGGCCGGTGGCCTCCGCAAGCTCTTCCTTCGTCGCCTCGCGGCCCAGCTCCACCTCGAGCCGGCGGGCGGCCCGGCCGAGCTTCTGCTGGCGCTCGACGACGTGGACGGGAACGCGGATGGTGCGCGCGTTGTTGGCGACGGCGCGCTGCACCGACTGGCGAATCCACCAGGTCGCGTAGGTCGAGAACTTGAAGCCCCGCCGCCAGTCGAACTTCTCGACCGCGCGGTTGAGGCCGAGCGTGCCCTCCTGGATCAGGTCCAGGAACGGAACGCCGAGCCCGCGATATCCCTTGGCGATGGAGACGACGAGCCGGAGGTTCGACTCGATCATCTTCCGCTTGGCGATGAGATCGCCCTTTTCGATCTGCTTGGCGAGCGTGACCTCCTCGGATGCCGTCAGCAGCTTGTGCTTGCCGACATCCGCGAGGAAGAGCTGCAGGCTGTCACCGGCACCGTGATGGACGTGCTCCGTGATCGGAGCGACCGCCGGAGTCTCCTCAGGCTCGTCGACAGGAGCGCCGATCTCGAGCCCGAGCGATTCGAGCTCCTGGGTGAAGTCGGCCATTTCCTGGTCGCCGAGGTCCAGCTCGAGGGCAAGTGCCTCAAGCTCGGCCGGCTCAACATAGCCGCGTTCCTCGGCGTTTTCGACGATGGAACGGCCCTGCAGGGTGTCGAGAATTTCATGCATGGAGTTCTGGGTCTGACTCACGTAGTTCCTATGATCCTTTCGCTGAAACGTCGTGGACGGATGCCTCCTGTCCAACTAAACGTTCGCACTGTAAGGCGAATTCCCTGGGTTTCCCAGGCATTCGCGGCCCGCTTAACTGACGTTTAACCTCGCGGTTACCGGGTGGTTACCCCGCGCCGAGGCCCTCCGCCCTCTGTCTCTTCAGACGCCTCGCAGGCCGATTGGTTGGCGAGCTATCTGCGCCTCTGCCGGCGCGTCCGCCTCGGCGCGGCACGGCGCTCGGCAAGAAGCTCGGCCGCCCGCTCGAGCGTGACCGCGTCAGGGTCGTCGCCGTCCTGCAGGCTCGCGTTCGTCTCGCCGTCGGTGACGTAGGGCCCGTAGCGGCCGCTCTTGAGGGAGATCTCGCGGCCGTTCGAAGGGTCGGGCCCAAGCGTCCGAAGCGGCGCGGTCGACGCCCCTCTGCGACCTCTCGTCTTCGGTCGCGTGAAGGCTTCGGCGGCCGCTTCGACGCCGATCGTGAAGAGCTCCTCCTCCGACTCGAGCGAGCGGGTCTCGTCGCCCTTCTGGAGGTACGGCCCGTAGCGGCCGTTGCGCGCCACGATCTCCTGACCGTCCGCGGGATCGACCCCGACGGTGCGCGGGAGAGCGAGCAGGCGAAGCGCCTCGTCCAGGGTGACGGTCTCGATCGACATGGTCTTGAACAGCGACGCGGTGCGCGGCTTTCCCTCCTCGCCCTCGGGGAGAACCTCGGTCACATAGGGGCCGTAGCGGCCCTCACGGACGTCGATGCCGTGGCCCGTCTCGGGATCCTCGCCGAGCGACCGCCCGCTCGAAGCCTTGGAGAGAAGCTCCTTGGCGACCTGCGGGGTCAGCTCGTCGGGCGGGAGGTCGTCCGGGATCGAGACGCGGCTTCCGTCCTGCTCGATGTACGGGCCGTAGCGGCCGACGCGGACGACGATGCCGTTCTCGAGATCGAAGGAGTTGACCGCGCGGGCGTCGATGTCGTCGAGGTGCGAGACGAGGCGCTTGAGGCCCTCGTCGCCGTTGTCTCCGAAATAGAAGGACCGCAGCCACCGAACGCGCTCCTCCTCCCCCGTCGCGATCCGGTCGAGCACATCCTCCATCCGGGCGGTGAACTCGTAGTCGACCAGGCGTTCGAAGTGCTCCTCGAGGAGCCGTACCACGGCAAACGCGACAAACGAGGGAACGAGAGCCGTGCCCTTCTTGAAGACGTAGCCGCGGTCGATGATCGTGCCGATGATCGACGCGTAGGTCGAAGGCCGGCCGATGCCCAGCTCCTCGAGGGCGCGCACGATGGTCGCTTCGGTGTACCGCGGCGGCGGGGTCGTCTCGTGACCCAACGCCTCGAGGCGCTTGTTCTGGAGCTCCTGGCCCTCCTCGAGCGGCGGCAGCCGGCGGTCGGTGTCCTCGGCGGCGGCTTCGTCGTCGCGCCCTTCCTCGTAGGCGGCGAGGAAGCCGCGGAACGTGATCACCGTGCCGGACGTGCCGAACTCGGCGTCGACGCCGTTCACAGCCGTCGCGCCGAGCCTGACCGAGATCGTTTCCCCGACTGCATCGGCCATCTGCGACGCGACCGTGCGCCTCCAGATGAGGTCGTAGAGGGCGAGCTCTTCGCCGCCGAGCTCGCGCGCGACCTCATCGGGTGTGCGGAACTGGTCGCCCGCCGGACGGATCGCCTCGTGCGCCTCCTGGGCGCTCTTCACTTTGCGGTCGTAGCGACGGGGGTCCGCCGGCACGTAGTCCGTGCCGTAGAGAGACCGCGCCTGATCGCGGGCGGCGGCCAAGGCGGACTCGGACAGCGTCGTCGAGTCCGTTCGCATGTATGTGATGTAGCCGTTCTCGTAGAGCCGCTGCGCAGTGCGCATCGTCCGCTGAGAAGTGAAGCGGAGCTTGCGGCTCGCCTCCTGCTGCAGCGTCGAGGTCATGAAGGGCGCGGCGGGACGGCGCCGGTACGGCTTCTGCCGCACGCTGCGCACCGTGAAGGCGGCGCCCTCGAGCGCTGCGACGAGGCTCCTCGCGCCCTCTTCGTCGAGGTGGACGACCCCGTCGGTCGCGATCTGGCCGTCGGGCCCGAAGTCGCGCCCCTGGGCGACCGTCTCTCCATCCAGCGCAACGAGGCGCGCGGAGAACGAGCCCGGGTCGAAGACGCCCTCGACGTCCCAGTAGGACGCGGCGACGAAGGCGATGCGGGCCCGCTCGCGCTCGACGATGAGACGCGTGGCCACGGACTGCACCCGGCCGGCGGAAAGGCCCCTCGTGATCTTCTTCCAGAGGACCGGCGAGACCTCGTATCCGTAGAGACGGTCGAGGATCCTGCGAGTCTCCTGCGCATCGACGAGACGGCGGTCGACCTCACGGGTCTCGCCGAGCGCGCGCTGGATCGCGTCTTTCGTGATCTCGTGGAAGACCATGCGCCGGACGGGAACCTTCGGCCGCAGCACTTCGAGGAGGTGCCACGCGATCGCCTCACCCTCGCGGTCTTCATCCGTTGCGAGTAGAAGCTCGTCAGCCTCGGCGAGCCGCTTCTTCAGGTCTGCGACGACGTGCTTCTTGTCCGGATCGACGACGTACAGAGGCTCGAAATCGTTGTCGGTGTCGACGCCGAGCCGCGCCCACGGCTCCTTCTTGTACTTCGCCGGGATGTCAGCTGCGCGCTCGGGAAGGTCGCGTACGTGGCCGATGCTCGACTCGACCACGAACCCCGGTCCGAGGTAGCCGGCAATGGTCCGCGCCTTGGCGGGCGACTCGACGATGACGAGGCGGTCGCCGTTTCCTGCTGCGCTCTTTGTTGTCTTTGCCACTGCGAAACACGTTAGCGGAGGGGCGAAACACGCCATTATTCGGCTCGATGGCCGCTCGACCTTTACTCGCAGTCGACGGCGACAACCTCGCGCACCGCGCCTACCACGCGCTTCCGAGCTCGATCAAGGGCGGCGACGGCAATCCCGCCAACATGATCGTGGGCTTCGCGAACATGCTCATTCGCGCGTGGGAGGCGGAGGAACCGCGCACGGTCTTCGTCGCCTTCGACACCCTCACCGTGCCGACCTACCGGCACGAGCTCTTGCCCGAGTACCAGTCGGGGCGCGACTTCCCGCAGGACCTCACCGACCAGCTCGACCGGCTCCCCGACCTCGTCGAGGCCCTCGGCTTCCCGTGGGCGAAAGAGGCCGGTTACGAGGCGGACGACTTTCTCGCCGCGGCCGTCGCCTCGGAGGAGAAGCGCAAGGGATCGACACTCGTGCTCACGAACGACCGCGATCTCTTCCAGCTCGCTTCGCCGCGGACGACCATTCTCCACCCGAAGCGCGGGGTCTCCGAGCTCCAGCGGGTCGGGCCGGCCGAGGTGCGCGAGCGCTACGGCGTCGAGCCCGACCAGGTGCCGGACTTCATCGCGCTGCGCGGCGACCCGTCGGACAGGATCCCGGGCGCGCCCGGCGTGGGCCCGGGCCGCGCGGCCGCGATCGTGAAGAAGCACGGGTCGCTGGACGCCGCGCTGCAGGCCGGGGGCTTTCCGACGATCGCCGACCAGCTGCGCGAGTACCTCCGCATCGCGCGCCTCCAGTACGACGCGCCGGTGCCCAAGTTTCCCGACGTGGAGCCCAACTGGGAGCGCGCCGCGAAGCTGACCGAGTCGTGGGGCCTCGGCGGGCTCTCGAAGCGGATGCGCGAGCGCGCCTAGGCCGGGTCGAGTGGCTGTTGACGTAGACGCGTTCGTCGTCCTGAAATAGTTCCCGGGCCTTGATCCCGCTCGTCAGCCATACCGATTTCGCGACCCTGCACCTGACGGGTGACCACGTCGAGCGGCCGGAACGGGTTGCCGTCATCCTCGAGGCTTTCCCGGACTACGAAGAGCCACGCCGGGCCACGCCCGAGGAGATCATGCTCTGCCACGACCCGGACTACATCCGGCGCATTCGCGAGACCTCGGAACGCGGACAGACGCTCATGCTCGACGCGGATACGGTCTGCACGCCGTCGACCTACGAAACGTCACGGCTCGCTGTCGGCGGCGCGATTGCCGTCGCGGAGCGCGGCGGCTTTGCGGCTGTCCGCCCGCCCGGTCATCACGCGCTGCCCGACCGCGCCATGGGGTTCTGCGTGTTCAACAACGTCGCGATCGCGGCGCGTTTCGCCCAGGTGAACCTCGGGATCGACCGCGTCGCCATCCTCGACTGGGACGTCCACCACGGAAACGGCACGCAGGACATCTTCTGGAGCGACCCGTCGGTCTTGTTCGCGTCCATCCAGCAGTGGCCGTTCTGGCCTGGAAGCGGAGGCCCCGGCGACGGGAACGAAACGACGCTGAACGTCCCGCTCGAGGCGGGCTCCGGCGACGGCGTCTACCTCGACGCGATGGATCGGCTCGTCGAGCCGGCGATCGCGGCGTTCGAGCCCGAGCTCCTGCTCGTGTCGGCCGGGTTCGACGCGGCCGCCGGCGACCTCCTCGGCGGCATGCGCGTGACCGAGGACGGGTTCGCGGAGATGACGAGGCGCGCCCAGGCACTGGCACCGCGGGTCGGCTTCGTGCTCGAAGGCGGCTACACCGTGGAGAACCTGCCGACGCTGGTCGGCTCGGTTCTGTCGGCCTAGGTCAGGAAGAGGCCGGCCGCGACAAGCGCAACTGCGGCGAGAGCCGCCAACGCCGGCTCTCTCCGCGCCCCCGACCGTGCGACGTCCGCGCTATAGACGGCGAAGGCCGCCGCAGGTGCGAGCAGAAGACCGATCGAAAACGTCAGGAAGGTCCAGATCACGAGTATCGCTGCCGCCCCGGCGAAGAGGATCGCGCGAGACCGTGCGCCTGTCGTCAATCCCAAAACGAGGGCGGCTGCCGCTCCCACGAGACAGGCGGCGACGAACAGCACCCGCCCGCTCGTCAGCTCGCCCTCTCCCTCCTGCCAGATGATCGTCAGGTAGAGCGCGGCCACTCCGAGCGCGCCGAACGCACCCGCGAGCGGGAACCAGGGCCGGGCCTGCGAGCCCATCAGACAGAGTGTACGCAAGCCATGCCGGAGTCTTTTCGAATCCGCCCTCCGACGACGGAGGACGCCGAGGCCGTCACGGAGCTCGTCGTCGCCTTCGACGTCGAGGAGTACGGAACGCCCGACTTCGAGCTCGACGACCTCCTCGCCGACTGGGGCAGCCCCGGACTCGACCTGGAACGCGACGCGTGGCTCGCCGAGGACGCCCACGGAGCTCTCGCCGCCTACGCGGCCCTGCACTTCAACGACAACGCCGAGGTCTACGTGCGCGCGGCCAGCCGGGGGCTGGGGATCGGCGATGCCCTGCGACGGCGCATCGAGGGCCGGGCGCTCGAGCGCACCCTCGCAGGGAAGCGCGTCCTTGTCGGCCAGGCACTCAGCTCGGTGAACGAGGCCGGCAGAGCACTTCTCCTCCGAGCGGGGTACGCCGACGTGCGTACCTACTGGCGCCTCGTGCGCCAACTGGACGACGAGATTCCGCCTGCAACTCCGCCTGCGGGAGTGATCATCAGGCCGTTCGAGCGCGAGCGCGACGCCCATGAGACCCATCGCGTGATCGGCGCGGCCTTCGAGGACAACATCCGCCGGCGGCCGTTCGAGTCCTTCGAGGAGTGGGAGGCGCACGAGATCAATCGCAAGGCGTTCGACCCGTCGCTCTGGTTCGTCGCCGAGGCTGAGGGGCACATTGTGGGCGCGATCGTCTGCCCGAACTACGAGGGCGAGGGCTGGATCCGCCAGCTCGGCGTCGCGCGGGACTGGCGTGGCCGAGGGATCGGCACTGCGCTCCTGCTCACCGCCTTCACCGAGTTCAAGCGGCGCGGGCGGCGCGATTCGTCCCTCGTCGTCGACTCCTGGAATCGAACGGGGGCCAAGCGCGTCTACGAACGCCTGGGGATGCGTTCAGAGCGGACGCATTCCCGATTCGAGAAGGAGCTGCGGCCCGCCGGCTAGGCGTGCGCCGGATACGAGCCGAAGACGCGCAGCTCGCGCGTCAGGCCCTGAACCTCGGCCAGCGTCTCGGTCACGATGGGGTCGAGGGGGTGGCCGGCGAGGACGGCGTCGAAGCGGTACCGCCACGGCGTCGACGGGATCGGCCGCGAGACGAGCTGGACGAGGTCGAGCTCGTGACGGCCGAAGGGCTCGATCGCCTTGTGCAGGGCTCCCGGCCGGTGGTCGGTGGCGAAGGAGAAGGCGGTGCGCCAGGTCTCGCCCGCCCGGTCGATGCGGGTGTAGGGGGCGACGGAGACGAAGCGGGTGTACGCCTCAGGATGGTCACCGACGTCGCCCGCGATGACGGTGAGGCCGTACATGCGCGCAGCCCGCTCGCTGGCGATCGCTGCCTCGCCCGTATCCCCTCGCTCTGCGACTTCGGAGGCCGCGTCGGCGGTCGTGGCCGCCGCGATCGCCGTCGTCCAGGGCATCGCCGCGAGGAGCCGACGGCACTGGTCGAGGGCGGCGGGATGAGAGCGCACGATCCGGATCTCCTCGAGCAGAACGTCCTGGGGCCCGGCCAGGCAATGGCGAATCGGGAGGACGGTCTCACCCGTGATGGAGAGCGGCGACTCGTAGAGAAGGTCGTGCGTCTCGTTGACCGGCCCCGTGAGCGAGCTCTCGATCGGGAGCACGCCAAAGGCGACTTCACCCTCCGAGGCGGCCTCGACCACCGCGGTGAAGCTCGGCAGCGGAACGAGCTCGGCGCCCGTCGGAAAGAGGTTGTCGCAGGCCGCCGCGCTGTGCGCGCCGTCGCGGCCCGGATAGGCGACGTTCACTCCCATGGATGAATCTAAGCGGAATTAGGAGCGAAGTTCCGCCGGAAGGCGGAAGAAGACGTCCTCGCGCGCGATCTCGACCTCGGCGCGCTCGGTGAAGCCGAGCTCGGCGAGCCGCGCGAAGACCCGGTCGACCAGGAGCTCCGGAGAGGACGCTCCGGCGGTCAGGCCGACGGCCTCGTGGCCTTCGAGCCAGGCCGGGTCGAGGTCCGCCTCGTCGTCGATCAGGTAGGCATCGGCTCCGCGATCACGGGCCACCTCGACCAGGCGATTCGCGTTCGAGCTCGTCCGCGAGCCGACGACGAGCACGAGCGTCGCCTCCTCGCAAATGCGCTTCACCGCATCCTGGCGGTTCTGCGTCGCGTAGCAGATGTCCGCCGACGGAGGCCCGACGAGATCCGGGACGCGCTCGCGCAACGCGTCGACGACGTCGCCGGTGTCGTCGAGCGACAGCGTGGTCTGCGTGAGGTACGCGACCTGCTCGCCCTCCTCGATCTCGAGGTTGCGCGCGTCTTCGGGTGTCTCGACGAGAACGATGGAGTCGGGTGCCTCGCCCATCGTGCCCTCGACCTCGACGTGGCCCGCGTGGCCGACGAGGGCGATCTTCAGTCCTCGGCCCGCGTAGCGGCGAGCTTCGGCATGGACCTTCGAAACGAGCGGGCAGACGGCGTCGACCACCTTCAGCCCGCGCTCGGCGCACTTCTCGTAGACGGTTGGCGCGACCCCGTGTGCCGAGAGGACGATGAGCTCGCCCTCCGGCACCTCGTCCTCGGACTCGACGAAGACGGCGCCGCGCGCTTCGAGGTCGCGGACCACGTGGACGTTGTGGACGATCTCGTGGCGCACGTACACGGGCGGGCCATGCTGCTCGAGCAGCTTCTCCACGATGTCGATCGCGCGGACGACTCCCGCGCAGAAGCTGCGAGGAGCTGCGACCAGAACTCGCTTGCTCACGAGAGCTCCTCGGCTGCGCGCGTCAGGGCTGCGCTCGCCCTGCGCGCGTCCCGCGCGGTTCGGATCGACTTGAGCGGCTCGGTCGCGAATGCCGTGGCGACGACCTTCCAATCGGTGCCGCCGTCGGCCTTCCCGGCGCAGACGAGCCGGCCGAGGGGCTCGTCGCCGGAGTCCGAGATCGCCCGCACGACGCCGGCCAGTCGCCCTGTGGAGGCGAGCACCCCGCTCTCCATGTCCACGACCGTCGCGCCGGTCCGCTCGGCGAGCTCGCGCCGGGCCTTCGGCTCGTTCGAGACCTCCTCCGAGGCGCAGACGACGGCGGGCTCGGCACCCTCCACCTCGAGGGGAGGCCCATCCCACAGCGTGCGTCCGCTGGGATCCACGACCTTCGTCGCCGTCACGAGCGTGCCCGGCCGAAGGGTCTCGCCGAGCCCGCCCGCAAATCCGAAGGAGACGAGCCGGCCCTCAGGGAGGGGCAACCCGGCCCCCATTCCGATGAGCGCCGTCCTTGCACCGCCCTTACGTGCTGCACGCTCTTCAACCTTCAAAGCGCAGGCAAGAGTCAGTGCATTTCCCTTCGCGGAAAATGCGTCAGCATTTTTCGCGATTAACGGAGCGTCCACGCGAGACTCCGCACCGTTTCCTTGACGCTCGAGGTCGTGGCGATCGTCGCCGACGGCTCGAAGCCGGAATGGATGCCGCAGTGCTCGCAGCGGTGGTCGTTCCCCGGCCCGTAGCGCTCCCACTCGATCCCATCGATGAGAGCCTCGTAGGTCGGGAAGATGCCGTCGGTGAGGAGGTAGCAGGGGCCCTTCCAGCCGTACGGGTTCCGCGTCACCGAGCCCCACGGCGCGCATGGGAGCTTGCGGTCGCCGGTGAGGAAGTCCTGGTAGACCGGGCTCGCCAGCCACTTGTAGCCGTTCTTGCGCACGCCGTCCCGGATGGTCCGGAACTTCTCCTCGTGCTCGGCGCGCGTCATGGTGAGCGCGGGGTCGATCTGGGAGTACTGGTAGCCCGGCGCAACAAGCATTCCGTCGATGCCGACTTCCTCGGTGAGGAAGCGCATCATCTCGAGGACGTCCGCCACGTCCGTCTCCTTGAAGATGGTCGTGTTCGTCGTAACGCGGAAGCCGGCCTCGCGGGCCTCGCGGATCGCCGCCACCGCGATCTCCCAGAGGCCCGGGTAGTCGCAGATGTAGTCGTGGATCTCGCGCATGCCGTCGAGATGGACCACGAACGTGAGGCGCGGGTTCGGCTCGAACTTGGCGAGCATGTCGGAGAGGCGCAGCGCGTTCGTGCAGAGCTGGATGTTCCGCTTCATCTCGAGAAAGCCGCCGACGACGTCCTCGATGCCCTTGAAGATCAGCGGCTCGCCGCCGCAGATGGAAATGACCGGAGCCGGGCACTCGATCGCCGCCTGGAGACATTCCTCGACGGTCAGCCGGGCCTTGTTCGACTCGTACTCGCGGATCTTCCCGCAGCCGATGCAGGCGATATTGCAGCCCAGGGTCGGCTCGAGCATGATCACGAGCGGGTAGCGGTCGTTCTTCTTCTGCGAGGCGACGTAGCGCCCGATCTGGACGGTGCTGCGAAGCGGAAACTTCATGCGCCTCCCTTCCTTGTCAGCGCTTCGGCCGTGGCGCGGGCCAAAGCCGGCTCGACGGGGCCTGGTTCGTACTCGAGTCTACTCCGAGCCTTATCCGAGGCGAAAAACATCGGTATGCGCGCGAGCTTGACCTCTTCTGCGTTCGCAAAACCTGCCTTTGCCGCTGCTACGGCCAAAGGATACGGCACCCGGAACTGCGGGCGCGGACGTTCCGCAAGGTCTGCAATCGCGGCGAAAAGCTCCTCCAGCGAGAGGTTCACGCCGCCGAGCAGATAGCGCTCCCCGGGCTCGCCGCGCTCGAGTGCGAGGGCGTGGCCGCGGGCGACGTCGCGGACATCGACGACGTTCAGGCCCGTGGTGGCGACGTAGCCGCGGATCCGGCCGGTGGCGACGTCCTCGATCATCTTCCCGGTGGGCGTCGGCTTGGCGTCGCCGTCTCCGACGGGTGTCGTCGGATTGACCACGACCGCGCCCGCGGCTAAGGCGAGTCGCTCGGACTCGAGCTTCGTGCGCTTGTAGGGGATTGAGAGCTCCCATTCGGGCGGCTCGTCGTCCTCGGTCGCGACTCTGCCTGGGACCGGGCCGCAAGTTCCTGCGGTGCTCGTGAAGAGAAAGCGGCGGACGCCCTTGCCGAGCGCGGCGGCGAGAATCGTCCGCGTCCCCTCGACGTTCACGCGCTCGAGCTCCGACTCCGGCGCCTCGTAGCTGTAGAGGGCCGCGACGTGGACGACGGCGTCGCAGCCGTCGAGCACGTGTTCCAGCGCGGCATAGTCGTCAAGGTCGACGCGCTCGTCGCGCACCTCCGCCCCCTGCTCGCGCAGCTCGCGCGCGACGTGGCTTCCCACGAAGCCCGTCGCGCCTGACACATAGACCCTCAAGCGCGGGCGGCTTTGAGGCGGCCGAGCGCCATGACCGGCCAGTACGTGCGGTAGAGGTGGTAGTTGATGAGGAAGTGGCGCGGGAAGCCCGTGCCCGTGAAGTACGGCTCGTCCCAGTCGCCGTCCTCGCGCTGGGTCTCGGCGAGCCAGGCAGCCGCGCGCGTCGCGGCCTGCGAGTGCGCCTCGCCGGCGGCGATGAGCCCGAGCAGCGCCCAGGCCGTCTGCGAGGCCGTCGGCTCGCCGCGCCCGTGCCAGCGCGCGCCGTCCTCGCCGACGTCGTAGGAGCGGCAATCCTCGCCGAAGCCGCCGTTCTCCTGCTGGACGGATTCGAGCCAGGCCACGGCCCGCCTCATCGCCGGGTGGTCATGTGGGATTCCTGCTGCCTCGAGCGCCGGGAGGGCGGCGCCCGTCCCGTAGACGTAGTTCACGCCCCAGCGCCCGAACCAGGAGCCGTTCTCCTCCTGCTTGGCGAGCAGGTACTCGACGCCCCGGCGAACGGACTCTTCATAGCCGGGCTCCATTGCGAGCAGCTCGACGGCGTGGCCGGAGACGTCGACGCTCGGCGGGTCGATGATCGCTCCGAAGTCGACGAACGGGATCTCGTAGAGCCAGTAGGCGTCGTTGTCCTTCTCGAAGGCGCCCCAGCCTCCGCTCCGCGACTGCATCGCCTCGATCCAGCCGCAGGCACGCGTGACCGCCGGCCGGCCGACGCCGAGCTCGTTGAGCGCGATACCGACGACTGCGGCATCGTCGATGTCCGGGTAGAGGTCGTTGTCGTACTCGAAGGCCCAGCCGCCGGGCTCGACCCCGGGCAGGCGCACGGCCCAGTCGCCGCGGCTCCTGACCTCCTCGCGCAGGAGCCACTCGCCGGCCTTCTGGAGCGCGGGCTCATCGGCGGACACACCCGCGGCGCGAAGCGCGACGAGCGCGAGGCACGTGTCCCAGACGGGGGACTGGCAGGCCTCGGGGCGCAGCCGGTCGCCGTCGTCGACCATGAACCGCTTCCAGCCCTCGATCCCGCGCCGAAGATACGGCGACTCGGGCCCGTGGCGGCGGCAGGCGAAGGCGATCAGCGACCAGACCCACGGCGGCTGGATCCCGCCCCACGAGCCGTCGAGCTCCTGCCGGTCGATGAGCCATCGCTCCGCGTAGGCGAGCGCCCGCTCGCGGCCGGGCTGGATCGTCTGGCCGTTGTACCAGCGGATCGCCGAGTCGAGGAGATTCCAGGCGGTCTGCGGCCGCTCCATGGGCCCGAGGTCGATCTCGCGCGCGAGCCGCTCCTCGGGAAGGCGCCGCACCGGCCGGTAGTGCATGACGATGGAGAGCGCGACGAGCGTCTGCCGGGCCCAGCAGCCGAAGCTGTAGACCGAGAGCGGCAGCTCGGGGCTGAGGAGGACGAGCTCGGGCGGGATCGCCTGGATCTCCTCCCACGGCCAGAGGCCGAAGAGGGCGAGCCACATGCGGGTGAAGACCCGCGAGGCGCCGATGCCTCCCTGCTCCTCGATGTAGCTGCGCGCGCCGGCCAAGCGGGCGTCATCGGGGGCGAGGCCAGCCATGCGCAGCGCGGTGTAGGCCTCTACTGTGGCGGCGAGATCGGGCTCCCCGCCCCAGTAGATCGTCCAGGTGCCGTCGTCTCGTTGACGGGCGAGAAGCTCGTTGGTGCAGCGGCGAACCGTGTCCTCGTCCGCGATGCGCAGAAACTCGTGCCAGAAGATGTGCTGAGCGGTCATCGTCACGTTGGACTCGAGCTCGGCGACCCAGAAGCCGTCCGGCTTCTGCAGCGAGAGAAGCCGCTCCACGCCCGCGTCGAGGGCGCGCTCGAAGTCGGTGCCAACGGTCGTGCTCACGCAGTCACCTTCTCACGAACGGAAGCGGCGAGCACGCGCGCGGCCTCACGCCCGCTCCTGATCGCTCCCTCCATCGTCGCCGGCCAGCCCGTGTCGGTCCAGGCGCCCGCGCGGACGACATTCGGCCTGCCCGTGACGGCACCGGGCCGCAGGCGCGCGGTGCCCGGACGGGCTGCGAAGGTCGCACCCGGCTCGCGGCTCACGCGCGACCAGAGAAGCTCGGCGGCGCCCAGCCGATCGGTCACCTGCCCGGACACGTGGTCGATCAGCTCGCGGCCGCGGAGCTCGAGTAGCTCGGGCGCGCCGCTCGAGACGGCGGTGATGTACTGGCCGCGCTCCGGCTGGTGGCCGGTGAGCGCGCCGCGGTCGAAGAGCCAGTGGGCGTCGCTTCCGAGCAGCGCCGTCAGCGGCGGGCCCATGATCTGCCGGTCGAAGAGCAGGTGCACGCTCACGATCGGCGAGTCCTCGAGCTCCGGCTCGGGCTCGCCGAGGAGGCGCGCGCTCTCGGCGGGCGGCACGGCGACGACGATCCCATCGGCGTCGAGCTCGTCCAGCGAGGCGACCCGCGTCCCGAGCGCCACTTCGGCCCCGCGGCGCCCGAGCTCCGCTCCCGCAGCGTCTCCGTGCATCTCGCCGAGCGGCGCCGTCGGAAGAATCAGGTCGCTCGCGCCGCCGCCCGCGAGAAGAGCGGTCTGCACGGTGAAGATCCCGGGCGCCGCGCTGACCTCGTCCGTGCCGAGGTTGAGCGCGGGCCTGACGAAGACATCCCAGAAGCGGGCGACGCCTTCCTGCGACTGCCCGAGCGTGCGCAGCAGCGAGCCGAAGGTCTCGTCGTCGTGCTCGACCGCATCGAGCTTCGCCAGCTTGCGCGCCACGCGC
Source organism: Actinomycetota bacterium (assembly GCA_046734455.1). Classification (GTDB taxonomy): domain Bacteria; phylum Actinomycetota; class Thermoleophilia; order Gaiellales; family Gaiellaceae; genus DATEOR01. Next base: position 24,502 of record JBKPRJ010000023.1, on the reverse strand, counting down.
CCGGTCGCGAGCCGTTCACCCAGGCCGACGTGGCCGTAGCGCAGCAGCCCCACGAGCCCCGGGCGGATCGTGGCGACGCGGCCGTCCTCCGCCACCACAGGCAGGCCGAGGCGCATGCGCCTCAGGGCGCCGGACTGCCCGATCTCGGCGATGAAGTCGAGGTAGGCCGTGCAGCAGCCGAGCGCGACGTGCTGCCCGTTGTCGGGCGGCGGGCTCGGGTCGCCCTCCCTCTCCGGGAGGGTCTGCACCGCCCCGCCGAGGGTCGGCCTTGCCTCGAGGAGGCGGACGTCGTGCCCCTGCTTGGTCAGCTCGAGAGCTGCAGCGAGCCCGGCCAGGCCGCCGCCGACGACCGCGACCCTCACAGGGCGACGACCGCCTTCATCTTCTCGACCGTCGAGAGGTGCGGCGGCTCGCTGAACACGTCGTAGCCGCGCGAGCGCATCTGCGTGAGCAGTCCGCGGTAGATCCCGGCGAAGCTCCGCACGCACAGCGCGCTGCGCCGGTCGAGCAGCGGGAGGAGCTCGAGGCCCTTGCGCATGAGCGCGTCTGCCCGAACAGCCTGGTGCTCCATGAGCGGCCGCCAGCCGGGGCCCGGCCGGCCCGAGGCGATCTCCTCCGCGGTGACGCGAAAGCGGCTCAGCTCGTTCTGCGGGATGTAGACGCGGCCGAGTGCCCAGTCCTCGGCGACGTCGCGCATGATGTTGATCTGCTGGAGTGCGAGCCCGAGGGTCTGTGCACGGGGCCTCGCCGCCTCCCAGCTCGACGGCTCGTAGACCGCCGCGCAGGCGATTCCCACTGCGCCTGCCACCCTCCGGCAGTACTCACGCAGCTCGTCCCACGTCTCGTAGCGGTCGCGGTCGCAGTCCATGAGCGCCCCGTCGACGAGGTCGACGAGCGCCTCCTGCGGGATCGGGTAGCGGGTCATGGCATCGGCAAGAGCGACGAGAATCGCGTCGCCGTCCTGGGAAGCCGGAAGCGCTTCGGCGGCGCCGCGCCAGGACTCGAGCTCGGCGCGCGCCGGCGTCTCCTGGTCGGCGAGGTCGTCGACCCGGCGGGCGAATGCGTAGAGCGCCGCGATCGCCCGTCGTTTCGGGCCAGGGAGCACGCGTATGCCCCAGGCGAAGTTCCGCGCCGTCTCGCGCGTGATCCGGTCGGTCTCGGCGTAGGCCTGCTCGGAGTTCACGGCCGGAAGAGCTCCCGGACGGCCAGACGCGCGAACGTCCATTTCGTCGGCGCCGGCCGGCTCGTGAACACATCCCAGCCCGCGCGTTCGAGCGCGTCGAGCGCGGCCAGCCCGCCGCGCGCGTAGAGCGCGACCGACCTCCCCGGCCGCCCGCGAAGCGCCTTGGCGAGCGGCAGGCCCGCGTCGAGCAGGCTCCGAGCCCGGTCCCCTTCGAAGCGGAGGAGCGCGGCGATCTCGCCGGTCAGCGGGCCTGCGAGGTCCTCGTCGAAGACCCCGAAGCGCGCCATGTCGTTCTGCGGCAGGTACACCCGGCCCAGCGCGAGGTCGCGCGGCGGGTCCTGGAGGAAGTTGACGAGCTGAAGACCCGTGCAGACCGAGTCGCTCATGCGCACGAGCTCTTCGTCGCCCGCCCGCCCGTAGACGCCGAGCACGAGCCGCCCGACCGGGTCGGCCGAGTACGTGCAGTAGTCTCGCACCTCCTCCCAGCTCGCGTAGTGCGTCTTGCGCTGGTCGATCCGGTTCGCCTCGATCAGCCGGCGAAACGGCTCCTGGGGGAGGCCGCACGCGGCGATCGTCCCGTGGAGACGCTGCATGATCTCCGTGCGCGGCGGGCCGTCGAGCTCGCGCTCCAGCGCGTCGAGGAGCACCATGCGGTCCCCGTGCGCCTCGTCGCCCAGATTGTCCACGAGCCGGGCGAAGCCGTAGATCGCCCGCAAATGCGGCCGCGCATACCGCGGCGCGAGCACGGACACGACCGGGAAGTTCTCTCCGCCGGCCCGGGCATCGATGCGCTCCGCCGCCAGCTCTGGCGCTTCGAGAAGACTCGTCGCGGGCATGGCTCTCCATAGTATGGAGCGCCGAAGCCTCGGAAAGACCGGCGTTCAGGTCCCCGTGGTCGGGCTCGGCACCTGGCTCACGTTCGATCTCGGGCCGGAACGCCAGCAGGTCGCAGACGAGGTCGTCGAGAGCGCCTATCGAAGCGGGACGCGGCTCTACGACTCCTCGCCGATGTACGGCCGCGCACAGGAAGTGCTCGGCCAGGCGGTCGACGGCCGGCGCGACGACGTCTTCATCGCCTCGAAGATCTGGACGCCGTCGCAGGAGCAGGGACGGTTCCAGCTCGAGGCTCAGCTCGTCTACTTCGGCGGCCGCGTGGATCTCGAGCAGGTGCACAATCTCGTTGCCTGGGAGCAGCACCTGGGCTGGCTCGAGCACGAGCGGGAGCAGAACCGCGTGCGGTTGCTCGGCGCGACGCACTATCAGAGCTCCGCGTTCGACGAGCTCGAGGCGGTCATGCGGAGCGGCCGGATCGACGCCATCCAGGTGCCCTACAACCCGAAGGAGCGGGACGTGGAGCGACGGATCCTCCCGCTGGCCGAGGAGCTCGGCCTCGGCGTCATCGTCATGCGCCCGTTCGCCGAGCGCGGCCTTCTGCCCGGCCCGGCTCCGCAGGAGGTCGAGCGCATCGGCGTCAAAAGCTGGGCCGAAGCGCTCCTCAAGTGGATCCTGTCCGACCGGCGGGTCACCTGCGTGATCCCTGCGACCGCTGACTCCGCCCATGCGGCCGAGAACGCGGCGGCCGGCGATCCGCCCTGGCTGGACGACGAACAGCGGAGGATGGTAGAAGAGCTCGCAGGGTGATCGAGGACTGGACCAGCGAGCAGCGCGAGGCGTTCGACCGCGAGGGCTTCCTCATCGTCGAGGAGGGCTTCATCGACGACGAGGCCGTCGAGCTCCTGCGCGAGCGGTTCGACCGGCTCTTCGAGGGCGACTACGTCACAGGGATACGCCCCGACGAGGTGAACTGGGTCGCCGGCCGCGATCCGGAAGACCGCACGAGGCAGATCTGCAACGGCTGGAAGGCCGATCCGGAGATCGCGCGTCAGGTGCTCGCCGAGCGGACGGGCCGGCTCGCCGCTGAGCTCATCGGCTGGGACGGCGTTCGCATCCTTCAGGACAACTGCATCTGGAAGCCGCCCGGCACGAAGTCGCTCGGGATGCACCAGGACGGGAGCTACCTCGACTACCTCGTTCCGTCCGAGATGATCACGTGCTGGATCGCGCTCGACGACACCTCTGCCGAGGCGGGCACGATCACCTACGCGGCGGGCTCGCACCGCTGGCCGCGCTCACCGAAGAACCGCGGCGAGTTCCACGCGCCGCCGGACTGGCTCGCGCCTCTGGAGCGAGTGCTGCCCGACGGCGAGGAGCTCCGGCTCGTGCCGATCGAGGTCAGGGCGGGCGGTGCCTCGTTCCACCACTTCAACACCTTTCACGGCTCCGGGCCGAACACGGCCACTGTGCACCGCCGCGCCGTCATCTCACACCTCCTCCCGGCCGACACCCAGTTCCATCCGGTGAATGCCGACCCGGTCTATTCGCGCTACCGGCGGGTGGGCGACATGTCCATGGACGAGTCGTACTTCCCGATCACGTGGACACGCGACGGTGGCCGCTCAGCCTGGCTCGACGCCGAGCTCGCGGAGGACCTCGGCGGTGTGCTCGCCGAGCCCGGGCACGGGTCCTAGGCCCGGCCGCTCACCGGCGACGAGAAACGGGTTGCCGACGGTCGGAATGGGTCCGGCCGGCGAGCCCACGTCCACGATGAGCCGGTTGTGCGCGAGCTGGGGGTGCTCCATCACCTCGGGGATCGCGTTCACCGCGCCACAGGGAATATGGGCGGCCTGCAGGCGTTCGAGCCACTCGTCGGCCCCGTGAGCGGCGAACGCGCGCACGAGCTCGGGCTCGAGGTGCTCGCGATGCGCCACCCGCGACTCGTTGCTCCCGAACCGGTCGTCCGCATGCAGGTCGGGGCGCTCGACGACCTCGAGCGTGAAGGCGCGCCAGTGCTCGTCCGAGAGAACGGCGAACCCGAAGAGGCGTCCGTCCCCCGCGGGAAAGGGCCCGTAGGGACAGAAGTGGGGGTGCCGCATCCCGGTCCGCGGCGGCACCTCGTGCCGGTGCCACCACTGGTGCGGGAAGTAGCCGAGCCAGTCGACCATCGTGTCGAAGAGCGAGACCGACACGCGCTCACCCTCACCCGTCTGCGCGCGCCGCGCGAGAGCGGCCGCGGTCGCGACGGCCGCGTAGCTGCCGGCGCCGACGTCGCAGATGGAGACGCCGACGCGCGCGGGCTCCTCCGGCGTGCCCGTGATCGAGATGAGGCCCGTCTCACCCTGGACGACGAGGTCGTAAGCGTTGCGCTCGGCGTAGGGGCCGTCCGGTCCGTAGCCGGAGATCTCCGTGTAGACGATGTCGGGCCGAAGCGCTCGCACGGCCGGCTCGTCGACGCCGTGCTCAGCTGCCCAGCCGGGCGTGAAGTTCTGCAGGAAGACGTCGCTCGCGCGGACGAGCGCCTCGAGCGCCGGCCGGGACGCCTCGTCCTTGAGGTCGAGGGCGACGCTGCGCTTGCCGCGGTTCATCCAGACGAAGCCGCTCGACTCGCCCTGCGCGATCGAGTCCCAGCCGCGGGTGACGTCGCCCACTCCAGGCCGCTCCACCTTGATCACGTCGGCGCCGAGGTCGGCGAGGAGCCGCGTGCAGAGCGGACCGGCGAGTCCGTTCTCGCAGGCCAGAACGCGGGTGCCCGTGAGGAGCGGCACCCGCGTACCGTAGTGCCCTAGACGACGCTCTGCACCTCGACGACGTCGGCCGAAGCGAGCGAGAAGCCGTAGGCCTGGTGGGCCTTGACGACGGCGTCCGCGTCGGGAGCTTCCGACAGGCAAAACGCCGTCCCGTCCTTGCCCAGGAAGACGTTCAGGCCCTTGACGCCGTGCTCGTCGGCCTCGCCCGCCTTGATGCGCTCGCCGATCGCGGCGGCCATCTCGGGCGCGACGTCGCTCATCTCGTGGTGGTCGATGAAGGTCGGCACTGCTACTCCTCCTTGTCGGTTTGCTGAACACCCGCGGGGTCCGGGCCGGCCTCGCCGCCGGCGGCTGCGATCGCCAGCCGGCCGAGATAGAGATCCCAGCCCTCGCCATGGATCTGGCGCGCCTCCTCGGGCAGGTCGAGATGGCGCAGGCGGACGAGCGTGCCCTCGCCGTCAGGCTCGAGCGTGATCTCGACGCGGCTCGATCCCGGAGGGACGCCGTGGGGGCCGGAGGACTCCTGCCCTTCCCACCCCCACGTGAAGACGACCCGGCTCGGCGCGTCCACCTCCACGTACTCGCCGCGCGCGATGATCTGGTCGCCCATCTCTACGCGGTAGATGCCTCCGGGCTTGGGGTCGAGGCTCGCCTGGCGCCCCTTCCACAGCACCATCTTCTCTGGATCGGTGAAGAACTCGAACACGGTTTCCGGCCGGGCGGCGATCCTGACCTCGCGCTCGACGACGGTTGCGACTTCAGGCTGGTCGACGGCCACGTCGCCTCCTTCCCTCTTCGTGCTCTGCGGCGATCTTCAGGCGCTCGAGCCCGTCGCCCCAGAACGTTTCCAAGAACGTCCTCAGATCCTCGAAACCCTCGCTCCGCACGCTGTACAGCCGCTTCGTGCCTTCGCGCCGCTCGTGCACGAGCCCGGCACCCTTGAGGACGGTGAGGTGCTGGGAAACCGCGGGGCGGGAAATGGAGAACTCGGCCGCGATCTCGCCCGCCGACCGCTCGGTACCGGCCACGAGCTCGAGGATCCGGCGGCGGTTCGGCTCGGCGATGGCGCGAAGCGCGGTCTCCATGCTCTTATTGTAAGCACAAGCTTACGTAAGGAGCAACTAACATACTCCTCGCGCTAGCATCTTCCCCGTGGCGATTCTGAGCGACAAGGCGAAACGCCTGTTTTCCGAGCCCAATATCGTCCACCTCGCGACCGTGATGGAGGATGGCTCTCCCCAGGTCTCGCCTATCTGGGCCGACGTCGCCGACGGGCTCATCGAGTTCAACACCGCTGCGGGCCGGGTGAAGGAGCGAAACATGAGGCGGGATCCTCGCGTCGCGCTGTCTGTCGCGGATCGCAACGATCCGTACGAGCGGGCAACCGTGCGAGGGCGCGTTGTCGAGATGATCGAGGGCCCCGAGGCACGGGCCCACATCGACAAAATGGCGAAGAAGTACCTGGGGACGGACGAGTATCCCTGGTACAAGGGCGAGACCCGCATCATCGTGAGGGTCGTGCCCGAGCGCTCGTCCGGCTAGGTGGACGGGACTGTTCTGTACCTGCGGCGCGAGGAAGTCGCGCATCTCATCCCGCCGGTTCCAGATCAGCTCGACCTCGTGGAGGAGACGTATCGCGCGGTCGGCGCGGGGCAGGTCGAGCTGCCGCCGAAGCCCGGCATCCACCCGCGGCCGGACTCCTTCATCCACGCCATGCCCGCGTACCTGCGAGACGACGACGTCGCCGCGCTCAAGTGGGTCGCCGGCTACCCCGCCAACAAGGAGCGCGGCCTCCCGTACATCACGGGGCTCATCGTCCTGAACGACGCGGAGACCGGTGTTCCGGCGGCAATCATGGACGGCGCAGAGATCACCGCCGCGCGGACGGCCGCGGCGAGCGGGGTCTGCATCCGGCGGTTCGCGCCCGCAGGCTGGCGGAGCGCCGCCGTGCTCGGCGCCGGCGAGCAGAGCCGCTTCCACGCCGAGGTGCTGAGACAGCTGAACCCTGACGTGGCAATCGAGGCCTGGGATCCACACCCCGACCGCATTGCCTCGCTGGGCGAGCGTGTCGAGGCCGTTTCCGGACCTCGCGAAGCCGTGGAAGGCGCCGAGATCGTCGTCACCGCGGGGCCGATCGTCGAGGAGCCCGAGTCGCCGCTTACCGCGGACTGGCTCGGGCAACGTGCGCTCGGGCTCCCGATCGACTTCGACTTCTACTTCAGCGCCGAGGCCGTCGAGGCCGCCGAGCTCTTCCTCGTCGACGACGTCGGCCAGTTCGAGTACTACCGCTCACTCGGGCACTTCCAGGGCTGGCCAGAGCCGGAGGGAAGCGTCGGCGAGGCGCTTTCCAGGGACGGCGCGCCGACGCGCGTCGTCTGCTGCAACCTCGGCATCGGCGCTCTCGACGCTGCGTTCGCCGCACGTGTCCTGGCCGCCGCCCGCGAGCAGGGCGCCGGCACCGAGCTCCCGCTCTAGCCAGCTAGAGTCTCTGCAGGCGATGGGGCTCGCCTTCAACCGCCGCGACGGCTGATGGCTCCTACGTGTCGAAAGGAGCTCGGCATGGCCGTCGTTCTCGCTGTCGCGGTCGGAGGGGCCCTGGGAGCGATGTCCCGCTATGGGTTGATGACCTTCGTCGAACGGCGAACGCTCTCGATCTTCCCGTGGGACGTCTTCGTCGTGAACGTGACCGGATGTTTCCTCGTGGGCCTCGTCGTGAGCGCTCTTGTCGACCGCCACGAGGCGCCCGCGTGGCTTCGCGTAGGGCTGGTTCTCGGGTTCATCGGGGCGTACACGACGTTCTCGACGTTCGCGCAGGACCTCTACGACCTGACGACCGCCCGCCAGTACGCCGAGGCGACGCTGGACCTGACGGCGAGCGTCGTCGTGGGCGTCCTCGCCGTCATTGCCGGGACCGCACTCGGGAGGGCGATCTAGGCTCGGATCCGCCTGCTCGGCACGCCTGTCGGGGTCTAGTAACAGACTGTTACTAGGGGTCTTTCGCGAGCTTTCGTAACACCGGCGTTTGCACCCGAGATTCCGGTTTGGCTCTGGCCTTGGAGCCGGTTTGAACCCCTCGCCATGGTCTAGTAACAGACTGTTACTAGGCGACTTTCGGGCGCGTTCATTGACGGATCCGTTCGCCCTTTGGATCCCAGAGCGGCTCTTCGGCCACCTCGCCCGCGACCCAGTCCCCGAAGATCTCGACCTCGACCGCCTGGCCGGGCCGCACCGCCCCGCTCGGTAGATACGCGTACGCGATCGAGCGCTCCACGCTGTAGCCGTAGCCGCCGCTCGTCACGCGACCGACGGTCTCGCCGTCCACTCTGACCGGCTCCGAGCCGAGCGCGACCGAGCGGGGATCCGAGAGAACGAGGCATGCGAGCCGCCGCTCGGGCTCCTCCTTGGATGCCTCCTCGAGCGCGTCGCGTCCGATGAAATCGCCCTTGTCCAGCTTCACCGCGAAGTCGAGACCGGCCTCGTAGGGGTTCTCGTCCGGCGTGATGTCCGCTCCCCACACCCGATAGCCCTTCTCGAGGCGGAGAGAGTCGATCGCCTTGTAGCCGCCCGCGACGAGCCCGTGCTCCCGGCCGGGCTCCCAGATCGTGTCGAAGAGGCGGAGGCCGAACTCCATGGGGCAGTAGAGCTCCCAGCCGAGCTCGCCGACGTAGGTGACCCGGAGAGCGACGCAGGGCACCGGCCCGACGGCGATCTCCTGCGCCCGCATGTAGCGGAACGCCTCGTTGGAGAGGTCGGCGTCGGTGAGCGGCTGCAGGATCTCGCGCGCCGCCGGGCCCCAGAGGCCGAGGCAGGCGAAGCGTGAGGTGACGTCCTCGACGCGCGCGCTCCCGTCCTCGGGGAGATGCCGCCGGATCCAGGCGGAGTCGTGATTCCCGAACGCCGTCCCGGTGACGATGCGGAAACGGTCCTCCGCGAGCCGGGTGACGGTGAAGTCGCATTCGATTCCGCCGCGCGGGTTCAGCATCTGCGTGTACGTGATCGCACCGACCTCGCGGGCGACCCGGTTGTCGCACATGCGCTCGAGAAAATCGGCGGCCCCCTCGCCGACCACGTCGATCTTCGCGAAGGACGTCTCGTCGAAGAGCGCTGCGGCCTCGCGGCACGCGCGGTGCTCGGCCCCGATCGCCGGCGACCAGATCTCCCCGGCCCAGCCGCGCGGCCGGAGACTTTCCTCCCCGCTCGTCGCGTTGGGCTCGAACCAGTTGGCACGCTCCCAGCCCGACTTCTCCCCGAACGACGCTCCGAGCTCCTCGAGTCGCGCGTAGGTCGACGAGAGCCTGAGCGGGCGCCCGGCGAGCCGCTCCTGGCCCGGGTACTTGATGTCGTAGTACGTGGAGTAGATCTCGTGCGTGCGGGCGAGGGTGTATTCCCGGCTCCGGTAATGGGGCCCGAACCGGCGTGAGTCCATCTCCCAGACGTCGAGGCTCGGGACTCCCTCCACGATCCACTCGGCGACGAGCTGGCCCATTCCTCCCGCGCCGGCGAGGCCGTGGGCGCAGAAGCCGGCCGCGACCCAGAATCCGCGCACGTCGGACTCGCCGAGGATGAACTCGCCGTCGGGGGTGAATGCCTCCGGCCCGTTGACGAGACTGATCACCTCCGCGTCCTCGAGGCCCGGCACGCGGACGCACGCGTTGGTCATGAGCTCGTGGAAGCGGTCCCAGTCTTCGGGCAGGAGCTTCCCGTTGAAGTCCGCCGGGATCTCGTCGAGCCCCCACGGCGCCGGGTTGCGCTCGTAGCCGCCCATGACGAGCCCGCCCGATTCCCCGCGAAAGTAGACGAGGAGCGAGGGGTCGCGCATCGTCGGGATGTCGAGCGGGATTCCGCTCGGGCGCGTGATGAGGTACTCGTGCGCCATCGGGATCAACGGGACGTTCACGCCTGCGAGCCGGCCGATCTCGCCGGCGAACATGCCGCCCGCGTTCACGACGATGCTCGTCTCGATGGAGCCTTTGTCCGTCTCGACGCCGACGACGCGCCCGCCCTCGAGCCCGATCCCCGTCACCCGCGTATTCGTGTTGATCTCGGCCCCGCGGCGGCGAGCGCCTTCCGCCAGCGCGAAGGTCAACTGGCTCGGGTCGATGTAGCCATCGGTCGGAAGATAGGCCGCGCCGAGCACGCCGTCGGTCGACATCGGTGGGAAGAGCTCCGCCGCCCGCTCGGCGGAGACGAGCTCGAGCGGCAGGCCGAAAGTCTTCGCCCAGCCCGCCTGGCGGCGGAGCTCCTGCATCCGCTCCTCGGAGGAGGCGAGGCGGAGCGAGCCGACCTCGTGCCACCCCGTCTCGAGGCCGACCTCCTCCTCGAGCCTCCGGTAGAGCTCGACGGAGTTCATCATCATCTTCGTCAGGCTGATGGAGCCGCGCAGCTGGCCGACCAGCCCGGCCGAGTGGAAGGTCGAGCCGCTCGTCAGGTCGGCGCGCTCGCAGAGGACGACGTCGTCCCAGCCGAGCCGAGCGAGCCAGTAGAGGATCGACGCGCCGCCGACCCCTCCGCCGATGACGACGGCGCGGGCCTTCGACTTCATGCGCGGGCCGCGGCGACCACCGCGCGATACTACGCGGGTGGAGCTCATTCAGCATCCGCCGTCGGTCGTTCTCGTCGTTCACGAGGGCGGAGAGCTCGTTCTCGTGAGGCAGTCGCGGCCCGGCTCCGGGACCCGCACGCTCGAGCTTCCGTCCGGGAAGCTCGAGGAAGGCGAGACACCTGCCGATGCCGCGGTCCGGGAGCTCGCCGAAGAATGCGGGCTCGCCGCCCGAGAGCTCCACACGATCGCGACGTTCTGGGCGGCGCCCGGTTACTCGACCGAGCTGGTGCACGTCTTCGAGGCGACCGCGCTCAGCGAGGCCGACCCGGCCGAGCTCGACGACGACGAGGACATCGAGGTCGAGCGGATGCCGCTCGCGGGTGCCCTGGGAGAGCTCGACGACGCCGCCTCTATCGCCGCTCTCGCGCTCTGGCTCGAGCTGCAGTGAGCACGGCGGTCTGGCTGCTCGGTCTCGAAGGCTCGCTCGCGGAGGACGAGAGTGGAGACGAGCTGGCCACGGCGCTCGTGGTCCTCGCCTCCGTGGCGGGGCACGAGGTTCAGATCGAGGAGGACGAGGCGCACGGCGCAAGCAGGCGTGCCCTTCTCCTCCTCGCCGCGGGCGGCGATCCCGATCGCGGGCTCGACCTCAACGGGCGTGCGGTGACCGCGCTCGCCGAGGAGGTGCGCACCGTCGACCGCCAGCTCGCGCTCGAGCGCGGACTGGACGAGCTGAAGGCGCAGGCCAAAGGCCTCCCCCACGTCTCCGAGGCGCTTGCGGCACTGCGCGCCACGCCTGATGTGGCGTGGCGCGCATATGCCTGTTCCCTGTTGGCGGAAGAGCTCGGCTAGCTACTTGCCCGCAGGCGCAGCCCCGCCGGTCGGGTGCTCGTACCGCTCCTCGATGCGGTCGAGCTCCTCCTCGGTGCCCATCCGGATCGGCCCCTTGAACCACTTGCGTGCCGACAGGAACCACCAGCCGCCGAAGATGAGGCCGATGCCGGCAAACCAGAGGATCGTGTAGTTCGTGAACTGCCAGTCGAAGCCTTCTTCCCAGGGAATGCCGACCTTGTAGAGCGGGATGAGGAAGATGATCGTGATCAGGGCGACCCACGCGACCGACAGCGGGTCGATCCACTTGTAGTGCTTGCCGAGTGTCCACGCCCTCGACTCGGTCCACGTGTCGCCCTTGCGCCAGCGCAGCCAGACCGGGATCACGAACGCGATGTAGAGGCCGATGACCGCGATCGCCGTGCCCACCGCGTAGCCGATGAAGTAGTTCCAGACAGCCGGGATCATGAGGATGCCCGCGAAGAGCCAGATCCCGAACACCGACCACCGCGGCACCCGGTTCTTCGCCACCCGCCGCCAGTACTGGTGGCCCGGTACGGCGCCGTCCCGTGAGAAGGCGAACATCATCCGCGACGCCGAGGTCACGGATGCGGTCACGCAGAAGAACTGCGCGACAACGCAGATGAAGAGCAGCGCCTCCGCCCAGTCCTGACTCATCGAGGTGGACCAGATCCACGGCACGAGCAGCCCGAGGGCGTTGACGGTATCGAGCGCGCCCTGCGTGCTCGGAATAGCGAACGTCACCGCGAGGAGGAGGATCCAGCCGAAGATCACGGAAACGACGACGGAGGTCCACATTCCCGTCGCGGCCATCCTGGATGCGTTCTTGGTCTCTTCGGCCGTGTGCGCGGACGCGTCGAACCCGGTGATCGTGTACTGCGGAAGCAGCATCCCGAGGCCGAGCACGAGGAGGAACGCGAGCCCGAACGACGTCGTTCCGTCGCCGAAGCCCGAGTTGTTGACCGTCTCCGTGAAGACGTACGAGAGAGACTGGTGCCGGTCGGGGACGATGATCAGGATCGCGACGATGACCACGACGCCGACCATGTGCCACCACGCCGAGATCATGTTCAGCCCCGACGTCAGGCGGATGTTCAGGAAGTTGATCAGCGCCGCCGCCGTGAGGAAGATCGCGTAGAGGACGTAGGTCGAGGCGTCGAACGACGCGCCGAACCAGTCGTTCATGTGCTCGGTGTACGAGAACCAGAAGTCGAAGAGGGCCTGCCCGAACAGCGCAAGTCCGTAGCCGATCGCCGCGGTGACCGCGACCTGACCGATGAGGTTGAACCACCCGGTTGCCCATCCCCAGCCGGGGCTACCGAGCTTCGACGCCCAGTAGTACAGACCGCCGGCCGTCGGATACGCGGAGGCGATCTCCGCCATGGCCAGGGAGATGATCGTGGCCATGAGGCCGACCAGGAGCCAGCCGAAGGTCACCCACATCGGACCGCCGTGCTCGAAACCGATGTTGTACGAGGTCAGACACCCCGCGAGGATCGAGATGATCGTGAACGAGATTGCGAAGTTCCGGAAGCCCCCCATCGCCCGGAACAGCTCCTGCGCGTAGCCGAGTCGATGCAGGATCGACTCGTCGTCGGAATGCTGGTATTGCGACGCCTGCTCTTCGGTGCTCATTCCGCTCTCCTTCTCAGGGTGGAGACCGCGTATTAGGACGCGACCGACGGAACGCTGTCAAGCCACCCGGACGTTAGGATCGCCCGCGTGACGCTGAAAGAGCTCACCGCGGAGATCGAAAGCGGCGCAATCGACACGATCGTCGTCGCGTTCACCGACATGCAGGGGCGCCTGATGGGGAAGCGCGTCCACAGCCAGTTCTTCCTCGAGGGCCAGGTGGCCGAGCACGGTGTCGAGGGCTGCAACTACCTTCTGGCCCTCGACATGGAGATGGACCCGATCCCCGGGTACCAGATGGCCAACTGGGAGCAGGGGTACGGCGACTTCCTCCTCCAGCCCGACCTCGCGACGCTGCGCCGTATTCCCTGGCTCGAGGCGACGGCACTCGTTCTCTGCGACGTCCTCTGGCACGACAAGACGCCGGTGAATCCGTCGCCCCGCCAGGTGCTGAAGCGCCAGGCGGAGCGCGCCGCAGAGCTCGGCTACACGGCGAAATTCGGCTCCGAGCTCGAGTTCTACCTCCTCAAGGAGACCTACGCCGAGGCGCATGAAAAGGGCTACGAGAACCTGACGCCGTCCGTCCCCTACATCCTCGACTACCACATCCTCGCCACGACCTACGACGAGCCCTTCATGCGCCAGATCCGCAACCACATGCAGGCCGCGGAGATCCCCGTCGAGAGCTCGAAGGGCGAGGCCTGGCCCGGCCAGCAGGAGGTCAACTTCCGCTACGCCGACGCGCTCGCGATGGCGGACAACCACACGGTCTACAAGAACGGCGCCAAGGAGATCGCGCACCTGAACGGCTGCTCGATCACGTTCATGGCCAAGCCCGACCACACGTGGATCGGCAACTCGTGCCACATCCACGCGAGCCTCTGGCGAGGCGACGAGAGCGCCTTCGCCGGCGAGTCCGACGTCTTCAAGCAGTTTCTCGCCGGCCAGATCGCCTGCTTCCGGGAGCTCGCCCTCTTCCTGGCGCCGAACATCAACTCCTACAAGCGCTATGCCGCCGGGAGCTGGGCGCCGACGACCCTGGCCTGGGGCCACGACAACCGCACGTGCGGCTTCCGCATCGTCGGCCACGGGAACGGGCTGCGGGCGGAGACACGCATTCCCGGCGGGGACGTGAACCCGTACCTCGCGTTCGCCGCGGTGCTCGCCGCCGGCCTCTACGGGCTGGAGAACGAGCTCGAGCTGCCGCCGCCGCTCGAGGGCAACGCCTACGAGTCGGACGCCGAGCGCTTCCCCCACGCGCTCCGCGACGCGATCGATGCGCTCGAGAACGGGAACATGGCCCGCGCCGCTTTCGGTGACGACGTCGTCGACCATTACCTGAACTACGCGCACACCGAGCAGCGGCTCTTCGACGAGGTCGTGACGAGCTACGAGCGGCAAAGGCTCTTCGAGCGTGGCTAAACCGCTCATCGGCATCACGACGTACGTGGTGCCTGCGAAGTGGAGCTATTGGGACCAGGAAGCGGCGCTCGTCCCTGCGGCCTACGTGCAGGCCGTCCAGCGAGCCGGGGGACGGGCATTTCTCGTGCCGCCCGCAACCGATGCGGTCGAGGAGACCCTGGACGGCCTCGACGGGCTCGTGTTCTCCGGAGGCTCCGACCTCGACCCGCAGCTCTACGGGCAGGAGGCCCACGAGCAGACCTTCGGGATCGTGCGAGACCGCGACGACGCCGAGCTCGCGCTCCTCAGGGGTGCGCTCGAGCGGGATATGCCCGTGCTCGCAATCTGCAGGGGGAGCCAGGTGCTGAACGTCGCCCGCGGCGGTGACCTGGTCCAGCACCTCCCTGAAGTGGTCGGCGACGAGAAGCACAAGCACACCCCGGGCGTCTTCGCCGACCACGACGTCGACCTCGTCGCCGGCACACGCGTGCAGCGCCTTCTCGGAGACCGCGCCCCCGTGAAGAGCCATCACCACCAGGGCTTCGGGCGCCTCGGCGAGGGGCTGCGGGAATCCGCACGCGCCGACGACGGCACCATCGAGGCTGTCGAGGATCCTTCGCAGCGCTTCACGCTCGGCGTGCTGTGGCACCCCGAGGCGGGCGAGGACTTCGCCCTCTTCCAGGGCCTCGTCGACGAGGCTCGCCGCTACGCCGAAGAGCGCCGCTAGCTCCGCCGGACGGCGGCTAGTGGAAGTTCGCCGACAGCGTGAAGCTGTCGATGTTGGAGTCGTCGAAGGCGTTCAGGTTCTTGAACTGCACCTGAATGTCCTGCGCGCCCGCGCTCACGTGCTTCGCCCACTCGTAGGACGCGGTCGTCGGCCGCGGCTTCGAGACGCCGATCTTCCCGGTGTTGTCGAAGAACCGGACGACGGGGCCGACCTGGACGTCGTTGACCAGAACGCGCACGAGCGTCGCCGCATACTTGTGGCCGGAGAAGCTGCCGCCACTGTTGAGGTCGCGCACGCTTCCTTCCGCCGAGAAGCGGATGACGAGGGGGCCGTCGGCGGCGGCGGCGACGGTCCGGCTCGCGCCGGGAACGTCGATGAAGCTGCCGGAAGGCGTGCTCGCATCCGACCCGGTCGTGAACGCGATCTTGTCGGACGCGCCTGAATCGGTCGCGCCGATCGCGCTGACCACAAGGATTCCTGCGGCCACGGCTAGGACGGCGGAGACCGCGATCAACCTTGACTTCGTGAACATCGAGGGGCTCCTTGTTCGGGGCCTCCAATCCTGCCCTCTCGAACCGGACGGCTCAAGCGGGCGGAGCCGCCGTTCTGGCGAGGCGCTACTCTCTGGGGCGCAGTGAGACGCATCGCCCTGCTCTCGCTCGCGGTCTTCGCCTTCGCCCTGCTGGCCGGGTGCGGCGGCGCGAGCGACAACTCCCAGGAAGCGACGCTAACGCCTGCTCAGGTGGGGCAGACGTTCGAGCGGGCGACCGGACGACCGCTGGAGGCGACGCCCGTGAGCGATCCCGCCTGGGACCAGCTCGGCTACGGCCTCGACATGCCGCAGTCCCTCGTCGACCGGTACGGGATCTTCAACGTCTACGTCGGCAAGCCGGGCAAGACCGCGTCGCTGGCCTCCTTCTTCAAGGACAAGGACACGAGCAAGCCGCTCGCCCGAGGCGCCGACGGGATCTACTGGGAGCTCGACTCACAGAGCAAGACGTGGGTCGCCTACAAGCGCTACAGCGGCAACGTCGTCCTCGTCTGGTGGAGCGGCTCGAAAGAGCAGGCCGCCGACGAGCGCTTCAACCGGCTCGACTCGATTCTCACCGGCCTGCCCGGTTAAGCTCGCCCCCTCATGGGACGCCTGGATGGAAAGGTCGCCGTCATCACCGGCGCCGCCGGCGGCATCGGCCGCGAGGCCGCGATGCTCTTCTCCGCCGAGGGCGCGAGCGTCTGCGTCGCAGATGTCGACCCGGAGAAAGGCGAGGCGACCGCCGCCGAATGCCGCGAGGCCTTCTTCCAGGCGGTGGACGTCGCCGACGCCGACAGCGTCCAGGCGATGTACGCGGCCGCCGCGGAGAGGTACGGCGGGATCGACGTCCTCTACAACAACGCGGGGATCATGCCCGCCGATGACGCGTCCGTGCTCGAGACGGGGGACGACGCGTGGCAGCGGGTGCAGGACGTGAACACGAAGGGCGTCTTCCTCTGCTGCAGGCACGGGATCCCGCACCTGCTCGAGCGCGGCGGCGGCTCGGTCATCAACGTCGCGTCGTTCGTCGCCCTTGCCGGAGCGGCGACCTCGCAGATCTCCTACACGGCCTCGAAGGGAGCCGTTCTCTCGATGAGCCGCGAGCTCGCGGTCGAGTTCGCGCGACGCGGCGTGCGCGTCAACGCGCTTTGCCCCGGCCCCGTCGAGACTCCGCTCCTGATGCGCCTCTTCGACGAGACTCCCGGCGCGCTCGAGCGTCGGCTCGTCCACCTGCCGATGGGCCGCCTCGCCCAGGCGAAGGAGATCGCCTACGGGGCGCTATTCCTCGCAAGCGACGAGTCCTCGTACGTGAACGGCGCGACCTTTCTCGTCGACGGCGGCCTGACGGCCGCATACGTGACGGCCGAGTAGGGCTCAAGGTCACTCCGAAAGAGGTGGACAAGCTTTCTGACTGTTCATAGCATTGTTGCTATGCCGTCGTCCACGTTCCGGGTTCTCCTCGCGGCCGGCTTCGCGGCGGCAAATGTGCTCACTGGCCTCTGGCTGGTCTTTCTGGCCACCTTTCCGTTCGAGAACCAGTCGCCGGAGGAGGCCGCCGCGGACGACTGGCTGATCGGCGCTGCCTTGGTTCTCGCCGTCTGCGGTGTCGTCGCAGGATTGGCCATCGCCCTGCGGCACCGCCGAGCGAGAATCGCATACGCGCTCGCCGCCGGCCTGGGAATCATCCTGCTCGCTTTCGGTCTCGTCGAGTCGGAGCACAGCGATGCACGCCTCCTTGCTTGGGGGTTGGGGGTGGAAACTGCCGGGCTCGTGGCTCTCCACCTGTCACGCCCCCGCCAAACGTGAGGCGGCCCCGTTGCCGGGGCCGCCTCGATGCTTCGCTTGCTCTGCTGCTTACGGCGTGGCGATCTTCCAGAGACCGCGTCCGTGGGTGGCGGCGAGGATGTAGCTGCCGTCAGGGCTCAGCTGCAGGTCGTTCGTGGAAGCCGTCGGGAGCCCGGTGCCGAAGCGGGACCAGGTTCCTCCGTGCGAGCTCGACGAGTAGAAGACACCGATGTCGCTCGCGACGACGAGATGCCCGCTCGGCGTCAGGACGAGGTCATCGCCCGGCGCGTCCGGCAGGTTTCCGCTGATGTCGGTCCACGTACCCCCACTGTTCACCGTCTCGAAGACATGCCCCTCACCCGAGTCGAACGTGCCCGTCCACCGTCGGGAGAAGCCGTTGAAAACGACGTAGACATGATTCGGATGGTTCTTCTCCACGACCAGGCCCTGGATGAACCTGTTCGGGAAGTCGGCTGGCAGGGCCAACTGGTGCACCGTGCCCCCGGAGTTCGTGAGGATCCCGCGTGTGAAGCCCGGTGCGTTGCACGGCCCGCACCACGCCGCATACCAGGTGCCGTTCGACATGGCCACCTGCGTGATCGAGTGGCCCGGGCCGCTGTCGCCCCGAATCTGCCAGTCGCAGGAGGACGAACCACAGGTGGTGTCCCACCCCTTCGCCACCCCGCCCGGATCGTTGATCCAGACGTACTGGCCTCCCGCGATCCACAGGTTCGGATTCGCGAGGTCGGCCTCGAAGGGCGCGATGAACCGGGCGAGCGCGTCGCACGGGCTCGGCGTGTACGTGAACGCGAAGCAGGACGGCGAGATCTCCCGGAAGGAGTTCGAGCCGGGGGTGCCGTCCGACTTGCCGCCGTTCGTGGTCAGCGCCATGTCCAGTCCGACGTACTCGACAACCGCCTTGTCCCCGTTGGTGTGGTCGACGAGCGTGTCGCCGCCGTCACCGCCGAAGGGCGAGACCATCGTCGTCGCGCCCGGTGAGAGGAGCGACTCGCCGTTGTCCTGCAGGCCGCCCCAGAGGGCGTCACCGCCGGCAACGGGGCCCGCGTCGGCGTAGTAGTACTGCAGCGTCCGCAGTCCCGAATTGAGGTTCGTCCAGCCGTACTGTGCGTGGTTCGTGCGCGACCTCGAATAGACGCCGCCGTCGTTTCCGATGTAGACGGTGTTTCCGGAGATCGCGATCGCATGCTGGTCCGGATGAGTGGTCATCGGACAGCTGTCGAGGCCGTCCGGCCCGTCGGCGCACGGCATGCCGAAGTTCCAGTAGGGGCCGACCGCCCTCCACTTACCGCCGCCGTCCGTGGACTCGAAGACCTCCTCGAGCCCCAGGTAGACGTGGTTGGCGTTCTGCGGATCGACCTTGAGGAACTGGTTGTACCAGGCCTGGACGCCCGGGTGATACCCGCGGCCCGCTTTCAGGGCCGAGCCGCCGTTGGCGAGGTTCCTCCACTCGGCGATCTTGTTCCACGGCCCGGCGAAGCCGGTCGTGGACACATAGATGCCCTGCAGAATCGTGCCGCCCTGGTCGGTCCTGGCGTGGTTGAACATCGACGCGGACTGCACGACCGCGTAGACCTTGGCGCCGTTCGCCGACCAGGCGATCGAGGTGCGCCCGAGATCCTTGCCGTTGATGGCTCCGCCGATCTTGACGCGGCTGAAGGACTGGCCCTCGTTCGTCGACTGGTAGAAGCCGTTGCAATTCGAGCCGGCCCGCCAGCCGATGACGGCGTCGACGACCTGGCCACCGGTCCCGGGCTTCACCGCGACGTCGGTCACATTGACCGTGTCGGGGGTGCCGCCTGCAGCCGAGCAGCCGGTCGGCTTGAGCACCGGCGCCCACGCGCCGGAGATGGTGTTGGCCGGGTGGCGGTAGAGGCCCTTGCTCGTCGCCGCAAGCGCCCAGCCGTTGACGAAGATGATCTTTCCGACCAGTGTGTTCTGGAGCTCGTCGCCGCCGACGCGGGTGAAGTTGGCCCCGCCGTCGCCGGAGTACAGAATCCCGATGCCCGCGTAGCCGTCCGAGCTCGTGTTGGCCTCGCCGGTACCGACCCACAGGCCGTGACTCGGGTCGACCGACACCGCGCCGATCGAGAGCGTGGGCGAATCGTCGAGAAGCGGCGACCACGTCCCACTCTGCCGCTTCCAGACTCCACCGTCGGCAGTGCCCGCATACAGCGTGCTCCCATCCAGCGCCAGGGATGTCACGCGCCCGCTGACGAGACCCGCCCCGCCTCCGGAATTCGACCACACCGGATCGCGGTAGCCGTGCGCGTCGCTGTTGTAGTCCTGTGTCGTCAGCTCGGTCCAGGGCCCGCCGAAGACCGGCAGAGCCTTTGCTTCCCCGTATGCCCCGGTGAAAGCGCCGGGGTCGACGACATCAGCCGGAGCCGTTCTGGCTTCGGCGTATTGCTCCGCTGCCTCGAGCACCTCGAAGGTGCCGTCCGCGGCCTCGGTCAGCTCACGCTCGGATGACTTCCCCGTCGCCGTGGCGCCGGCAAAACTCGACGCCGCTACGACGAGGAGCCCGAGAGCGGCCAACACGCTCGCCAGCCCGAGCCGCGAGCGCAGTCGCATGGCTCTTCGCATCATTCCTCCCTGTTCCCGGTTCGACCGCGGAGGGGCCCGCGGCGCCCGGGACAGTAGCACCAGTTTCTTGAACCGAGAAGGGCCGCGACCAGCAGTCCTCGGGAATAGCGAGAGGAGCCAGATCCAGCCGGAGATCCCGACCAGATACCTGCCCTCCGTGAGGCTCACCGTGCCGAGCTCGATGAGCGCTGATCGGGCTAGCGTCGGCCTTCGAAGCGCGCCTGCTCTTCGGCGGTGCGCTCGGCGGTCGGGATCGCCTCGAGCCGCTCGTCCGGAATGGGCACGCCGCTCTCGACGGACAGCCCGTACGTCCCGTCGTCGACTCGCGCCTCGGCGCGCTCGACAGCGGCCAGCTCCTTGAGCAGCCGTTCGCGGAGCCCCGCCTCGAACTCGTCGGAGTAGAGCTCGCTGCCCTGATCGCCGAGGTGCTGGTCGACGTTCGTGAGCTCGCCGTTGCTCGCGCCTCCCTGCTCGGCAAGGGCCCGTTCGATTCGCTCGCGCTCGCGGCGAAGCAGCTCGCGTGCCTTCTCTGCGTCCACAGTCGGACTCTACCGACGGGCGCGCTCGACCAGCTTCGACTTGTACTCGCTCCGCTGCAGGGTTCCCCAGGGCACCAGCTCGACTCGCGCCTGCACCACGAGCACGCTGCGCAGCCTCTCGCCGATCGCGCGCGCAAGCTCGTCCTCGGCGGGCACGTCGCGGCCGAGCTCGACGGCGACTGGCAGGGGAGGCTCCTGCTTCACCCCCGGCGCTTCCGGCCTGACCAGGATGTGGCCGCTTACCTTGGGCGCGAACGCGTTCACCACCTCGCGCACCGCGGACGGGAAGACGTTGACGCCGCGGACGATGAGCATGTCGTCGGTGCGGCCGATGCAACGCACGCGCGGGCTCGTTCGGCCGCACGGGCATGGGCTCGTGTTCAGTACGACGTGATCTCGCGTGCGAAAGCGGAGAAGCGGCGCGGCCCGGTGCCGCAAATGACTCAGCACGAGCTCGCCGCTCGCGCCGTCCTCGATCTCGAGCGCTTCGCCGCTCGCCGGGTCGATGAGCTCGGCGTGGACGAAGCCGCGGGCCCCGAGATGCATTCCGTTCTGCTCCTCGCACTCGCCCCATAAGGACGCGCCGATGTCCCCGATGCCCATGGCCTCGGTGACCTTCGCGCCCCACCCCTCCTCGAGCTTCGCCCGGAAGGCGGGCTCGCCGCCGCCGGGCTCTCCGGCCACCAGCACGCGGCGGACGCTCGAGGCGTGCAGGTCTTTGTCCCGCTCGGACGCCCACTCGAGCATGTAGGCGGCGTAGGAAGGCGTGAGCACGACGGTCTCGGGCTCGAGGAGCTCGATCGCCAGCATCAGACGCTCGGTGTTTCCCGTCCCCACCGGGATGTGGCTGAGCCCGATCCGCTCGAACGCGTCGAGCGCGGCGCCGGCGACGAACGGGCCCGCGTTGTACGTCGAGACGATGCGCTCCCCGGCTCTGACGCCCGAGGCGGCGTAGCTCCGAGCCGATCCGGTGATCCAGTTGTCGAGATCGCCCTTGGTCAGAGGGATGTAGCTCGGCACACCCGTGGTTCCACTCGTCGAGTAGATGCGCGCGATCTCCTCACGCGTGACGCACAGGTGCGCTCCGATCGGGCTCTCGGCGGTGGCGGTGGCCTTGACCTCGCTCTTCTCGGTGAGCGGGAGGCGCCCGATGTCGGGGAGCTCCCCGGCTTCCTCCGCGCTCGCGATCCCCGCGGCTCCGAGCTTCCCGCGGTAGAACGCCGAGCGCTCGAAGAGCCACGCGACCTGCGTTCGGAAGCTCGCCGCGTCGAGCTCGAGCTGCTCGTCCCAGGGGCGGCTCTCGACTTCGCGGTCGAGCATCACTCCGCCGGAGGCTCGTACTCGACCGCGTCCTCCGCTGCCCCCGCGAGAAGAAATCCCAGCGGGTTCTCCTGCTCCTCGGCCAGGTGCGCGAGAAGACCGGCCGTGCGGGCAAGAATCGGAATTGCCTTCACGGTGTCCGAGGAGAAGCCGAGGTCGAGGAGGACTCCCGCCATCGGCATTGCGACGTTCATCGTCAGCGGTTTGCCCCAGATTTCGGGGATCGCCTCGCGGAAGGCGCGCGCGAGCGCCACGTGAGGCCCGCTGACCCCGCGCTCGTCGGCCAGCTGGAGGATTCGCTCCGCTCGAGGATCGACCGGCTTGTGGACGGGGTGCCCGAAGCCCGGCACCTTTCCGCCTCCGTCCCGGATCCGCTGCGCCAGCTCCGACGCGACCGCGCGCGGCTCGGCGCCCGCATCGACCCGTGCTTGCGCCTGCACGAGCAGGCGAGCGCATTCCTCGGACGTCGCCAGGACGACCGGCCCCGCGCCGAGGATTCCCGCCGCGACCGCGCCCTGCAGGGATTCCGGGTCGGCCGCGAGCGTCATCCTCGCGGCGACGTTCGTCGGCATCATCCCGTGCTCTGCGATGGCGACGAGGAGGAGGTCGAGGAAGAACCGCTCATCTTCCGTCGGCCCGCGGCCGGTGAGCAGGAGGTGGAAGTACTCCGTGAAGGTGAGCCGGCCCATGAGGTCGCCCGCCAGGTCGCGACCGCGCACCTCGACGCGGTCGGGGTAGGCCTGGCTGATGCGGGTGACGGGCTCGCCGGGCTTCCCGATCTGCATGCCGCATCTTGCCCGGAACAGAGGCGAGGCCGTCAACCGGCTGGTCAGCGCAGCGAGGCGGCGACCTCCTCGAGTAGGTCGAGGGCTCCTGCAGCCCCCGCTTAGCCCAGGAACTTGTCGGCGGCCATTAGAGCCTCGTCCAGGACGCCAATCCCAGTCGCGGCGTCGCTGTCGCTCACGTTGAGCGGCGGCGCGACGTGGACGCGGTTGCCGAGAATCAAAGACAGCACGCCACGATCGAGGCACGCCCTGGCGATAGCCGTCATGGGCGCGTTCGCCTCCCCCGTCGCGCCCACCGCCACGAGCGGCTCCTTGGTCTCACGGTCGCGGACAAGCTCGACTGTCCACAGCCCCCCGATGCCACGGACGTCACCCACGGAGGGGTGATTTTCGGCGAGCTTTTCGAGCCCGGGACCGAGAATCTCCGCGCCCAGGCGCGCAGCGGCCGTAATGATGCCTTCGTCGCGCATGGCTCCGATTGCGCCGACCGCGGCTGCGCAGGCGAGGGGGTGCCCGCTGTAAGTCATGCCGGCCGGATAGGGCCGTTTGGTGAATGTCTCGTAGAGGTGATCGCCGACCAGCACGCCCCCAAGCGGCACGTATCCGGAGTTGACGCCCTTCGCGAAGACCAGGAGGTCGGGAGCAACGCCTTCGTGGTCGACGCCGAACCAGGCGCCCGTGCGGCCAAAGCCGACGAGCACCTCGTCGGCGATGAAGACGATGCCATGAAACGTGCACAGGTCCCGGACCCCCCGCAAATACCCGGCCGGCGGCACCATCACCCCCGAGCTGCCGGTTACCGGCTCCAAGACCAGCGCGGCGATCGTCGACGGGCCTTCGAGCAGAATCACCTGCTCGAGATGCGCGAGCGCCCGTTCGCATTCGTCCTCGGGCGTCGTCGACCCGAACGGCGAGCGATACAGGAACGGGCCGAAGAAATGCACGGCGCCTGCTGCGCCGGTGTCCGAGGGCCAGCGCCGCGGATCGCCGGTGAGATGGATCGAGGTCGTCGTCGAGCCATGGTACGACCGGTAGGCGGCGAGAACCTTCGGCCGCCTCGTATGCAGTCGGGCCATGCGCACCGCGTGCTCGATGGCCTCCGTCCCGCCCGTCGTGAACAGCACATGTCCGAGTCCGGCGGGGGCAACGTCGACGATCATCTGCGCCGCTTTCCCGCGGACGTCGGACGCGTGGCCCGGCGCGAGTGTGCACAGCCGGTCGGCTTGCTCCTTGATTGCCGCGACCACGGCGGGGTGCTGGTGGCCGAGGTTGGTGAAGACCAATTGCGAGCTGAAATCCAGATAGCGGCGGCCGTCGGCACTGATGACGTAGCTTCCGGAACCGCTCACGAACGTCGGCACATCGCGCGGCCCTTGCGTAGTCCATGGATGAAAGACGAGTTCGTCGAGATCCACGGCGGTTAGAGTCACGGCATTCGGCCCCAGGCCTGGATGAGCGTGAATGTCGTGCCCCACCTGCGGGGCTCGACCAGCTCCTCTTCGGCGTCGCGGCGCAGCGACTCGAGCTCGTCCTCACCGAGTGTCTCGAGCAGACGCGACTCGAGCGCGACGCTGAACTGAAGCGGCAGCCGCAGATAGGCGTGGCCGGGTTCGAGCGCGACGACGTGCGCGTCGACCTCCGGTTCCTCGATGCCGATTTCCCGGAGGAGATCCGGAAGCCGGCGGCCCGCCTCGCCGCCTTGCGCGGCAAAGACCTCCGAGATCGATCCGATCAGTGCCTCGGCCGCGGGGGCGGGAGGGTTGAAGTGCCACGAGCCGAGGTCCCACTCCTCGAGAACGAGTGAGCCGCCGGGCTTGACCAACCGTCGATGCGAGGCCACCTGCTCACGTCCGCGCCCAAGCGGCGCGATGACGTAGCGCGCGTGCACGAGATCGAAAGACTCCGGCTCCAGCTTGCTGTCGAAGAGATCGTCGACGACGAGCTGGACGTTGGTGATCTCTTCTGCTTCCAAAAAGGAATGGGCTCCTTCGAGCAGACGCTCGTCTATGTCGGTGCCGA
>JBKPRJ010000022.1:0-13900 GCA_046734455.1 Actinomycetota bacterium | reverse complement strand
CGAGTTGCCGAAGCGGCGTGACCTCCGCTCCATCTGCCTGATCGGCTCCGGACCGATCGTGATCGGGCAGGCCTGCGAGTTCGACTACGCCGGGAGCCAGGCGCTGAAGGTTCTCCGGGCGGAGGGCTTCCGGACGATCGTCGTCAACTCGAACCCGGCGACGATCATGACTGACCCCGGCTTTGCCGACCGGACGTACGTCGAGCCGCTGGATCTCGATTCGGTGGCCGCCGTCCTCCGCCGGGAGTGCCCCGATGCGCTCCTGCCGACGCTCGGCGGACAGACCGCGCTGAACCTGGCGAGCGAGCTCGTCGCCGCGGGGATCCTCGACGACCTCGGGGTGGAGCTGATCGGCGCCGGCTTCGAGACGATTCGCCGCGCCGAGGACCGCGAGCTCTTCCGTGAGACCGTCCGGGGCGTCGGGCTGAAAGTGCCGGAGTCCGTCATCGTCACGGACCCGGCCGACCTTCCGGCCGAGCTCCACTTCCCGGCCATCCTCCGCCCGGCCTTCACGCTCGGTGGGCACGGCGGCGGGATCGCCCGCGACCGCGAGGAGCTCGAGTCGCGCCTGGAGCAGGGCCTCCGCGAAAGCCCCGTCGGCCAGGTGCTCGTCGAGGAGTCGCTCATCGGCTGGGACGAGTTCGAGCTCGAGGTCATGCGCGATCGAAACGACAACGTCGTCATCGTCTGCTCGATCGAGAACCTCGACCCCATGGGCGTGCACACGGGCGACTCGGTCACGGTCGCGCCGCAGATGACACTGTCGGACGAGGCCTACCAGGAGCTCCGAAACGCCGCCGCCGCGATCATCCGGGCCGTCGGCGTCGAGACGGGCGGCTCCAACATCCAGTTCGCGCGCGAGCGGGAGACCGGCGAGCTCCGCGTGATCGAGATGAATCCGCGCGTGTCGCGCTCTTCCGCGCTCGCCAGCAAGGCGACCGGCTATCCGATCGCGAAGGTCGCCGCCAAGCTGGCCGTCGGGTACACGCTCGACGAGATCCCCAACGACCTGACGGGGACGACGCCGGCGAGCTTCGAGCCGACCCTCGACTACGTCGTCGTGAAGTTCCCGCGCTTCGCGTTCGAGAAATTCCCCGGCGCGGACGAGACACTCGGGACGCAGATGAAGTCCGTCGGCGAGGCGATGGGCATCGGGCGCACCTTCACGGAGGCGTTCCTGAAGGCGATGCGCTCGCGCGAGCTCGACGCCGGCGCGGCGACTCCGTGGGCCTCGCTGGACGATCTCCCGGACGGCGTCCACCCATGGTTCCGCGCGGAGCTCGAGCGTGCGAAGTCGGCCTTGTGTTGCACGCGCACAAAGTCCGATCTCGTCGAAAACGACTGGATCAGGCTGAAAAGCGCGGGGTGGTCCGACCGCGAGATCGCGGTTGCGTGCAACACAAGCGAAGAGGAGGCTCGCGCCGCGCGCGTCGCCTGGGGTGTCCGGCCGGCGTATCGCCGCGTCGACTCCTGCGCTGCGGAGGTCGAGGCGCGCTCCAACTACCTCTACTCGACGTGGGGGGAGGAGGACGAGGCGCGGCCCGCCGGAAAATCGGTCGTCATCCTCGGCTCGGGGCCGAACCGCATCGGCCAGGGCATCGAGTTCGACTACTGCTGTGTGCACGCGGCGAAGACCTTCCGCTCACTCGGTCACGAGGCGGTGATGGTGAACTGCAACCCCGAGACGGTCTCGACGGACTACGACACCTCCGACCGCCTCTACTTCGAGCCGCTCGGCGAGGAGGAAGTGCTCGAGATCTGCGCGCGCGAGCGGCCGCTCGGCGTCGTCATCCAGTTCGGCGGGCAGACGCCGCTGAAGCTCGCCCGCACCCTCGAGGACGCCGGCTACGCCATCCTCGGGACGCCCTTTGGCGCGGTCGACCTCGCCGAGGACCGTGAGCGCTTTGCCGCCCTCTGCGGCGAGCTCGGCATCGACGTTCCTCCGTGGGGCGCCGCGGCGAGCCAGGCCGAGGCGATCGAGGTCGCCGAGGAGATCGGGTACCCCGTGCTGGTCCGGCCGTCCTATGTCCTCGGCGGCCGGAACATGCGCGTCTGCTACGGGCCGGAGGAGGTCGCCGCAGCGGCAGGCGGCGCGGGCCGCGTGCTCGTCGACCGCTTCCTGGAAGGTGCGGTCGAGATCGACGTCGACGCACTCTGCGACGGCGCGCAGACCTTCGTCGCGGCCGTCATGGAGCACGTGGAGGAAGCGGGAGTGCACTCGGGAGACTCGTCCTGCGTGCTGCCGCCGCCGTCGCTCTCGGCGGATGCGCTCGCGGGCGTCGAGGCGACGGTGCGCAAGCTCGCGCCGGCGCTCGGCGTGGTCGGCCTCGTGAACGTCCAGCTCGGGGTCGTGGGCGACGGCATCTACGTGCTCGAGGCGAACCCACGCGCGTCCCGCACTGTGCCCTTCGCGAGCAAGGCGATCGGCGTGAACCTCGTGGACGCCGCATGCCGGCTCGCGGCGGGCGCGCGTCTCGCCGATCTCGATGTGGGCGACGGCCTCCGAGACGGCCACGTCTCGGTGAAGGCCGCGGTGTTCCCGTTCGCCCGCTTCCCCGGCGCCGACCCCGTCCTCGGGCCGGAGATGCGCTCGACGGGCGAGGTGATGGCGAGCGCTGCCGACTTCCCGTCAGCGATCGCCAAGGCAGAGCGCGCGGCGGGGAGGCCGCTGCCGGTGGGCGGGACGGCGTTCCTGTCCGTCCGCGACTCGGACAAGGAGGCCGCCGTCGCCCTCGGGGAAAGGCTGATCGACCTCGGCTTCGAGCTCTGTGCGACCGCGGGCACGGCGCATGTCCTCGCCGCTTCCGGGCTGCCGGTGACGAGCGTGCGCAAGGTGGGGGAG
The DNA here is from genome assembly GCA_046734455.1 of Actinomycetota bacterium. Classification (GTDB taxonomy): domain Bacteria; phylum Actinomycetota; class Thermoleophilia; order Gaiellales; family Gaiellaceae; genus DATEOR01. The sequence continues at coordinate 11,058 of JBKPRJ010000022.1, read as the reverse complement.
GAGGGCGACGGCGCGACCGTCGTCGACCTCGTGCGGCGCAGGCGGTGCGACCTCGTCGTCAATACCCCGGCCGGCCGGGGAGCCCGGTCGGACGGTTATCTCATCCGCGAAGCGGCGCTCGTCGCCCGCGTCCCCTGCATCACGACCCTCGCCGGCGCGTTCGCGGCGGTCGAGGCCATTGCGCGCGCGCGAAGCGAAGACGCGCTGTCCCTTCAGGAGCGGGTTGCGAAGCGAACTGCTTGACGTCGTCCGGGTCGAGGACGTCGGCCCGTACCGGTTGCTGCGGCTCAAGCGGGGCCGCGTCGAGTCCGGCATCCCCGGCCAGTTCTTCATGCTCGCGCCGCCGGGCCGCCTCCTGCCGCGGCCGATGAGCCTCTGCCTCGCGACCCGGAGCGAGCTCGGCTTCCTGATCGATCCGGTCGGGCCCGGCACGCGCGCGCTGACCGCCGTTGTCCGCGGCGAGCGCCTGGCCGTCCTCGGCCCGCTGGGAAACGGCTTCCGGCTCGACGTCGAGCGCCCGCTGCTCGTCGGGGGCGGGATCGGGATCGCACCCTTCCCGTATCTCTCGGAGCGGCTGGGCCACCCACCTGCCGTGCTCGGCTTCCGTTCGCAGGCGCACGCGGAAGCGGCGGCCCTCGTGCCCAACGCCGAGGTCGTGGTCGAGCCGCGGCTCGTCACCGACGCGTTCCGGCCGGGCCACGACGTTCTCGCCTGCGGGCCCGAGCCGATGCTCCGTGCGGTCGCCACCGCCGCCCCCCGAGCCCAGCTTGCGTGGGAGGCTCCGATGGCCTGCGGCTACGGCGCCTGCTACGGCTGCGCCGTGGAGATCGACGGCGAGCTCAAGCGCCTCTGCGTCGACGGCCCTGTCCTCACGAGCCATGGCCGGGGTCTGACCCCGGTCGTGTCCGAAAGGGACGCGGCATGATACTCAACGCCTCGGGATGCCTCGACGCGCTGACCGCGCCGGAAGTCGCGCAGAGCCTCGACGCCTTCGTGACGAAGACCGTCACGCCGCTTCCCCGCCTGGGCAACGAGCCCGTGCGGATCGCGGAGACCGACTTCGGGATGCTCAACTCGATCGGCCTCGCGAATCCCGGGATCGACCGCTTCGTCGCCGAGACCCTCCCGCGCCTCCTCGAGCTCGGCGTCCCGATCTGGGTGTCGGTCGGAGGATTCGCCGCGCACGAGTACGCAGATCTCTGCGCCCGCCTCGACGACGAGCCCGTCGCGGCGCTCGAGCTGAACGTCTCCTGCCCGAACGTGTCCTCGCCCGAGGAGGAGGTCGAGGAGATCGTCGCCGCGGCCCGGGCGGCGACGACGAAGACGCTCTGCGCGAAACTTTCGCCCGCGACCCCCGATGTCGGCGCCGCTGCCGCGGCAGCCGCGCGGGGCGGGGCGGACGGCCTCACGCTCGTGAACACCATCCGCGGTCTCGCCCTCGACTCGGGCACGCTCGAGCCGGCACTCGGCCCTGGAGTCGGCGGCCTTTCCGGGCCGGTGCTCCGGCCGATCGCCCTTGCCGCCGTCTTCGCGGCCTACCGCGCGACCGGATTGCCGATCGTCGGAGTCGGCGGCGTGGAAACGGGTACCCACGGACTCGAATTGATCGCTGCCGGCGCCTCCGCGTTCGCGCTCGGAACGGTGCTTTTCGCCGATCCGGAAGCGCCTCTTCGCGTGCGAGAAGAACTCGAGCGCGAGGCCGCTGCCCGCGGCTTCGCAACCCCGCTTGCCGCCTACGCTGCAGCCCATGGCGGGCCCCCGCCGACGCCTCTTCGGCGCGTCGCCTGAGAGGGCAACTGCTCGTTGCCAGCGCAGCAAAAATGCTTGAAATAGCACGGAAAATTCACACTTGAAGCATCACCACTCGCTGCTAGAATCCCGCGCCATGCAGAGCGCCAAGACCCCCGTCCAGGCACCCATGCGGTCCCTGGATCAGCGGATGGACGCGCTCCGGCGGGCGAACGAGATCCGGGTCAGGCGCGCTCAGCTGAAGAAGGATTTGAAGAACGGGAATGCGCAGATCGAGCAGATCCTGCGCAACCCCCCCGGGTACGTCGAGACCGCCAAGGTCTTCGACATGCTGATGGCCGTGCCGAAGTTCGGACGGGTCAAGGCGGCCCGCTTCCTCAACCAGTGCAGGATCAGCCAGTCGAAGACCGTCGGAGGGCTGTCCGAGCGCCAGCGCGCCGAGCTGGTCGGTCTCCTTCGTCGCTGAGGCCGGCGACGAAGCTCTTCGTCGTCACCGGCCCGTCGGGCGCGGGGAAGGGCACCCTCATCAAAGCCCTCATCGAGCGTCGCGACGATCTCGAGGTCGCGATCTCGGCGACGACGCGCCCGCAGCGGCCGGGGGAGGAGGACGGGAAGGACTACTACTTCCTCGACGAGGCGGCGTTCGTTGCGAAGATCGAGGCCGGCGAGTTTCTCGAGCACGTCGTCTACGTGTCGGGACAGCGCTACGGCACCCTGCGCTCGGAGGTCGAGCGGATCCACGCGAGCGGCAAGAGCTGCGTGCTCGAGCTCGAGACCAAGGGCGCGCGGACGGTCCGCGACGCGGAATCCTCCGCCGTGACGATCTTCATCGCGCCGCCGTCGTTCGACGAGCTGGAACGCCGGCTGCGCGACCGCGCGACGGAGTCGAGCGGCGAGATCGACGAGCGCCTCGAGCTCGCCCGGGAGCAGATGCAAGAGGCTGGCGACTTCGACTACGTCGTCCTGAACGACGAGGTCCGGCGTGCCGTCACGGAGCTTGACGGGATCGTGACGAGGGAGGCTGCGGGCGTAGGTAGACTGAGCGCAACATGATGTCCCCACGAATCGACGATCTACTCGAGAACGTGAGCAATTCGCGCTACGCGCTCGTGATCGCGGCCGCCAAGCGGGCGCGTCAGATCAACAACTACCACCACCAGCTCGGTGAGGGAACGTTCGACGACTTCCCCCCGCCGCTCGTCGAGTCTCGCTCGAAGAACTACCTGACGATGGCTCTCGAGGAGATCGGCGAGGGCAAGATCACAGTCTCGCAGCCGAGCTAGCAACCTTCAGGGAGCCGGGATGGCTCGAGTTCTTCTCGGAGTCACTGGTGGAATCGCAGCCTACAAGGCGTGCGAGCTTTGCCGACTCCTCGTGAAGGCCGGGCATGAGGTCACGCCTGTCCTGACTCCCGATGCGGAGCGCTTCGTGACCGCACACACCTTTGAGGCGCTCGCCAGGCGCGAGGCCCCGCGCGATCTCTATCCGCACCTCGTCGATGCCGACCTGCTCATGATCGCGCCGCTCTCGGCGAACACGCTCGCCAAGCTGGCGCACGGCCTGGCCGACAACGTCCTCACCCAGCTCGGGCTCGCATTTCGAGGCCCTGTCCTCGCCGCGCCCGCGATGAACGTTCGCATGTGGGAGCACCCGGCCACCCAGGCGAACGCCGCGGCGCTGGCCGAGCGGGGGGTGGAGCTCATCGGTCCCGCCGAGGGCGAGCTCGCCGAGGGCGAGCACGGGCCCGGCCGGATGGTCGAGCCGGAGGAGCTCTTCGCGCGTGTGCAGGAGATTCTCGGCCGGACCGGTCCACTCGCGGGAAAGCGTGTCGTCGTGTCCGCCGGCGGGACCAGAGAGCCCATCGACCTCGTGCGCTTCGTCGGGAACCGATCCTCTGGGCGGATGGGGGTCGCGATCGCCGCGGAGGCGATGCGGCGCGGCGCGGAGGTCACGCTCGTCTACGCGAACGGGGTCGCTCCCGCTCCCGCGGGAGTCGAGGTCGTCCCCGCTCCGACGGCTGCCGACATCGGCCGCGAGATGCTCGCCCGCGCCGATGCGGATGTCGTCGTCATGGCCGCCGCCGTCTCCGACTACCGACCCGGCAATCCGGAGGAGGGCAAGCGCCCGAAAGACAGAGAACCGTGGACGATCACCCTCGAGCCGACCGACGACGTGCTCGCCGAGCTGGGCCGGCGCAAGCACAACGGGCAAGTCCTCGTGGGCTTCGCGGCGGAGGGAGATGACAACGGTCTCGAGCGGGCGAAGAGCAAGCTCGCCAACAAGAACGGGAACCTTTTCGTCTACAACGACGTATCTCAACCCGGCGTCGGGTTCGAGTCCGAGGACAACGAAATCGTCCTCCTCTCGGCACGGGGCGAACGCAAAGTTGGCAGGCGAAGCAAGGAGGAATGTGCAGTGGCTATCCTCGATGAGGTCGAGGCACTCCTGGGAGGGGCGTGATGGACGAGCAGGCTGTGGGGGCAGATCCGGGCCTCGAGGCGAGCCGTACCGCCGAGCTGGCCGACCGTGTGATTTCGAATCTCCAGCGCGTCATGCACGCGCCGGAGGAGACGCTGCAGTTTTCGGTCCTCTGCCTTCTCGCCGAGGGCCATCTGATCATCGAGGACTTCCCCGGCGTGGGGAAGACGAGTCTCGCCAAGGCGCTCGCGCGCTCCGTGGACTGCGCGTTCTCGCGCCTCCAGTTCACACCTGACCTCCTGCCGTCCGACGTCACGGGCGTCAACGTCTTCAACCAGCGCTCGAACGAGTTCGAGTTCCGGCCGGGCCCCGTCTTCGCGAACATCCTGCTCGTCGACGAGATCAACCGCGCCTCGCCGAAGACGCAGGCTGCGCTCCTCGAGTGCATGCAGGAGCGCCAGGTGACCGTCGACGGCGTCTCGTACCAGCTGCCGCCACCGTTCATGGTGATGGCCACGCAGAATCCGATCGAGTACGAGGGCACGTACCCGCTGCCCGAGGCCGAGCTCGACCGCTTCACCATGCGGATCGCGATCGGATACCCGCCGCTTCCCGACGAGGCGCAGATGCTCTCGGAGCAGGCGACGGACACGCCGCTCGACCGGCTCGAGTGCGTTGCTTCGGCCCAGGAGGTCCTCGACGGGATCGAGGACGCGAAGCGCGTCTACGTCGAGGAGAGCCTGAACCGCTACGTCGTCGCGCTACTGCGGCAGACGCGGTCGGACAACCGGCTCTATCTCGGCGCGAGCCCGCGGGCCGGCATCGCCCTCCTCAGAGTCGCCAAGGCACGCGCGCTCGTCCTCGGCCGCGACTATGTCGAGCCGGATGACGTGAAGTCCGTCGCGCCGACGGTCCTCGCGCACCGGCTCATCCTCGCGCCCGAGGCGCGCTCGTCAGGCCTCGACGCCGAGGATCTCGTGCGCTCGATCCTCGAACGGACGCCGGTCCCGGTTTAGGCCGAGAGGCGCCGGGACGTGCTGACCGACCGCGGCCGCTGGATCCTCGCCTTCGGCGGCGGCGTCTACCTGGCCGCGTGGGCCTTCGGGACGACGGCGCTCTATCCGATCGGGCTCGGGCTCGTCCTCGCGGTCGCCGCGGCTGCGCTCTGGGTGCGGCTCCTGAACCGGCCGATGCGGGTCAACCGCACGCTCGGGAAAGGGGAGCACCTCGCGGGCGACGACATCCCCGTGCGGCTCGAGATCGACGTCGGCGGCCGGATGCCGTCTGGCGCACTCACCGTCGTCGAGCGGATCGCGAAGTTCGGCGAGGTGGAGACGGTGATCCTCAGCCGCCACGGGCGCCTGCGCGGCGGGTACATCCTCGACGCAGTGCCGCGCGGCCGCTATCCGATCGAGTCGGCGAAGGCTGTGCTCGAAGACCCCTTCGGGCTCGAGCAGGTCGTGATCACGCTGCCGGCCGGAGACTCCGTGCTCGTCTACCCGCGCCTCGTCGATCTCGACGCGCTCTTCTCGGACTCCGGCGCCCGCGCCCTCGAAGGGCGGCGCCTGCTCCTCCGCCGGCCGACCGGCTTCGATCTCCATTCGGTGCGCGACTACCAGCAGGGCGAGTCGCTCAGGCGCGTGCACTGGCCGACGACTGCGAGACGGGGCCATCTCATGGTCAAGGAGCTCGAGGACGCGCCGCGTGACGAGACCGCCGTCCTCCTCGACGGCGACGCGGCAACGCTCGTCGGCACGGCTCCGGACAACACGTTCGAGCTCCAGGTGCAGGCAGCCGGGTCGATCCTCAAGGCGCACGCGGCGCGAGGCCGCCGTGCCGCCCTGATCGTCAACTGCGCCTCCCGCACGTACCAGCGGGTCCACTCCTTCGACGGAGACTGGACGCGAGCGCTCGAGACGCTCGCCGCCGTGGAGCCTGACGGCCAGAGCCCGATCGCCTCCGTGCTGGCCGACGAGGCGGGCCCGGCGAGCCGCGCGCTCGAGCTCACGGTTGTCACGGCCAGCCTGAGCCCGCGCCTGGCCGAGCGTCTCGCGCAGCGCGCCTTCCAGCGGCACGCGGCGACTCTCGTCTACATCGACCCCTCGAGCTTCACCCCTGGAGCACCTTCAGAGCTCGAGCCCGGCGTCGCGGGCCAGGTTCTGCGCCTCGAGCGCGCCGGAGTCCCGGTTGCGGTGGTGCGGCGCGGCGACGACCTCGTCTCGGTCCTCGGCGGAGAGCGGCTGCGACCGGGAGCTGCAGTTGGCTAGGACGGCCGTCCTCTTCGTGCTGTCGGGCGTGCTCATCGCGACCGCCTGGCTCCGGCTCGAGACGGGCTCGCTGCCGTTTGGCCGCGTGGCCCTCATGCTGGCCCTGGCCTTCCTGCCGGCGCTCGCGGTCGCCGTCGGCGCGCGCCGCGTCTGGGTGGCGGTGCTCACGGTCGCGGCCACGCTGGCCGCCTGCATGGAGGTGTTCCATAAGCACCTGACCGATGCGCGTCCGGGCGGAGAGCACGACTTCTTCGGCCCGGTCCTCGGGTCGTTCAGGGACGGGTTCCTGAACTTCTACGACACGACGCTGCCGTTCCGGCGCGGGGACTTCCCGCTCATGCACGCTGACGTGCTCCTGGCGATCTTCGGTTTCGCCCTCGCCACGGGAATCCTCATCGCCGCCAGGCGCCCGATCGGCGCCGCCGTCGTCCTCGTTGTCGGCGTCGGCTGGCCGACGACTCTCGTTCCTGGCTCGCGCCCCCTGCTCGTCGGCGCGCTCGCGCTGGGCGGAGTGCTCGCGGTGCTCTTCCTGCTCCGAAGCGGGACGCATCCCGCGCGCGGCCTCGCGCAGGGCGTCGCCGTGGCGCTCGTGCTCGTCGCGGCAGCCGCAGCGGCTTCGACGTCGGAGTCCGTCGCCAAGGGTGCCTTCCTCACCTGGCAGCAGTGGGATCCCTACGACCAACCCGATGATCCGGTCGGCGTCCGCTACGTGTGGAACTCCCACTACCTCGGCATCCACTTCCCGAAGAAGAAGACGACGGTGTTGAAGATCAAGACGGCGGGCACGAGACGGAATCTCTACTGGCGTGCGACTACCCTCGACGACTACACCGGCACGGGCTGGCAGGAGTCCCTCGACCTGAACACGGAGTCGCAGTCGAATCAGATCGACTCGGACAGCCTCGCGCTTCTCCCCGCTGCCGCGCGGAACCAGGCCAACTGGATCAAGCAGGACGTGACCGTCGAGGCGCTCAAGGACAACCACCTGATCGCCTCCTCGCAGCCGATGCGCTGGGATCCGCCTTCCGATGCCGCGTTCCAGGACGAGGGCGGCGACATCGTCGTCCTCAGCCGATCGCTGCAGCGCGACCAGACCTACACGGTGTGGAGCTACGCGCCGCGGCCGACGCCGAAGCAGCTCGGCGCCGCCGGGACGAACTACCCCGAGTCGATCGGGCGCTACCTCGAGGTCCAGCAGACCGCGGCGGTGCCGAAATTCGGCACGCCCGATCGCGACCTTTTGATGACGGTCTTCTTCGACGCACGCTTCGACGACGACCCACTGATGCAGCAGAATCGCGCGCTCTACGAGGCTGCGAAGAACGTGGTCGGCGACGTCAGGACGCCCTACGCAGCGGCCGCGACCATCGAGGCCTGGTTCCGCCAGGCGTCCCTCGGCGGATTCATCTACGACGAGCAGCCTCCGGTCCCGGGCGCGAACCAGCCGGCGCTCGTCCAGTTCGTGACCCAGACGAAGCGCGGCTACTGCCAGCACTTCGCGGGCGCAATGGCGCTCATGCTCCGCTTCCTCGGCATCCCGGCGCGCGTGGCCGCGGGCTTCACGAGCGGGACCTACGACGCCGACAAGCACGAGTGGACGGTGACCGATCACGAGGCCCACGACTGGGTCGAGGTCTACTTCCCCGGCTGGGGCTGGGTGCCGTTCGACCCGACCCCGGGGCGCGGAACGCTCGACGCTCGCTACTCGTCGACGAGCACCGAGTTCTCCGGCTCCGAGTTCAGCGATCAGGTCGGGCCGGAAGGACGGCGGAGCGAGACGGCGAGCGCGCTCAGCCGGCAGGAGGGCCGCCCGGGCCAGGAGGCGTCGGGTATCGGCAACTCGCGCGGCTCCGGAGCCGTCGGCGTCGTCCGCGACAAGGGCCCGAGCGTCGTCGTTCTGGCGCTCCTCGTCATCGCAGCGGGCGCGGGAGTGGTCATCGGCCTCAAGACCGTCCGGCGCACGCTTCGCTTCATGGGCCGCGATCCACGTGAGCTTGCCGGGGCCTGCCGCCGAGATCTGATGGCGTATCTGGCCGACCAGGGGATGGACGTCCCGGCGAGTGCAACGCTTCAGGAGGTCGGCGACCTCGTCGAGCGCTACTTCGCCGTGGATGCCAGTCCTTTTGTGCGCGCGGCGACGATCGCCCGCTTCGGCCCGCCCGACCAGGCCCGCCTCGAGCTCATCCGCGCCCGCCGAGAGCTCCGCCGCGTCCGGCGGGACATCCGCAACCGCATCAACGTGACGAGTCGCGTTCGCGGCGCGCTCAGCCTCCGCTCGCTGGCCGTTTGACCTCGCCGCTGCACGCGGTCGTCATGGCGGCCGGCGAGGGACGGCGCATGCGCCCGCTGACAGAGAGGTGGCCCAAGCCGATCCTGCCCATCGACGGCCGCCCGGTGATCGCGACGCTGCTTCGCGAGCTTGCCGGTGCGGGAATCGGCGAGGCGACAGTCGTCACCGGTCACCTCGCCGAGCAGATCGAGGCGCTCCTGGGGGACGGGTCGGCCCTGGGCATCTCGGTGCGCTACGCGCGGCAGCCCGAGCCGCTCGGCTCGGCCGACGCCGTGCGCCGTGCACTCGCGGCGGGCGCGCGGGCGCCGCTTCTCGTCGCTGCGGCCGACACCGCGTTCCAGCCCGGCGCGCTGGCTCGCGTCGCTGCCGAGTGGCTCGCCTCAGGAACCCCGGCCGGGCTCGCCGTTCGGCGTGGGGGTGGGGAGGGGAAGACGCCCGTCCGCGTCGAGGAAGGGCGCATCGTCGAGATCGGCGGAGAGCGAGGTGAGCTGACCGCCGCGCCGCTCTGGTTCTTCGCGGAGAGCGTCCTGCCGCGGCTCGACGAGGTCCCCGGCCCCCCGTACGAGCTTGCCGCCGCGATCGGGACGAGCGTCGGCGAAGTCGCGGCTCTGGAGATCGGCCCGACGCGCGACCTCACCCACCCGGAAGACGTTGTGGTCGAGAACTTCCCGTATCTTTGGAGAAGCGTATGAGCGAGACCTACGACCTCTACAGACAAGGACAGGAGCACCTGGCGCGCGGACGCGCGGCCCAGGCGACCGTCGCCCTCGAGAAGGCGAAGCGGAGAGAGCCCGAGAAGGCATCCATCCGGGAGGCCCTCGGGATTGCGTACTTCCGCATCCAGCGGTTCTCGGAGGCGGAGGCGGAGTTCCGGGAGATCCTCGAGCTCGCGCCCGTCGACCACTACGCGCACTTCGCGCTCGGCCGCTGCCTCGAGAAGCAGGGCAAGCCGGACGAGGCCGTCGGCCACTACCGCATGGCGAGCTTCTTCCGGCCCCAGAGCGAGGACTACCGCCGCGCTCTCGAGGCTCTCGAAGCCGCGTAGTTGAAGACGGTCGTGCAGCGGGTTCGGGAGGCCCGCGTGGTCGTCGACGGTGATGTCGCCGCCGAGATCGGCGCCGGCCTCTGCGTGCTGCTCGGTGTCGCCGAGTCGGACAATGAGGAAGACGCTGCCCACCTCGCCGGCAAGGTCGCGCGCCTGCGCATCTTCGAGAACGAGGAGGGCAAGTTCGACCGGTCGCTCCTCGACACGGGCGGAGACGCGCTCGTCGTCAGCCAGTTCACCCTGATCGCCGACACGGCGAAGGGAAACCGGCCGAGCTTCTCGCACGCTGCGCGCCCGGAAGAGGCAGAGCCTCTGTACGAGAGCTTCTGCGCAGCGCTCGAGGCCGAGGGCGCGGGCGTGGCGCGGGGCGTCTTCGGCGCGCCCATGCAGGTGGAGCTCGTCAACGACGGCCCGGTGACGATCGTCCTCGAAGCCTGATCGAGAACGCGCGCCGCGGTCACTCGATCGAGGGTGGCATGTCCGGCGGGCGAGGACGAGAAAGGGACATGGTCTTCCCGCTTGCCGTCACGAACGTCTTGTGGCTCGCGATCCCTATCGGTGTCGCGATCATCTGTAACCGACAGGCTGCGCAGAAGAACCGGAGTCCGTGGCTCTGGACCGTGGTCGGGTTCTGTCTGCCGCTGATCGGGCTGATCGCCCTCGCCCTCCTGCGCCCGGCCGAAGAAGCGTGAGACGTCGCCGGCAGGCGCTCGTCGACGACGAGCCGGTGACGATCGTGCTCAGGACGTGATCGCCAGGAACTCGAGGACCTCGGCATTGAAGCCTTTGGGATCCTCCAGGTAGCACTCGTGCCCGAGGCCTGGGAGCACGACGAGTCTCGATCTCGGGATTCTTCGGTTCAGGTCAGTCGCAACGGTCAAGGACGATCGTTCGTCCGCGTCGCCGAAGAGGAGGAGCGTCGGTACGCGAATCGACGGGAGCGCGTCGCGCAGATCCGCTTCCGCAAGGGCGTGAGCCATTGCTCGCGTCGCCACCGGACGAATCTCCGCCATGACGCTCCGCAACGCCGCTGCCGCTTCGGGAGACATCTCTTCGCTGAAGAGACCGGGCATCGACTCGGGCTCGAAGCCGCCGGGAAGCCGATCCGCCACCTCGAGTGCGAACGAGAGCCGGCGCTCGACCTCGTTTTGGGGGAGCGACCCTTTCCAGCCGGCGTACCCGCCGACGAGGATCAGCGTCGCGACGGCGCTCGGATGACGCGCGGCCAGCTCTAGAGCGAGCGCTCCACCGAAGGAGTGTCCGAGCACGTGCGCCGGCCCGACCCCGAG
>JBKPRJ010000021.1:0-40546 GCA_046734455.1 Actinomycetota bacterium | reverse complement strand
CTCGACGGCGGCGACCGCGTCCAGTCGACGACGACCTCGGGCGAGGGCACGAACGTGAACGTGAGCTCGGACGCCTGCGCCGACGTGGCCGGTAACTCGGCCGCGGCGATCGACAGCGCCGACTTCAAGATCGACAAGACGGCGCCGACTGCGGTTTCTGGGTCACCGAACCGGCCGGCGGACCACAACGGCTGGTTCAACCAACCCGTCACGATTCAGTTCACCGGAACCGATTCTCTCAGCGACGTCGATGCTTGTTCGAGTCCGAGCTACAGCGGGCCGGATGGGACAGGACTTACAGTCAATGGCTCCTGCACGGACATGGCTGGTAACACCTCGGCCGATGTCGCATCGAGCAGCTTCAAGTACGACAACACGAACCCGTTCAACGTCAGCGGTGCGCCAACCCGTTCGGCGGATCACAACGGCTGGTACAACCATGCCGTCACCATCCAGTTCGCCGGCAGCGACGCGACGAGCGGTATCGAATCCTGCTCGAGTCCGAATTACAGTGGGCCCGACGGCACGGGTCTGACCGTGAACGGCTCTTGTACGGACAACGCGGGTAACACGTCAGCGGACGTCGCTTCCAGCAGCTTCAAGTACGACGGTACGAACCCGACCCTGAGCCCGACCGTCACTCCGGATCCGGTTGTACAGAACGGGAGTGCAACCGCGAGTCCAAATGCCAGCGATGCAACCTCTGGAATCGACACGGCCAGCTGTGGCCCAGTCGACACGAGCACGATTGGTGACCATTCGGTGAGCTGCTCGGCAACGGACAACGCCGGGAACTCGAACACTGCCTCGGCCACCTACCACGTCAACTTCAACTTCACCGGCTTCTTCGCGCCGGTCGACAACAACAATGTCTGCAACGTCGTGAAGGCCGGCTCCGCCGTTCCGGTCAAGTTCAGTCTCCACGGCTACCAGGGGATGAACATCTTCGCCTCTGGCTACCCGAAGGTGTCCACGGGCACGTGCACCAACGCGGCGATGGACAGTCTGGAAGAAACGGTGACTGCAGGTGGGAGCAGCCTCAACTACGACGCCACGTCCGATCAGTACATCTATGTCTGGAAGACGGACAAGGCGTGGGCCGGCAAGGCGATGCGATTCACCATCGTGTTCGCCGATGGCAGCACCCAGTACGCTCGCTTCAGCTTCACGAAGTAACTTCGAAGGTCAGGCGATTATCGAGGGGAGCGCCCAGAGGCGCTCCCCTCATTCGTTTGGAGCCTGTTGTTCGAACCGCCCGGAAGAGATAGACGGGACCGGACCATGGGCTATGTCTCCGAAAGGCGCAAAATGCGATGAATAAAGGGTGCCGCAGCACATCCGTTTGACCCCTCCTGCGGTGACGGACGAATTCGTCAGCTCACTGCGCGCCGCCGGCGCCTCGGCTCGCCGCCGCGGACGCATGGTGGTCGTGGACGATTCGGCCGTCGCCGAGCCCGAAGGTCACCTCGAACTCGTCTTCTTCCTTCGCACCTGGGCGCTCTCGTATCCGGGTTTCACCTTCGAGCTTGTGGAAAACGGCGCCGAACCGCGTTGAGACACCTCAGCGATTAATAGTCCTTTCCAGCCCTTGGAAAAGCCGCGAACCCGCATAAGAATGCGTCTTGCGACCCCTTCTGACGGAAGGCTAGGTGGGAACTAGACCTTTCAGCGGGGAAGGTGGGGGTCCTGGCGTTGAAAGTTTGTAAAGGAAGTGCGTGTTCAGGTGCGAAGCGGGAGATTCGCACTCGCGAGCGGGAGAGGGAGGAACTGCGGTCATGAAGGTACTCGTTGCGGATGACCATCGCCTGATGGTCGAGGGGATTCGGCGCGCGCTCGAGCCTGCGGAAGACATCGAGATCGTCGGCGAGGCGAGCACGGGCAGCCAGGTGCTGCCTCTCGTTCGCCGGCTGAATCCGGATGTCGTGTTGCTCGACATGCGCATGCCTCAGATGGACGGGCTCACGTGCCTCGACCAGATTCGGAAGAACTGTCCCGAGGTGAAGGTGATCGTGCTCTCGGTCTTCAGCGACCCCGAGAGGATCCAGGCCGCCTTCAAGCACGGCGCGTGCGGGTACATCGTCAAGAGCGTGAATCCGCTCGACCTACCGTCTGCGATCAGGCAGGCGGTCGAGGGCACGGTCTTCCACGCGCTCGGCCTGCCGGAGGTCGACGAGCAGAGCCTCGGCAAAGCCGCCGGCTTGACGGAGCGGGAGCTCTCGATCCTGAAGGCCGTCGCGAAGGGACTCTCGAATGCGGCGATCGGCAAGGAGTTCTGGGTCACAGAGCAGACGGTGAAGTTTCATCTGACGAACATCTACCGGAAGCTCAATCTCGCCAACCGGACAGAAGCCGCCCGGTATGCATACCAGCACGGCCTGGTCGAGAGCCCGCTTGTGGAAATTGTCTGAGCGGCCACAACTCGCCGAAGGACCTGTTTCGTCTCACCGCTCCGCTAGTGCGCAGAACGGGCGTTGGGTTCAAGGTCCATGTGGTTGCCAATGGAACAGCCCCAGCTGGGCTTCAGCAAGGTTCGTTCGCTGCGTCCTCTGCGCGTGCTCGTCGCCGCCAGGGATGCCCGCTTCGCGCGAGTCGCGGGGTTCCTGCTCACGCGCGGAGGCTTCGACGTCGAGACCGTGCGGCTCACGTCGAGAGTCCTGGAGACGCTTGCGCGGACTGACTTCGAGGTCATCATCGTCGACGCGAGCGAGTCGTTTTCCGATGCGGCGCGGCTTGTCGGGACGCTCGAGGCCCTGTTCCCACATCTCACGGTCGTGGTCGTTGCCGACCCGGCACCCGACTACGACGACACCGCGTTCCGAATACTTCCCAAATGGACATCGCTAGAGAATCTGGTGCTGAACCTCGAGAGCCTGCATCTGGGGCTCTTGACCGCCTAGGGCTCACGAATGCCTGGGTCGCAGCAGCGATCTGCCTGGCCGCTGCGCTCTGCTTCATCCGTTTCGGCTTCGGGAGCGAGGCCCTCATCGGTTCCGTCTTTGCGGGCGTGCTCATCGTCCTCTCGAAGATCGACCTCGAGACGCGTCTCGTTCCCAACCGAATAGTCCTGCCCGCCATTGTGCTCGTCCTCGTCGCGCAGTTCGTGGCGCACCCGGACCGTCGCGTCGAGTTCCTCGTCGCCACCCTGGCGTCGGGCCTCTTTCTGCTGGTCCCTCTGCTCATCTACCCGGCGGGGATGGGCCTCGGCGACGTGAAGCTCGCCATGCTGCTCGGCGCGGGCCTCGGCGGCGCTGTGATCACCGCCTTCGTTGTCGGCTTTCTCGCGGCCTTTTTCGTTGCAGTGGCAATCCTCGTCACGCGTGGCGCGGAAGGACGCAAGATCGGGATTCCCTTTGTCCCGTTCCTAGCGCTCGGCGGGCTCGTCGCGCTCCTGATCGTCGCGTAGGAAGAGGCGCTGGCCGACGGCGAGGCCCCGGCGGGAGGCCTCTCCAGCAGAAAGCTCGAGCACCTGCTTTGCGCCGCGCTTTGCCGCCAGCCGCCAGGGCTTCAGGTGGGAGGCGATCCGCTCGATCCTGAGGTCTTTGTCCAGGAAGACGGCGTCGATCGGAAAGCGCATGAAGAACATGTGGATCGATCCCGTCTTGGTGATGAGAAGCCCTTCGTCGCGCGGAAGGGAGCTCCGCCCGAGGAGTCCCTTCATGCGTGTCCAGTGCGTGTCTGCGACGACGCATCGCTCGCAGACGTGCGCGCCGTCTTCAGCGACGAGGCGCACGGTTGAACCGCTTAGCCGAGGGTGTGTCGGGCCGGCGTCGGGGCTTGTCGCCGTGAGCCGGTCGCGGCCTGGACGAGCCACCAGGCGCCAAGGGCGTACAGAATTCCGACGATGGCGTCGACCGCATAGTGCTCACCCGTATACACGATGGCGAAGATGACGCCGACGGTGAGCGCCGCCTGTGAGGCGAAGAGCCAGCGCGGGAGCCCGTGCTTGCGTATCACGAGTAGGCAGATCACCGGCCAGGCGGCATGGAGCGAGGGAATTGCCGCGACGACGTTGTAGCTCGAAGCGTCGCCTTTGTTCATGGCGAGAGCGTTGAGGTGCAGGTCGAAGAGCCCGTCTCTGATGATCGGCTGGATCGGTGCGATGAGGCCATGCTCGGCGGCGAGCCAGGGCGGCGCCGTCGGCGCAAGGAGGAACGTGATGTCCCCGAGGAGCGAGACGGCGAGGATCCCGAAGAAGAGCTCCGCGAAGCCGCGTCGATTCCAGACCGCCCAGAGAAGAAAGGCAAGGATCAGTGGTGCGAAGAAATGCGAGAGATACATGAGGACGGAGAACACCTCGAGGTAACTCGTGTGACCGTGGTAGAGGTGTGCCTGCAGCCACGCCGTCGGAAGCGTCCCGAAGCCCAGAATGCGGTCGGCGTCGATCTGCGGGGTGTAGTGAACGGCGAGCCCGAGGTTCGGGACGGCGGCAACCGTGGTCCCGTAGGCGAGGAGGCCGACCAGCACCGGCACCCAGTCACGAAGGAAGCGCCCTCCGCGATTCGTCCAGAGGGCAAACGGGACGATTAGAAGTATCGCGCCGACCGGCGAGATGAACTTTCCGTGCGACGCGGCTTGGGCCTCGTAGACGAGCGCATACGCCGCGATGAGGATCGCGACCGCGCGCCGCAGCCGCGTCGCGCCCGTGGTCTGGCTCGCCGGCCCGTCGATTCGCTGCGCGAGGCGATCGAGGCCGCCCGCGAGTGCGCGCAACGGCCACAAGACACCTCGCCCGAGCCGAAGCGGCAGCGAGGAAGAAGCCGGAAGCCCCGGAGCAGCGGACGCGTCCGTAGTCACCTAGAACCCGATGTGGATGTGGTCGCCGTGATCCGCGAGCGGGAAGCTCGCGCCGCCGAGGCCCAGGAGCGAGATGATCTGTTGCGGTTGCACTTCCCCGGGAAGGCGAAGAAGCGCGCGGACGGCGTGCTCGGTGATGCTGTGGCGCTCCTGATGCCCTGCGATGGAGATCCCGGCGAGAGAAGCGACATCGACGGCCAAGCCTCCGATGTGAGCGGACACGACGCCGGGACGGGCAAAGAGGCGATGGCCGGTTACCAGGCTCGACACGGTCACTTCATGGAACCGCACGACGAGATAGCGGAGGGCGACGAGAACCCGGATGTCGACCCGGCCGGCCGCGATGTCGGTCCGGCCTCCGGAGTAGATGTGGATGCGCGGATCCCCAAGGATCTTTTTCTCGAGGTGGGGCTTGGCCTGCTCGAGGCCGGTGACGAGGGCCCGGAGACCGACGGCGCGGTTGTACCGGGCAATCGCTTCGATCTTTTTCGAAATCTTGACGCGGTCATTCGCGAGCGCCAGCCCGAGGGCGTCGAGCTCGGCGAGGTCGGCCGGAACGCGGCCCGTGTGCCCGTGCACCCGAAGGACGGCCAGCATGACACTCCAGCGAACGCCGTAGCCATGAGCGGTGGCCCGCAAGGACTGGGCGAATTCCGGGGCCAAGCGCCGGGCCGGCGGCGTGGGATCGGGAAGAACGCGGTGAACCCAGATGATCGCGGAGCCTCCCTCCCCCGTTTCCGGCGGTTGCTTGTGCCTGTGCCCGTGGTGAATGACGGGTTCCGACTCGACGACGTGATTCGAGCCGGTCGCCCCACCTGATGCACCGCCGCCGTTTTCACCCGGGGGCGGGGCGGGCGGAGGCACCGCGTCCTCCTCCTCAGAGGTACTGGTTACCGGTGGCGGGGTTTCCTCGCCGGGCGCGGCGGTGGTGGCGGGCTCCGGAGCCTCCTCGGTCGCCGTCGCCTCAGTGGTCGTCGCCTCAGTGGTCGTCGCGTCGCTGGTCGCGTCAAGCCCGGTGCCCGTCTCATCGGTCGTCGTTCCGCTGACGTCTCCCAACACGAGGCCTTCGTCGGCGGAGGCTGTCAGCGCCCCGCCTAGCGTCGCCCCCGCGGCGAAGAGAACGATTCCGACAAAGGCAGTGGCGAGGACGCGCGGCTTGACCGCACCGCGCTCTCTTTCGAGCTCGCTCGGCCCGCGAGGCGCGTCGTCGTCATGGGGCTTTGCCGGCTCCGCCGGGTTCTTTTCCTCGCGTCTCAAGGCCAAGACCGCGAGCCATGCGAGACCCAGCACGAGTGCAACCTTTTGCCAGGGCGTGCGCCGAGAACCCATCACAGGAAGGTCTATCGCGGGCTCTGAAGGCAATCACCACCAAGAGGGTGAGCGGGGACCAGCCTTTTAGCGGGTTCCCTCCAGCTGGTCTCGTCCCAGACTCAATGGCATACAGCACCACTCGGGGAGGAGGTGACTTTTCGGATGCTGATTCATATGTACTACAGGCTGCGGCAGCGGGACGAGGAGGGCCAGGCGCTCGTTGAGTATGCGCTCATCCTGGGTCTCGTGGCGGTTGTTGCAATCGGGGCTCTCACGATCCTCGGCACGAACGTGACCGCTGTCCTGAGCCAGATCGCCGACGCGATCCCCGGCGCCTAGGCGCTCTTACGAACCCGCGGAGCCGCCTCACGACGTGGTGGCCTGGCCTCACAGTCGGGAGGCGGCACCCGGGAAGAGGTGACTGGTTGTTTGCTCGACACGAAAACCCACTTTCAAGCCGGCAGAACGTCGGCTTGCCACTGTCTTTCGGGAGTCTGCCCAGAAAATGATCGCTGCTCTTTCGCGTTTCTCGCATCGCTTTCCTCGGCGTCCGGATTGGACCGAGGAGAGGGGAGTCGCGTTGGTCGAGTTCGCGCTCGTCCTGCCGATCCTCCTCGTGCTGCTCTTCGGGATGCTCGATTTCGGGCGGGCTTTCAACTACTGGATCGACGCCACACATCTCGCCAACGAGGGTGCGCGCTGGGCGGTCGTGAACAAGAACCCCGCGAGTGCGGGGACGCTTCAGGCCTACATTCGCGACCAGGCGGACACGAACGAGCTCCGAAGTGGAGGGACCTCGTCGGTTCCCGACGGCCTCGAGGTCTGCATCACCTTTCCGAGCGGAGCCACAGTGGGGAATCCGGTGCGCGTGGAGGCCAGCGTCACGTACAACTGGCTCCCGTTCTTGAGCGACCAGGCGCTCGGCGGAGTCACGTCGACCACCGTCTCGAGCTCGTCGACCATGCGGCTCGAGGCGATTCCGACCAACTACGGAGCAGGGTGTGCATGAGATGCGCCCCTCACGCGATCGTTCCGGCGAGAGGGGGGCCGTGCTCGTGATGGTGGTCGTCTGGCTGCCCGTGCTGATCCTGTTCGGGATGCTGGTCTTCGAGGTCGGCAACTGGTTCGAGCACAAGCGGCACCTGCAGATGCAGGCCGATGCCGGCGCGTTCGCGGGCGGCGGCCTCTTCAACGCGTGTTTCGGCGACTCCGCGACCGCGAGTGCGGCGATCGAAGCCGAGGCGCGCAAATACGCGGGCGACCCCACGCAGGCGACGCGCTACAACGACCAGATCGGCAACGCCAACCAGGGCGTGATCACGGCCCGTATCAACAGGAAGACTTTCGAGGTCGCCGGTCCGCCCGCCGACGACACCGTCGAGCTCCCTCCCTGCGAAGCGAAAATGGTCGACGTCAAGATGACTGAGGCCGGGCTGCCGTGGTTCTGGCGCCTCGCCTCCGTCGAGGCAGTCAACGCACGCGCCCGGGTCGAGGTGAAACAGAAGGAGACGAGCTCCGGTGCGCTTCCGGTCGGCGTCCCGGACAACAACCCCGTTTCCGGAGCCGTGCTCTTCATCGACGAGGCGAACGCCGGCACGATCATCGCGACTCAGCAGCTCACCAAAGGTGACCCAACGACGATGAACGGGGTCACTCTCACGCAGTGGGCGACCGCCGGCGGAGCGGTCGATATCGCGAGCGCGCGGACGGGCGTCGTCGTCGCTCTGAGCGGCATCCCGGGCTGGACGCCAAGCAGTACGCTGAGCGCGACCTGCAACCAGGTGCTCGTCGAGTGCTACGACGGCGGGGCAGCCGGTCCCTGGACCGGGCTCAGCTTCATCCGTGGGTACTCGACCACGGGAACCGGGACTGCTGCAGTCCCGATCGTCCGCGACGTGTCTCTCTACAACCAGACGTGCCTGGATGGCTCGGGCCCGTACTTCCTCCTGCATTCCGGCTGTGCCGTCGGGGTGCGCGCGCAGGTTGACTTCGGCACGGGGACGACCGATCCGACCCTGGGCTCGAACCAGGGCGGCGTCAACGCGTTGCTGAAAGTCGACGGCTACGGCTGTCCGAACGGCGGACAGAACCCGAAGGGCTGCAACATGACCTACAACGCCACGGGCCCGAACGCCGGCTATTTCACCACCACCGTGACCGGCGGCTATCCCGTCATGCCGGCCGACGGTCTGCCGCACTCGATCGACCTCAACTGGGGCACCGGGTCGGGGAGCAATCGACTCTCGGGCACCTTCACGGGCGTCCAACGCTCCTACGCTGCAGGCGCGGGCAGCGACCCGGTGGAGTACGTCTCCGTCTCGGAGATCGGCCCGGGAGCGAATTCGCTCACGCTCGGCTCGCACACGCTGACGGTCACCATCGGCATCGTCTCGAGCCTGCAGCAGAACTCGACCGACCCGGCCGCGCCGGCCACCGCGCTCAAGGTGGATGGAAGCCAGGACCAGGCAATCGACTGCGATCCAGGTGCGGGAACGAATCTCGCGTACGAGCTCGCAAACGGGTGCACTCCGACCTACACCGTCAACCAGGGCTCCGCGTGCCAGTCCTATCAGTACTACTCGACGCTCCCGCAAACAGCTTCGTGGGCATGCACGCGGACGCAGACCGGTGGATCCGTCGGCCAGGTGTACCAGGGGATGCTGGACCGCATCCATGGCGGCGTGAACGCGTGCGTCAACCCGATCAACTGGAAGGACGTCAACGGTGATGGCCTGGTGACGATCCCCGACGACATCCCGCCGGGTGATCCGCGCATCATTCCTGTCTTCGTGACGCCCTTCGGCTCCTTCGGCGGAAGCGGCAACGCGGTCATCCCGATCACGAACTTCGCGAGCTTCTACGTCACCGGCTTCAGCAAGAACGGCGGCGGCCAGGGCGACCCCTGCACCGGCGCCGACCCGGTACCGACCAAGCAGGGCGGTTGGATCGTCGGGCACTTCATCAAGTACGTCGAAACGATCAACACAGGCGGCGGTGGCTCGTCCTGTGATTTCACCTCGTTCGGCACGTGCGTCGCCGTGCTCACCCAGTAAGGAGGAATGAAAGTGCAGTTCGCGCAAAGACTTTTCTCGACACGAGGCGGCACGATCGCTCTCAGCCTGATGGCCGCTGTGCTGGCTGCCGCCATTCTCCTCACCTATCTACATCGGTATCGCGAAAGCGTTCGCGCCTCGGGCGCCCCGGTGACCGTCCTCGTCGCAAAGGGCTTGATCGAGAAGGGAACCTCGGGCGACATCATCGCCTCGCAGGATCTCTACCAGCTCTCCAGCCAGCCGCGGGGCGATGTTGTGGACGGTGCGATCACCGATCCCGCCGCGCTGAAGGGCCGAGTTGCCGCGTCGGACATCTACCCCGGCGAGCAGCTGACGGCCGGAAAGCTTGCCGTGTCCACCTCCACATCGCTCTCGAACCGCATCAGCGGCGATGAGCGAGCCGTGACCCTGCCGCTGGACGGCGCTCATGGAATGGTCTCCCAGCTCGAGGCCGGTGATCACATCGATCTGTACGCCGGCTTCAACATCCAGCCTGTCGGGCGCAACGGTCAGGCCGATTCGGCAACCGCGACGAAGCCGGTGCTGAAGTTGATCGTTCCGGATGTCCTCGTGCTGTCGAGCCCGGCGAGCGGGTCGGGCGTGGGGGGTTCCAAGAGCCAGCTGACGCTGAAGATGACCGACAAGGAGGCCGCTGACGCTGCCTTCGCAGCAGACAACGGAGTGCTCTGGGCGATTCTGCGCCCCCGCGCGTCGGCGAGTGAACCGAGCCCCGAGATCGTCTCGGTCGAGACGATTCTCCTCGGAGTGCCGCCGGTTAAGGTCTACCGGGCGCTCGGGGGCCAGCCGTGAACCCGACCGTCCGAGCACTCGTAGCCGTCGACGAGGGAGTTGACCACTCCCTCCTCACGACGGCACTCCCCAGCCAGCGAGTCGACATCCAGATGGTCGGGATCGTGGACGGCCTGGAACAGGGTTGGGCGACGCTCCAGGAGACCCCGACCGATCTCTTCGTGATCGCCTGCGCGGGCTATTCCGATCGCGTCCTCTTCATGATCGAAGGATCTGTCAAGCAGCACGGCGATCTTCCAGTGGTCGTTCTCGTGACTGGACCGCCGGACGGGTTCGTCCGTCGAGTGTTCGAGGCGGGTGCAGACGACATTCTCGTTCTGCCGACTGCACCGGACGATGTCGCGTTTGCCTTTCAGAAGGCCGTGGCGCGAAAGGAGGGGTCAACCGTCTCGAGCGGTGTCGCTCTGGCCCCGATGATCGTCGTTCTCGGGCCGAAGGGCGGTACTGGCAAGACCGTGACGACCGCGAACCTTGCGGTCAGCCTCGCCGAAGCGGGTCACCGGGTCACCGTCGTCGATCTCGATCTCCAGTTCGGCGACGTCGGTCTCGCTCTCGGGCTGACCCCCGACAAGACACTGTACGACCTGGTCAAAGCGGGCGGCTCGCTCGACGCGGACAAGATCTCGGCCTATCTCGTCGAGCATCCGTCGGGCGCACGTGTGCTCATGGCCCCGACGCGCCCGGACCATGCCGGCGTGATCCGCACGGAGTTCCTGCGTGAGATCTACGCCACGCTCCGCACGGTGAACGACTACGTCATCGTCGACACGCCGCCAGGCTTCACACCCGAGGTGATCGCATCGATCGATTCGTCCTCCGAGGTCGTGGTGGTCGGCATGCTCGATTCGCTCTCGCTCAAGAACACCAAGCTCGGCCTCGAGACGCTCGAGCTGATGGGGTATCCCGCTGACCGGATCAAGCTGATCCTGAACCGGGCCGACAGTCGCGTGGGAATCACGCAGGATGACGTGCGCAGCGTCGTCGGGCGTACGCCCGACATCTTGGTGCCGAGCGAACGGGACATCGCGCGCTCGGTGAATGAAGGAACGCCCATCGTTTCTGCCAAGCCGAGGTCCGAGGCGGCGAAGTCCTTCCAGCGCCTCGCGGCCATCTACAACGGATCGAGCCCGGCCGCCAAGAATGGCCGGATCCACCTCCGCCGGGGGAAGTCCTGATGGAACTCCACGAACGACTTTCCACCGTTCGCCCGGTCGCCCAGCCGACCGGCAGGGACCCGTTTGCAGAGGTCAAGAACCGCATCCATCTCGCGGTCATCGGCGACCTCGGCCCTCAGCTCTTCAACGCGAGCATGGACCCGGGCGCTCTCCATGAGCGGGTTTCCACGGATATCAAGGCGCACCTTGCGGGCGAGGACGGGTTGGCCCGGGACGACCGCGAGCGTCTGGCCGCCGAAATTGCAGACGACATCCTCGGACACGGGCCTCTCGAGCGCCTCCTGGCGGACGAGAGCGTCACCGAGATCATGGTCAACGGCCCGTACGACGTCTGGGTCGAGCGTCAGGGAAGGCTGTACGAGACCACGGTTCGTTTCACCGACGACTCCCACCTCCGGCGGATCATCAACAAGATCGTGGCGCAGGTAGGTCGGCGGTTGGACGAATCGTCACCGATGGTCGATGCTCGCCTGCCGGACGGCAGCCGCGTGAATGCGATCATCCCGCCGCTTTCACTGAGTGGGCCTCTGCTCACAATCCGGAAGTTCAGCAAGAAGCGACTCGACCTGACCGATCTCATTCGGCTCGGCACTCTCTCGACGGAGTCGGTCGAGTTCCTCCAGCGCTGCATCCTCGCCGAGCTGAACGTGCTTATCTCCGGCGGTACCGGCTCGGGGAAGACGACGCTCCTGAACGCGCTCTCGACGGCGATCCCGGAGGACGACCGAATTCTCACCATCGAGGACGCCGCAGAGCTTCGGCTCAACCAGCGGCACGTCCTCCGCCTCGAAGCTCGACCGAAGAACATCGAAGGCGAGGGCGAGATCGCCATCCGGGAGCTCGTCCGCAACTCACTGCGCATGCGACCCGACCGGATCATCGTCGGCGAGGTCCGCGGTGCCGAGGCCCTCGACATGCTTCAGGCCATGAACACGGGCCACGACGGATCGCTCAGCACGGTTCACGCCAACACACCCCGGGATGCTCTCTCGCGTGTCGAGACGATGGTGCTCATGGCCGGCTACGACCTTCCCGTCCGGGCGATCCGGCAGCAGGTCGCCTCGGCCATCGATCTGATCGTGCATCTCGAAAGACTCGAAGACGGTGGCCGCCGCGTGACCGCGATCACCGAAGTTCAGCGGATGGAATCCGACGTCATCACGCTGCAGGACATCTTCGAGTACAAGATCCAGGAGGTCACCTCCGAGCGGGTCGTCATCGGAAGCCTCGTTCCTACCGGGCTTCGGCCCGCCTTCCTGCACAAGTTCGAGAAGCGCGGCGTCAGTCTCCCGGTCAGCCTGTTCGGGAGCCGCGCCGGGCGGCCCGTCGGTGCGGGAGACGGGGCACGCGTCGCCTCATGACGAAGCGGAGGTTCATCGGGCTCATCGTGCCGGTGCTCGCGGGTATGTTCGCGCTCACGGCGAGCGGGGCTGAGCCGAGCGGGCTTCATCTACGGCCGACCGGGGGATCGAGCTTCCCCGATCGCGCCTATGTCCTCAGCCTGCCCGAGAACACGTTCCTGACTCCGGAGTCGGTCGTCGTCCGCGAAAACGGCAAGGTGGTCAAGGACGTCACCGTTGTTCCAGCGAGTGAGGCCGATGCGAGCGAGTTTGGCGTCGTGCTCGTCATCGACGCGAGCGAGAGCATGCAAGGGCCGGCGATCGAAGGAGCTGTCGCCGCGGCACAGGCGCTCGTCGACAGGCGTCAGCCGGGGCAGGCGATCGGCATCGTCACCTTCAACGACCGCTCGACGGTGCGACTTCCGCTGACGACCGACCAGGCGGCGATCGACGCAGCGCTTGCGACTCCGCCCGAGCTCAGAGCGAGGACACACGTCTACGACGCGGTAAGCACGGCCGTCACCATGCTGGAGAACGACGACGTGGCCGCCAAGTCGATCGTCGTGCTTTCGGACGGAGCGGACAACGGGAGCGCGAAATCACTCGATGATGTCGCAACGGAGGCGCGGGAAGCCGGGGTTCGGGTGTTCACCGTGGGACTCCGCTCCGAAGCGTTCGACGGCGCGGCGCTCGGCGAGCTCGGCCGGCGTGGCGGCGGCCAGTACGCGGAAGCGGCCACCCCCGCCGACCTCGAGCCGATTTTCGGGGAGCTCGGCGCGAAGCTGGCGAGCGAATATCTCATCCGCTACCGCTCGGATGCCCCGGCTGCTCACCACGTAGTCGTCGCGGTCACCGTGCAGGGCTACCCAGGCGCCGTCACGGCGGGATACACGACCCCGTCCGACCTGCCGAACGTCGAGCCATTCGATCGCACGCCGCTCGAGCGCTTTGTGCGCTCGTCGATCGGGATGGTCGCCATCGCCTTGCTCATCGCGGCCCTCATCTCTCTCAGCGTGTTCATCCTGGCGCGGCCGAGGGGGCAGGGGGTCCGGAGGCGCTTGGCGGAGTTCGTCTCTCTGGCCGAGACCGAGGAGCGAGCCGAGGAGAGGACGAAGGAGCTCTTCCTCGAGCGCGCGGAGAAGTCGTTCCAGGGGGCGACCTGGTGGGCTCGCTTCAAGCAAGAGCTCGACGTGGGCAGGATCCGAATGCCCGCCATCCGGATCGTGGCTTGGACCGTCCTCGCCACCCTGGTCGCCCTGTACTTGCTCAGTCTCGTGGCCGGCCCTCTCGCGGCCCTCGTCGGCCTGACCGTGCCATTTATCGTGCGGTCGGCCATCCGGCGGAGGGCCGAGCGCCAGCGCCAGCTCTTTGCGGAACAGCTGCCCGACAATCTGCAGGTCCTGGCCTCTGCTCTTCGCGCCGGGCACAGCCTCGTGGGCGCGCTCTCGGTCGTCGTCGACGACGCACCAGAGCCTTCGCGGCAGGAATTCCAACGGCTCGTTGCCGACGAGCAATTGGGCGTACCCCTAGATCAGTCGTTCGAGGTGATCGCCCGGCGAATGCGGAGCAAAGACGTGAAGCAGGTCGGCCTCGTATCAGCGCTTCAGCTGGAGACGGGCGGAAACACCGCCGAGGTGCTCGATCGCGTCGCCGACACCGTTCGCGAGCGCTTCGAGCTACGCCGGCTCGTCAGGACCCTCACTGCCCAGGGTCGGCTGACGCGATGGATTCTGTCGGGATTGCCGGTGTTCTTGATCGTCGCGGTCACGCTGCTGAACCCCGATTACATGACTCCCCTGTACGAGCATCCCATCGGCCGGCTGCTACTTCTCATCGCTGCCCTGATGGTGGTTGCGGGCTCGCTGGTCATCCGTCGAATCATCAACATCAGGGTGTAGGCGCATGTTTATCTTCGTCATCGGAATCTTCCTCGCGGGGGCAGCGATCTACCTCGTCGGACGGGCAGTCGCAATGCCTCGCATGAGAACGGCTGAGGTCATGGGTCAGATCGGCGGCTACGGCTACTCGAACGTGGGGCAAGCCGAGGGCGACTCCAGCTCCGCCATGCGTGGTGCACTCGACGACGTCGCCGGCGCGGTCGGCGGTCTCGTCTCCAAGCGCTTTGGCTCGAGCCGCGAGGCGGACTTGCGGAATCGCTTGATGGCCGCCGGCCTCTACACGACGGCGCCCCGGAAGTTCATCGGGTACCAGACCCTTGCCGCCTTTACCTTCCCTGCCGCGTGGGTCTGGTTCACCCAGACGACCGGCTTCGCGGGCTGGTTCGTAATCCCCGGTGTCCTTATCGCCGCGCTCATCGGGTGGAGAGCGCCGCTTCTCATCGTCGATCGGAGAGCGCGCGCGCGACTCGAGGAGATCGAATACGAGCTTCCGGAGCTCGTCGACATCCTCGTTGTGACGGTCGAGGCCGGCCTCGGCTTCTCGGGCTCTCTGCAGCTCGCGTCTGAGCGCGTGGAGGGACCCCTCGGTGACGAGCTACGGCTGACTCTTCAGGAGCAGAACATGGGCTTGAGCACTGAGGAGGCATTGCGGAACATGATGGCGCGCGCGGAGACTCCGTCGGTTCGCTCGTTCGTTCGTGCGGTAACCCAGGGCGAGACGCTCGGCGTCTCGATCGGCGACATCATGCGCTCTCTGGCGACGGAGATGCGCAAGCGCCGCAAGGCAGCCGCGGAGGAGAGGGCCCAAAAGGCCCCGATCAAAATCCTGTTCCCGCTCGTCTTCCTCATCTTCCCGGCGATCTTCCTCATCCTGCTCGGGCCGGCGATCTTCAACTTCCTGGACGCGTTCACCGGCAAGTGAGCGTGCGCTGGGGCTCCATGCCCTGCGCCGGCTGAACGCGATCGGTCGTCGAGCCGGGCGGTAGCACGCCCGTGCTAGCAAGCACCCTGCGCGTGGGCGCCCCCCGAAGGTCGTGTAGTCCGCCGGACGTCTGGGTAGTGTAGGAATACGCCCAATCGTCCGATACAGGCTTTCAGGCTATGACGAAGTCGGAATTTCTCATCGCTCTGATCCTCGGCGCCTCGGCCATTGCGCTTTGGATCCACGCTCGTTTCCCGGGGATCGCCCCGGAAGGCCTGCGCACTGCGATCATCCACGTCGGGATCGCCTTGATCGTCGGGCAGGCGATCTTCCCCGCCTTCCAGGCGGTGCTGCCCGCGATGAGCCCGCTCGCGCGGGCGCTCGTCATGACCTTTCTGCTCGGCCTCCCGGTCCTGATCTATTCGCTGCTCTCGTCGATCTGGATCCTGCGGATCCTGCAGGCCGCCATCCACAGGCGGTAGCGAGGAATCAATCCGCCGCGTGTTGGAGCAGCGAGACCGCGGCCTTGCGGTCGGCGACTTGCAGCTTGCGGAGAATCGCGGCGACATGAGTCC
This sequence comes from Actinomycetota bacterium, assembly GCA_046734455.1. Taxonomy (GTDB): domain Bacteria; phylum Actinomycetota; class Thermoleophilia; order Gaiellales; family Gaiellaceae; genus DATEOR01. The sequence goes on along the minus strand of JBKPRJ010000021.1, from coordinate 24,668 downwards.
TGACCGTGACGCCTGAGATGAAGAGCCGCTCGGCGATCTCGGCGGTGGAAAGCCCGTCGCCCATGAGCTCAAGGACCTCCCACTCCCGGGTCGTCAGTTCCTGACCCCCTTGGCGGATGGGCCTTCGCCGGCGGCTTGCTCTGCCTCTGAACTCCTCGAGGACGCGCGCGACGAGCGTTCGGGGAAGCGCCGCCTCACCCGCGAGGATGCCGTCGAGGGCGTGCGGTAGGCGCCCCGGATCGGTGTCCTTGAGCAGATATCCCTGCGCTCCAGCCCGCAGCGCCGCGAAGAGATCGTCATCGTTTCGGGACACGGTCAGCATGACGATGGAGCAGCCTGGAAGGGCTGAACGGATCTCCTTGGCTGCGACGATTCCGTTGCCCGGCATGTGAATGTCCAGGAGGCAGATGTCCGGCCGCATCTCGAGAGCAGCGTTTACCGCGCCCACCGCGTCTGCTTCTTCCGCGCAGATCGTGAACTTCGACCCTTCGAGCGCAGCGCGAACTCCGGCCCGGGTCGCAGGGTGATCGTCGGCGATGAGGATCTTGTGGAGCGTCACACGATCCGCGCTTCGACGATCGTTCCGGCACCTGGTTCGGACGAGATCCGAAGCTCGCCTCCGAGCCCCTGGATTCGCTCCCTCATGCTGACCAGGCCAAAGCCTGATCCGGGGGCATTCTGGGCGTCGAAGCCGACTCCGTCATCGCTGATCCGAAGCAAGAGCCCATTTCCGTTGTTGAGCTCGACCTGGACTCGTTCGGCGTGCCCGTGGCGCGAGGCGTTCGTCAGCGCCTCGCTGACGACGCGCAGGAGGGCTGCCTGGGTCTTGGGGATGGCCTGGAGGCCGGGTACCACATCGAGCGTCAACCGCGTTCCCTCACGCGCCGCGATCGCCTCCGACGCCTCGACGACGGCGGTCGAGAGGTCGTTCCCGGCGCCGACCGTGAGCGCCGCGATCGCGAGGCGACACTCCTGAAGCGCTCTCTCCGCGGCTTCGGACAGGGGTCGCAGACGGAGGTCATCCCTCGCCGCGGCTGTGAGTCGCGGCGTGAGGAATGCCAGCTCCTGAGCAAGTCCGTCGTGGTATTCGCGCGCGAGGCGACGCCGTTCATCGGCGACAGCGGATTCCGCAACGCGGCTCTGGTAGGCCAGCAGACGCTGGACAACGGCGCCGGAGAGGGCCAGATAACCGGCAAGAGCGAGACCGCTCGCGAGTGAGACGGCAAGCGTCGCCCACACCGCCATTCCGGCGGCTCCGAGGAAACACAGCCAGAGAATGATCCGACGCCGCAGCACTTACTAACCCTTTCGTAGCACTAGTTGCAACAAAAATCGACCCCAGGTGTTTCCACCGAGGATCGATCTCTCTTCCGCTCAGCTCAGCGCGAGGGAGCGCGGCCTGGCCGGCGAGGGGCGAACGGGCGTCGGCGCGGACGATCGGAGCTCCGTGTCGCCATGCCAGTGAGCCACACTGGCCGTCCAGGTCTGGCGCGAGTGGTATTCGCACACCTGGTAGTACTGTCCGTCGGCCGCGCGCACGTCCCGGGTCGCGGTGCGGTCACAGCGGCGGTTCTCGAGACGGTAGTAGCCCTCGCATCGCTCCATACACCTCGCAGTATCTCCGGCCGGTGACGCGCTGCTATTCCCCGTCGGGGGGAGGTTGAGCGCGCGCGATCGCCAGAAACCCGAGGGCGCCCCGATCGACTCCGACGAACAGCTTGTCGACCTGGAGCAGCCCTTTCAGGACAAGCATGAACAAGCGCGTGAGCGGGGAGGGGTGGCCACGATTCGCGAACCGCGCGGCGCGCCGGTCGTAGACCCAGCGGTGGTAGGCGCTTGCCACGGGAAACCCCCAGCCAACACACGTCTCGACTCTCAGGTTCGCCGCCGCGCACGCCGCGATGAGCCCTTCCCGAGAATAGCGGCGAAAGTGCCCCGCCCAGCGGTCGCTGGCAGAGAACCAGGCCGGGTTCGCCGGGACCGAGATGGCCACCACCCCTCCCGGCTTGAGGACGCGGGCGACCTCGCGAAGTCCTCCGACATCGTCACGGACGTGCTCGAGAACCTCTCCCAACACGACCGCATGGAAGCTTTCAGCGTCGAACGGCAACGCTTCGAGCTCGGCATCGAGGACGCGGCCGCGCACGATTCGCCGGAGGTGGTCCACGGCGGCCTGGGACACGTCCGTGCTCGTGACGTCGAAGCGACGCTCTTCCAAGAGTCTCGAGAAGCTCCCGAGGCCGGCGCCTGCGTTCAAGACGGACGGGCCTGGCCGGGCGCGGAGGAAGACCTCGAGGAGGAGCTTCTCGCGGAGGTCATGGCGGGGTCCCACGAACTCAGGCGCGGTCCCCCATTCGTGCGACTGGGCGTGTTCCACTCCCTGATCTTGCCGCAGTTCCAACCCTGGTCCTCCATAACCTCGCCCAAAGGAGAGCCGCCACTATCCGAAGGGGTCTGCAGCCGGATCGAAAGTCGCATTAGGTTCACTTTCATGGTTCCGCGGAAAGAGGACCTCGCCGGCTACGGGGTGCAGCTTGCGCCTCTTCCCCTGCAACGAGAAGACGATCCTGCGCCGGAGCTCTCAGTCGTCGTTCCTCTCCTCGACGAGGAGCACACGCTGATCGACCTGTACGACGAGTTGGCCGACGCACTCGAGCCGATGGGTCGCGCCTGGGAGGTCGTCTTCGTCGACGACGGCTCCACCGACGGTTCGTTCATCGTCCTCGCCGGGTTGCACGCGCGCTTCCGAAACGTCAGGGTTGTGCGTCTCCGTCGAAACTTCGGGAAGGCGACGGCACTGGCCGCGGGTTTCCAGCAGGCCAGAGGCAGCGTGATCATCACGATGGACGCCGACCTCCAGGACGATCCTGCGGAGATCCCCAAACTTCTCGCGAAGCTCGACGAGGGCTTCGACCTCGTGTCGGGTTGGAAGGAAAAGCGGAACGACCCCGCCTCGCGCCGTTGGCTCTCTCACGTCTTCAACTCCGTCACGGGCCACGTGACCGGCGTTCGCATCCACGATGTGAACTGCGGCCTGAAGGCATATCGGGCCCCGCTCGTCCACAGGCTCCGCCTCTACGGCGAGCTCCACCGATTCGTGCCGGTGATGGCGCACCAGTATGGCTTCCGGATCACCGAGATCCCCGTGAACCACCGTCCACGTGAGCACGGACGGTCGCGGTACGGGCTCGAGAGGTATCTGCGGGGTTTCCTCGACCTCGTAACCGTGTCGTTCATGGGGCGCTACCGAAACAGGCCGCTCCACCTATTCGGCGGCCTCGGCGTCTTGATCGGCCTTGTGGGCACTGCGTGCCTCGTCTATCTGACGATCCTCAAGTTCTCCGGGAGTGCCATCGGCGGGCGTCCGCTGCTGGTCCTCGGCGCCCTCCTCGTCGTCGTCGGGATGCAGCTTTTCTCGCTGGGGCTCATCAGCGAGCTGTTCACGAACCAGCACGCCGAACGGTCGAGCCGGAGCGACCAGCTCGACCTTTATGCGGACGAGATTCTTCACTAGCGCCGGTCCATGGAAGCCCTGACCGCTCGCCGAAGCCGGGAGGCCTTGCGCTCACGTCAGGTCACCCGCCTTCGCGAGGCGGTTGCACGGCCGTACACGATCTTCCTCACGGCCATGTCCTTCTGGGCTTTCGTGTTTGCAGCGGTCAGTTACCTCTCCTACCGAGGGTTTCTGACGCGGCGATTCGATCTCGGCAACATGGTGCAGGCGGTCTGGAGCACGGCACACGCGCGACCGCTCTCGGTCACCGAGGTGACCGGCAACGAGATCGTCAGGCTTGGCGTCCACGTCGATCCCCTCCTCGTCGTATTCGCACCTCTGTGGCGGATCTGGCCGAGCCCTGCGCTGCTCGTCACGGTTCAAGCCGTCGCGGTTGCTTTGAGCGCGCTGCCGCTCTACTGGCTCGGCCGCAAGCATCTTCAGTCCGAGAAGGTCGCTCTTCTTCTCGCGCTCGCCTACCTGCTGCACCCCGCGCTCGAGTGGCAGGTGATGAACGATTTCCACCCGACGACCCTGGCAATCCCGTTCCTGCTCGTCGCGATCTGGTTCGCAGACGAAGACAAGCCGTGGCACTTCTCGGTGGCATGCCTCCCTGTCCTCGCGAGTCAGGAACACATGGGAGTCTTCGTCGCCGGCCTGAGCATCTGGTACGCCTTTCGCCACCGTCGCTTCATCTTCGGAGCGTGTACGGCACTCATCTCACTCGCGTGGGTCGCAATCGCCTTCGAGGTGGTGATCCCGCATTTCAGCGGTGGCCCCAGCCTCTATCTCAACCGATACGCGGGCGCCGGGGACTCGCCCCTGGGAATCTTCGGCACCCTATTCTCCGACCCGCTCCAGATCGCGCGCGAGGTGGCGACGCCCGGCGACCTTTTCTTCCTGCTCGCGCTCATGATGCCCTTCGCGGGCCTCTTCCTGCGCGCGCCGGGTCTTGCGCTCGTCGCAGCCCCGCAGGTGGCGCTGAATCTGCTCTCTTCGCGGCCTTCCGACCTACGAATCGACGGGCACATCAACTCCCCGACGATCCCGATTCTCGCCGCTGCGACCGTCATTGGCGTGGCGAAGTTTGCGCCTAAGTCACAGTTAAGCGCGGCAGGTGTCGTTCTTCTTTGGACAGGATTTGCCGGCTACCTTCTCGGACCGCTCCGCTACATCGGCACGCCTCTCCTGCCGCTCCTGGTGACCGTCGCGATTCTTTGGATGGCGCCGCTCCGTCGGCGCTCGCGTGTACTCGCGTGCGCAGTCATGCTGGGTGCACTCTTCATCGTCTATGCACCCAAGCCGGAGGCCTTTGTCAGGACAGGATTTCTTGCTGCCCAGTTCGACGACCAGCGAGCTGCGCGCGAAGAGGCCATTTCCCTCATACCGGCGGGCGCATCCGTAAGCGCGACGAACCACTTGGGATCGCATCTGTCCGCGCGTCGAAACGTGTACAGCTTTCCGCTCGTCGAGCCCGCCGACTGGATCGTGATCGACCGGCACGACACGTGGATGCCCGTGCTGATCTCGGACCGGCGGCAGCAGCATCCGACGGATTCCATCCCGCCAATCGAGGGCTTCCCGAGACCGCTTGTCATGACAGAGACGATTCGAGCTTTGAAGGCCGATCCCGAGTGGGCGGTGGCTTTCGAATCGGGCGACATACTCGTCTTCCGCCGTACGGGAATCAGCCGGGCAGCGTCCCAGACCCGGTAGCAAGGCCACGGCAATGAGGGTCCTCTACTTCGGGACGTACGAGCGCGACTACCCGCGCAATGCGCAGGTCATCAGCTCCCTTCGCCTGTCCGGAGTGGAGGTGGTCGAGAACCACGTCGATATCTGGGCCGGGAAGGAGCACAAACACGACGTCGGGCCCAGGCTCGTCTTCCCGCTGGCTCGCGCCGAGCTGAAGCTCTGGCGCGCGCGTCCCGCGGACGACTTCGATGTCCTGGTCGTCGGATATCCGGGCCATGCCGACCTGAGGGCGGCCCGCCACGTCGCCCGCGGTCGACCGGTGGTCTTCAACCCGATGCTCTCCCTCTGGGAGACCTTCGTGGACGACCGTGCGCGATTCGACCCGGGATCGATCCCCGCGCGCGCGCTGCGCCGCCTCGATCGAGGCGCATTCCACGCCGCCGATCTCGTGGTCGTCGATACCGAGACCAACGCAGATTTCCTCGCTGATCTCTGCGACTTCCCGCGCGAGTGCGTCGCGGTCTGCTTCCTCGGCACCGAGGAAAGCCTGTTCAAGCCGACCTGGAGAGCGCCGAGCGAGTTCAGCGCGTTGTTCGTGGGCAAGTTCATTCCGCTGCATGGCCTCGAGACCATCCGCGAAGCCGCCCGCCTGCTGCCGGATATCCCGTTCAGGATCGTTGGGAGCGGACAGCTCGACCGGTTGCTGGACTCGGCTCCGCCAAACGTGGAGTGGATCCGCTGGCTCGACCATCGAGAGGTGCCGCAGGAGTACGCGCGAGCCAGCTGCGCTCTCGGGATCTTCGGAACCACGGGGAAGGCCGGCCGGGTGATTCCGAACAAGGTGTTCGAAGCGCTCGCCTGCAGCGTCCCGGTTGTGACCGCGGACACGCCTGCGGCGCGCGAGCTTCTCACCGACGGCGAAGACTGCCTGCTCGTGCCTCGGGGCGATCCCGAAGCACTCGCAGAAGCGGTTCAGCGCCTCGCGGACGATCAGACGTTGGGAGCGCGGCTGGCAGCCGCCGGAAGGGCGACCTATGAAGCCCAGGCGAGTGAGAAAGTCCTGGGCGCGCGCTGGCGCGAGCTGCTCGAAGGAGTCCTGGCCGGACGCTAGCCGCCGTCGGTCTGGAGGCGTCGCCGCCAGGCCTCGCCGGCGGCGCGTCCTTCGGGGCTCGCGAGGAAATGCTCGAGCGGCACGTGCAAAAAGGCGCCGCGTGCCTCGGCGAGCACCTCGCCTTGGAGGCGGAGCTGGCCGTCGATATGGATGCGCCGGCCGCGGCTTTCCGTCACCCATGCTGCGATCTCGAGCTCGCGGTTGATGAGCACCGGCTTCCGGTAGCGCACGAACATCCTCGCCGTGACGGCCGGAAAGCGGTGCCAGGTGGCGAGCAGGCCGCACGCCTCGTCGAGCGCCGCGCCGACGAGGCCGCCGTGCACGATCCCTGGCCCCGCCTGGTGCCGCTCGCCGAAGGAGAAGGTCGCGGCATAGCGCTCGATCCCCTCCTCGGCCGGCCGTGGGAGGTGGATGCCGTCCGGGTTCTCCTCCCCGCAACCCCAACAGGCGGGGTCATGGTGAGGAGGGATGTCTATCGAAGGCCGCCCCGCTCGAAGTGGGCCTTGTAGAAATTCTCCGAGCCCGCCGTCGCCATCGCCGCTGATGCGGAGATCTCGAGCGCGAGCGTGGCCGCGGCGACTATCTGCGCGAAGCGGTAGACCTTGCCGGCCCCGGCGCAGTCCACGAGTCCGAGCCAGGTGCTCGCAGAGGGGAGGGTGGTACCGCCCCCGATGGTCGCGACTTCGAGCCCCGGCAGCCGGATGGTCGCGTGTAGGCCGCCCTCCACACGGTAGGCCGTGCCGTGCGCCATCGAGCTCGTCCCGACCATGCCCACGTCCTGGCCCGTTGCGATGAACATCGCGGCGATCGCCGTCGCGGGCGTGAACGCGACGGACTGCATCCCGGAGGCGACCGCGCCGTGCGTGCCGACGAAAGCGAGGTCGGCGAGGTCGTCGAGCGTCGTCTTGAGCACGCGCCGCACGGCCTCCTCGGTCAGCGTGCACTCGGCGATGACCGTCTTCCCGTGCCCGCCGCCTTCGAAGTAGCGGTGCGAGGGCTTCTTGTCCCCGCCCATGTTTCCCTCGAGCACGGCGCGCTTCGGCTTCACCGGCGCGTTCTCCAGCACGAACCCCTGGTTCAGTGCGTAGGAGTTGCGCGTGATCATGTTCATCCCGACGGCGTCGCCCGTCGTATACGCGTAGAGGACGTGGCACGTGGGGCCGACAACATGCGTCTCCAGCTCGCGCAGCTTGGCGTGCTTGGAGAGCCCGCCGATCGGCTCGCCCGCGAGCCAGTCGCGCATCGCGCCGACCTGCCCCTCCACCCAGCGGGAGAAGGCGACGGCGTCGGCGGTCGACTCGAAGAGGAACGCGGAGGCCCGCGTCACGCGGTCCCGCAGGACGTGCGTGCGGAAGCCGCCCGACTCGGCGGCGGACTTCGCGCCGCGGAACAGCGAGATCGAGAGCCCGCCCTCGGTGTTCGCGAGCGGCACGTAGACCGAATCCCGGTGCCGCCCGCGCTCGACGAGCCGGCCCTCGGGCTCCTCCAGCTCGTACTCGCCGAGCTCGAGCTCGACGGGCCCGACGACCGCCACGGGGACGACCGCGACCCCGGTGATCGCCTCGGTGGCCTTTGCGAGGGGAGCGAGGTCGTGGTCGGTGACGACCCCGTCGAGGCCGAGCAGCTCCTGGCGCGCGCGGATCGACTCGGGGTCGTTCTTGCGCGGCCAGCGGCTGCGGGACGAGGCGCTCAGGACGGGATCTGGACGTCGGAGACGTCGAGGCCCAGCGAGGTCGCGAGGCGGACGCCGGTCTCGAGGTCCTCGCGGAGCCGCCGGACGTCGGTGTCCCGCATGAGCGCGCCGACGAGCTCGCGCGCCTTGGGCCGCCAGAGCGCGTGCTGCGCGAAGATCGGCAGCATCCTGTTCGAGGACGCGACGATCTGCTTCTTCGTCTTCTCGGGCGCATTCTCGATGAGGACGCGCGCGTAGGCCATTCCGGAGCCGTGGTGGATGCCGTCGTCGATCGTGAGGCGGTTGCAGAGGTCCTCGAGCACGGTGCCGCGCGACGAGCGGGCGATGAGGCGGAAGCGCGGGATGATGAGCCGCTCGTAGAAGACCTGCATGTTCACGACCTTCTCCTCGAGCGTGTCGGCCTCGATCTGCATCTTCGCGAGCTGGTTCAGGTACGGGTCGGGCTCGCCGCGGCCGCCTGCCGCATCGACGAGACGCAGCCACGCCTCCGTGTGGCGCGACTCGTCCTGCACCATCGTCGTGTAGTAGAGCTTCGCCTCGGGATCCGGCGCCATGCGGAAGAGCTGCGTCGCCATCTCGACCGCCAGCTCGTCGGCCTGGAGCTGCTGCGTGACGACCGAGCGCCACATGTCTCGCCGGCGCGCGAGCTTCTGCGGGCTGCCCTTGTACTCGGGAACAGGCGGCATGTCGTTCCAGGGCAGATCCCGCACCTGCCACTCGGCGCGTTTGGCCAGCTCGTAGTACCGGAGGACCCCTTCGTAGGCCGCGCGGTCGTCGGAATGCTCGAACGGAGGTAGCTGTTCTGACTCCATCTGCCCCGGCAGGCTAACGTGTCGCGCCGTGACTGTCCTCATGGATGGAAAGGGACTTGCCGAACGCGTCCGCGCGGAGGTGGCGCAGGACGTCGCGGCGCTCGACCGGCCCGTCGGCCTCGCCACCGTTCTCGTCGGCGACGACCCCGCATCCGAGATCTACATCAAGCGCAAGCAGGAGGCCTGCCGCGAGGTCGGCATCGAGCCGTTCGACCACAAGCTTTCGGCCGAGACGACGGAAGAGGAGCTCCTCCAGGTCGTGAGCGACCTCAATGCCGACGACCACGTGACCGGGATCCTCTGCCAGCTTCCGCTTCCCGACCAGATCGACGAGGACCGGATCATCCGCTCGATCGCGCCGATCAAGGACGTGGACGGCTTCCATCCGTTCAGCGCCGGCCACCTCCTGCAGGGCAGCCCGACGTTCGTTGCGGCGACGCCGGCCGGAATCATGGAAATCCTGCGCGAGTACGAGGTCGAGCTCATCGGTGCGAGGGCCGTGGTCGTCGGACGCTCCAACATCGTCGGCAAGCCGATGGCGCTCCTGCTCCTCGCCGAGCACGCGACCGTGACGATCTGTCACAGCCGCACGCGAGACCTCGGCGACGTCGTGCGGGAAGCCGACGTGGTCGTCGCCGCGGTCGGCCGGGCGGGGATGATCACCGCCGAGATGGTGCGTGAGGGAGCGACCGTCGTGGACGTTGGAATCAACCGGGTCGAGGGCAAGGTGGTCGGCGACGTCGCACCGGACGTGCAGGGGAAAGCAGGCCTGCTGACGCCGGTTCCGGGCGGAGTCGGGCCGATGACGATCGCGTCGCTTCTGCGCAACACGGTGAAGGCTGCCCGCTACCAGGCGGGTCAGCTTGCCTTCCCCCTGGACTGACGCTACTCTGGTGACGCCGCAGCACGCTGCGGCGTTTAGTAGCTACGCGACGGCTCGTTGCCGGGCCGTCGTTGTTTGTGAAGGAGGCAGTACGTTGGCAGAAGGCACCGTCAAGTGGTTCTCGAACGAGAAGGGCTACGGCTTCATCGAGCGCGCTGAGGGAGAGGACGTCTTCGTCCATTTCTCGGCCATCACGATGGACGGCTACAAGTCCCTCCAGGAGGGGCAGCGCGTCGAGTTCGAGGTCGTTCAGGGCCAGAAGGGCCTGCAGGCGGCGAACGTTTCGGTCATCTAGCCCGAAGTTCGAGCAAGCCGCATGACGGGCCCCCCAAACGGGGCCCGTCTCTTTTTAAGGTTCGGGCGACAGCTTTCCGGAGGTCGTATGGCGATCACGAGAGAAGACGTACTGCACGTAGCGCGCCTCGCGCGCCTCGAGATACCCGAGGGCGAGGTCGACCGCGTGCGCGAGGAGCTCGGCGCGATCCTCGAGGCGGTGGGCAAGGTGGCCGAGCTCGACCTCTCGGACGTCGAGCCGACCTCACATCCCCTGGCAGTCGTGAACGCGTGGGCGGAGGACGAGCCGCGGCCGTCGCTCTCGCCGCAAGATGCGCTGGCGAATGCGCCGGACCCGGTGGACGGGGCGTTTCGCGTCCCGGCGGTGGGGTCGTGACGCTTTTGCCCTTTTTCGCTCTTTCGCGCGCCACGGGTGCGTTTTTCCGCGTTAGCGTGAAAGCGGGTGGTGGCGTGGGGTGGCCCCTGGGAGCCGCCCCATGATCGACACCCTTCGCCTCACCGCGGAGGAAGCCGCCCGCATGCTCGAGTCCGGTGACGTCTCCGGCGACGAGCTTGCCGGCGCGTATGTCGAGGCCATCGGCGAGCGCGACCCGGAGCTTCACGCCTACCTCCACGTCGTCGGCGGGGCGGCCGACGGCGTTCCGATCGCGCTCAAGGACAACATCACGACGCGCGGCGTGCCGACCACCGCCGGGTCGCGCATCCTCGAGGGCTACGTCCCCGTCTTCGACTCCACCGTCGCGACGCGCGTCAAGGAAGCCGGCCTGCCGCTCATCGGCAAGACGAATCTCGACGAGTTCGCCATGGGCTCGTCCACGGAGAACTCGGCGTACGGGCCGTCCAGGAATCCCTGGGATCCCGAGCGCGTTCCGGGCGGCTCGTCCGGCGGCACCGCGGCGGCCGTCGCCGGCGGCCTCGCTCCGTGGGGTCTCGGCTCCGACACCGGCGGCTCGATCAAGCAGCCGGCTTCGCTCTGCGGGCTCGTGGGCCTCAGGCCGACCTATGGCACGGTCTCCCGCTACGGCATCGTCGCCTTCGCCTCGAGCCTCGACCAGGTCGGGCCGATCACGAAGACCGTCCGCGACTGCGCGCGCCTCTACGCGACGATCGCGGGCCGAGACCCGTGCGACTCGACCACCGTCGAGCTCCCCGAGCCCGTTGAGATCCCCGACAGCGCGGACCTCGAAGGCGTCCGCATCGGCATCCCGAAGGAGCTGAACGAGGCCGAAGGCATCGAGCCGGGAGTGACCGAGTCGGTCGCGAAGGCGATCGCGCTCGCCGAGGAGCTCGGCGCCGAGGTGGGGGAGTGCCGCCTGCCGTGCTCCGTCGACTACGGCCTCGCCTGCTACTACCTCGTCGCGCCGGCGGAGGCGAGCTCCAATCTCGCCCGCTACGACGGCGTCCGCTACGGGTTTCGCGCCGCGGGCGACGGCGACCTCACGGCCCTCTACTCGCGCACGCGCTGGGAGGGTTTCGGCGCCGAGCCGCGCCGTCGCATCCTCATCGGCACGTATGCGCTCTCGGCCGGGTATTACGACGCCTTCTACGGCCAGGCGCAGAAGGTGCGGACGGTGATCGCGCAGGAGCACGCGGCCGCTTTCGAGGACTTCGACCTCCTGCTCAGCCCGACAAGCCCGACGGTGGCGTTCAAGGTCGGCGAGAAGGCCGAGAACCCGCTCGCGATGTACCTCTCGGACCTGCTCACCATCCCGTCCAACATGGCGGGCCTGCCCGGCCTCTCGATCCCGTGTGGCCTCTCCGACGGGTTGCCGGTCGGCCTGCAGATCCTCGGGCCGCAGTTCTCGGAGAACCTCATGTTCCGCGCGGCCCACGCGCTCGAGCAGGCCCTCGACTTCGACTTCGTCCCGGAGCGGCTTCGTGGCTGAGTGGGAACCCGTCATCGGCCTCGAGATCCACGTCCAGCTGAAGACGCGGACGAAGATGTTCTGTCGCTGCGAGAACATCTGGGGCGAGTCCGAGAACACGCGCACCTGCCCGGTCTGCCTCGCCCATCCGGGCACGCTGCCGGTCCCGAACAAGAAGGCGATCGAGTGGACCGTGAAGCTCGGCGTCGCGCTCGGCTGCGAGATCGCCTCGCACGCGCTCTTCCACCGTAAGAACTACTTCTATCCCGACCTGCCGAAGGGCTACCAGATCTCGCAGTACGACATCCCGCTCTGCGCGGGCGGCAAGTTCGTCGTGCCCGGCTCCGATGGCGACCGCGAGATCGGGATTGTCCGCGCGCACCTCGAGGAGGACGCCGCCAAGACCATTCACGTGGGCGGAACGCGCGGCAGGATCGCCGGCGCCGAGTACTCCCTGGTCGACTTCAATCGTGGCGGCACACCGCTTGTCGAGATCGTCTCGGAGCCCGACGTGCGCTCGGCCGACGAAGCTCGCCGGTTCCTCCAGCTCCTGCGCCAGACCGTCGTCGAGCTCGGCATCTCCGACGCGGAGATGGAAAAGGGCTCGCTCCGCTGCGATGCCAACGTTTCCGTGCGCCAGGTGGGGGACACCGGCTTCCGCACGAAGACTGAGCTGAAGAACATGAACTCCTTCAAGTTCGTCGCCGACGGGATCGACGCCGAGCTCAGGCGCCAGATCGAGATCTACGAGGCCGGGGGAGAGATCCAGCAGGAGACGCTCCACTTCGACCCGTCCAGCGGGACGATCGCGCCGTTGCGCTCGAAGGAGGAAGCGCACGACTACCGTTACTTCCCGGAACCGGATCTCGTCCCGGTCGAGCCGCCCGTCGAGATGATCGCCGCCGCGATCGACGACATCGGCGAGCTGCCCGCGGCCCGCATCCGCCGGCTCGAGGCCGAGGTCGGCTTCGACCTCGCCGAGGGCCTCGTGGCGAGCGGCCGCGACAGCCTCTACGAGCGCGTCCCGGGTGATCGGCGCCCGGTCGCGAATGTCGTCATGAACCAGCTCGCCGCGACCGGCGTCGATCCCGAGGCGGTGAACGGCTCAGAGCTCGGCAAGCTGATCGCCGAGCGCGAGCGCATCCCACGCGCGGCCTTCATCGAGGCCCTGGAGCGGAGCGGCGACTCCGGGTTCTCCGCCGATGAGTACCTCGGTGAGACCGCCATCTCGGACGCCTCCGAGCTCGACCCGGTCATCGACAAGGTGCTGGCCGCGAACGAGGAGCAGGTCGCGACCTTCCGGGCCGGCAAGGAAGGCGTCCTCGGCTTTCTCGTCGGCCAGGTGATGAAGGAAACGGGCGGCAAGGCCGATCCCAGGGTCGTGAACGAGCGCCTGCGCGAGAAGATCTCCTCGTGAGCACGCCCCGGACCGACCGTCCGCGGTTCCACGAGAGCTACGGGATCTGGGCCGCCGACGAGGGCGCCGGCCTGCTCGAGTGGGAGTGGGCCACCCAGCGACTCGAGCGCGCGCACAACTACTGGGTGGCAACCGCCTCCGAGGCGGGCCGGCCACACGCAGCGCCGGTCTGGGGCCTCTGGCACGACGGTGTCTTCTACTTCTCGACCGCGCGCGGGTCGCGCAAGGGGCAGAATCTCGCGGCGAATCCGTTCGCGGTCGTCCACCTGGAAAGCGGCGACGAGGTCGTGATCCTCGAGGGCCCCGTCGAGGAGGTCACCGCGCGGAAGGATCTCGACGTGCTGGCGGCGGCCTACGGCGAGAAATACACCCTGGAGATCAAGTTCGAGGACGCCGGCTCGGTCGTGTACGCGCTCGCACCGAAGCGCGCCTTTGCCTGGCGCGAGAGCGACTATCCCGAGAGCGCGACCCGCTTCAGGTTCTAAGCACCCCTTCGAGTCTCGGGTTCCGGCACCGGCTGCCGATATCGGCTTCGTGGGCCGCTTCGCCTCCACGTTCGCGTTCCTCTTCGTGCTCACCGTCGTCCTCGGCTCGGCCGGATGCGGCCAGCGCTTCGACGACCTCGGAGCGGGAGAGCCGCCGAGCCAGTCCGCGTTCGCGGCCGACGCCCTGACTGCGCTCCGGGGCGCGGGAAGCGCGCATGTGGTCGTCGACGCCCACGGGGGCAAGATCTCCGGGACGAACGCGCAGCTCGGCATCCACTTCGAGGGCGACGTCTCCAGCTCGGCGATGACCGGCGACGTGCAGGTCACCTTCCCGGGCGGGACGCTCGGCGCGCGCGTCCTCGCTGACGAGCACGATGTCTACGTCCGCTTCATGAGCGAGTGGTACCACGCCGACGCTGGGGTCTCGGATGCGCTCAAGAAGGCGGGCGAGGAGAACGGCGAGCTCCTCATGGAGCTGACGACGCCCGCGGGGCTCGGCAAGCTCTTCACGCAGCTCTTCGACGGCGAGATCGCCCAGGGCCCGGACGTCGACGGGGCCGCGACCTGGGAGTTCGACGGCCGCCTGCGCGCGGGCGCCTTCGCCGACCTGGTGAAGAAATACGGCGGCATCGAGCTGGGCGACAACGACCGCGCGCTCTTCGAGAAAGTCGCCGCCACGAGCCATCTCGTCGTCGACGTCGGCCAGGACGACGCCCTGCCCAGAAAGCTCGAGCTCACCCTGAACCCGCCGAAGGATCTCCATTTCGACTCGGAGGAGCTCGAGTCGTCGGACGGCGCCTTCTCGGTCACCGTCGAGCTCTCGGACTTCGGGCGAGACGTCTCGTTCAGCCCGCCGAAGAGCCCGAAGCCTCTCGACGAGCTGTTCGGTCAGCTCTTCGGCGTGATGGGCTGAGCGACACCCGCTCGCCGCTCGAGAACAGAAAGCCCGCGTAGAGCAGGAGCGCGGCCACCGCGATGAAGACCGCGGTCGGCGCGGCCCCGAGCCCGGCGACGGCGCTTCCCGCGGCTGCCATCGCGACGCCGGCGAGGATGAGCCCGTTTCCGATGGGGCGCCGCCGGAGTGTCGAAAGTGCGATGACCACGACGGCCAGCGTGCCGAGGGAGTTCCCGAGCACGGCGACGAGCCGGGCGGGCCAGAAGTCGAGGTGGTCCTGCGCCTCGGGGATGGACGTGCCCGTCACCGGAGCGGTCAGAGGGACCGCGAGCGCGATCCCGACGGCGAGCCCACCGGAGGCGAACGCGACCGGCGCGGCCCAGCGACGGCCCGAGAGGAGCAACGAGCCGACGCCGAGGAGCGGCGCGGTGAGGAGGCCTCCGCAGAGGTAGTAGACGCGAAACGCGCGGTCGTCCCAGCCCGCCGCAGCACCCCAGGCCAATGCGGCGGATGCGACCGCGTAGGCGAGGAGCGAGGCCGACCACGCGGCGAGCTGGGGAGCGCGTCGCGTGCGCCAACGGCCGAGAAGATCCCCGGCGAGGCGCAGCGCGAGGAGCGCGGCGGCGAACGCGAGCAGTGCCTCCATACCGTGAGTTAATCTCACCGTAGATGCCCGAGAAGCGCTACCTCGTGACTCCGGGCCCGACGCCCGTACCTCCGGAGGTGCTGGCGGCGACGGCCGCGCCGATGATCCACCACCGCTCGCCGGACTTCCGCGGCACGCTCGAGCGCGTCACCGAGCGGCTGCAGCAGGTCTTCCGCACCGAGAACGACATCGTCCACCTCACCTCCGCCGGGACCGGCGCGATGGAGTCCGTCTTCCAGAACCTCGCCTCGCCCGGCGATCCGGTGCTCGTCGTCTCGCACGGCTTCTTCGGGGAGCGCTTCGCCGCGCAAGCGGAGGTGTACGGCTGCAAGCTGACACATCTCCGCTACGGCTGGGGCGAGTCGCCGAGCGCGGAGGAGGTCGGCGCGCAACTCGAGGAGATGGGCGGCGCGACGATCGTCTTCCTCACGCACTCCGACACCTCCACCGGCGTCGTCTCCGACATCCAGGCGATCGCCGAGCGGATCTCCGGCTCTGACGCGCTCGTCGTCGTGGACGCCATCTCGAGCCTCGCAGCGGTGCCGCTCGAGACCGACGCATGGGCCCTTGACGTCGTCATCACCAGCTCGCACAAGGCGCTCATGAGCCCGCCCGGGCTTGCGTTCGTCTCGGTCTCCGAGGCCGCGTTCGAGACCTCGCGCTCGGCGGCCTCGCCGCGCTACTACTTCGACTGGGAGCGCGCCCGCGCCGCCCAGGAGAAAGGCGAGAACCCGTTCTCGCCGGCGATCTCGCTCTTCCTCGGGGTCGACGTCGCGCTCGGCATGATCCTGGAGGAGGGTCTCGAGGCCGCCTATGAGCGCCACCTCCGCCTGGGGCGCGCGGCGCGCGCCGGCGTCAAGGCGATGGGTCTCGAGCTCTTCTCGCCGGACGAGGACCGGTCGGCCGTCGTGACGGCGATCAAGATGCCGGAGGGCATCGACGGCGGCTCGATCGTCCTCTCCATGCGCGAGCGCTCCGGCGTGACCATCATCGGCGGCCAGGGCGAGCTGCGCGGGAAGATCGTCCGCTTCGGCCACATCGGCTACATCGATGTCTTCGACGTCACGACGGCGCTCACGGCGCTCGAGCTCGCGCTGGTCGAGGCAGGAGCCGACGTAGAGCGCAGCGTTGCGGTGACCGCCGCGCACGAGGCGTTCGCAGAGCCCGTATCCGTGTGAAGGTTCTCGTCCGGGAGCGGATCGCCGAGGCAGGGATCGACCTCCTCCGCGAGCGCTTCGACGTCGATGTCGACGCGGACGGCGACCTCGCCGCGCGCATCGCCGACTACGACGCGATCATCATCCGCAGCGGGACGCACCTCGACGCCGGCCTGATCGAGAAGGCCGAGCGGCTCAAGGTGATCGGCCGCGCGGGAGTCGGAATCGACAACGTCGACCTCGACGCGGCCTCGCGCCGCGGAATCGTCGTCGCCAACGCCCCCGAGTCCACCATCGTCTCGGCGGCCGAGCACACCATGGGTCTGCTGCTCGGCCTGTCGCGCTCGATTCCACAGGCACACGCGGCGCTGAAGGAAGGCCGCTGGGACCGCTCGCGGTTCGCGGGCCACGAGCTCGCCGGCAAGACCCTCGGGCTCGTCGGCTTCGGCCGCATCGGGCGCCAGGTCGCACGCCTCGCCCGCGGCTTCGACATGCGCGTGCTCGCCTACGACCCGTACGTCAGCGCCGAGCGCTTCTCCGAGCTCGGCGTCGAGCGGGCGGAGAGCCTCACCGATCTGCTCGCGGCGTCCGACTTCGCCTCGCTTCACCTCACGCTCACCGAGGACACCCAGGGCCTCCTCGGCCGGGACGAGCTTGCCGCTGCGAAGGACGGGATCAAGCTCGTGAACGCGGCACGTGGCGAGCTGGTGGACGAGCCGGCGCTCGTCGAGGCGCTGCGCTCCGGCAAGGTCGCGGGTGCTGCCCTCGACGTCTTCGCCGAGGAGCCGTACTCCGGGCCGCTGCTCGAGCTCGAGAACGTCGTGGTCACGCCGCATCTCGCCGCGTCCACCGAGGAGGCGCAGGACCGCGCCGGGGTGATCGTGGCGGAGCAGGTCGCGGCCGCGCTGGAGGGACGTGTGGTCACGAACGCTGTCAACGTCCCCGCCGTCGCCGCCGACGAGGTCGGCTTTCTCGGGCCGTTTCTCCCACTCGCAGCCAAGCTGGGCGCGCTGGCCGTCGAGCTCGCGGACACGAGCCCCGGGCGGCTCGACTTCGCCTACCTCGGCGAGCTGGCCGAGCACGACACACGGCTTCTCACGGTTGCTGCGCTGAACGGGGCCTTCCAGGGCCGCGTCGAGCAGGCCGTGAACTACGTGAACGCGCCGCTTCTCGCCGCGGAGCGCGGCATCGAGGTGACAGAAGAGCGGCGGCGGGCGTCCCGGGACTTCACCAGCCTGGTCCGCGTGACCGCGATCGCCGGGGAGCAGGAGGTCGTCGTCGCGGGTACGCCGCGTGGGCGCGACGCGGAGCCGCGGCTCGTGCGCGCGCTCGGCTACGAGATCGAGATCGACCTGGCGCCGTACATGCTCTTCGCGGTCAACGACGACCTTCCGGGAAGGATCGGCCGCCTGGGCACGCTCCTGGGCGAGGCCAATGTGAACATCGCCAACATGGCCGTCTCGCGGCGCTCCCGCAGCGCGAAGGGCGCGCTCATGGCGCTGACGCTCGACAGCATCCCTGGCCCCGAGATCCTCGAGCTCGTCGAGGCCGAGCCAGGATTCACCGACGTGCGGTTCATCGACCTGTCGAAGACGTGACCTCCTGGCCGGAGCCGGTCGAGCGCGTCGCCGACCATCTGCGCAACGTCGCCGTCGAGTCGCGTGTGGAGGAGTTCCCATCCGGCACGCTGACCGCGGAGGACGCGGCCAAGGCCGTCGGCTGCGATCTCGCCCAGATCGTGAAGTCGCTCGTCTTCATCTGTGACGGCAAGCCCGTGCTCGTCATGGTCGGAGGAGACCGGCGCGCCGATCGCGCCAAGATCGAGGCAGCGGTGCCGTGCGAGAAGGCGAAAATCGCGGGGTCCGACGAGGTGCGCTCCGCGACCGGATTCGAGCCAGGGGCGGTGGCGCCGTTCCCGCTCCCGCAGATCCAGACCATCCTGGTCGACCACGAGCTGCTCCTGCACGAGGTCGTCTGGACGGGAGCCGGATCGCACCAGCACGTGCTCGCGATCGCGCCGTCCGATCTCGTCCGCCTCACGCGCGCCCGCTCCGTCGACGCCGTCGCAGAGGACGCGTAACCTAGGATTAGGCGGATGCAAGAGACCGAAAAGATCTGGATGAACGGAGAGCTCGTCGACTGGGCCGATGCCAAGGTCCACGTCGGCGCGCACGGCCTCCACTACGGCTCCGGCGTCTTCGAGGGGATCCGCTGCTACGAGACGGACGACGGCCCCGCCGTCTTTCGCCTCACCGACCACCTGAAACGGCTCGACAACTCCGCGCGGCTCCTGCACATGGAGCTCCCGTACAGCGTGGACGACCTCCGCTCGGCGACTCTTGAGCTCATCGGGGCCAACGGACTCGCGGAGTGCTACATCCGGCCGATCGCCTTCTACGGCTACGGCGAGCTCGGTGTGCATCCGCGCTCGAACCCGGTCGACGTCGTGATCATGAGCTGGCCGTGGGGCGCCTACCTCGGCGAGGAGGCGCTCACGCAGGGGATCAGCGCGAAAGTCTCCTCGTGGAAGCGCGTCGGCCCTAACACGATCCCGCACGTCTCCAAGGCGACCGGCATCTATCTCAATTCCATGCTCGCCGTGATCGAGGCGACGAACGCGGGCTACGGCGAGGCCATCCTCCTGACCGACGAGGGCCACGTCGCGGACGGGTCGGGCGAGAACATCTTCATCGTCAAGGACGAGATCATCTCGACGCCGCACCTCTCGACCTCGATCCTCCCGGGGATCACGCGCCAGAGCGTCATGGAGATCGCACAGGCGCACGGCTACGCGGTGCACGAGGGCCCGCTCATCCGTTCCGATCTCTACCTCGCGGATGAGGTCTTCATGACCGGTACGGCCGCCGAGGTCACGCCGGTGCGCGCGATCGACGACCACGAAATCGGCCCGCCAGGCCCGGTGACGAAGGCGATTCAGTCGACCTTCTTCGAGGTCGTGCGCGGCCGCGACGAGCGCTGGACTCGTTGGCTGGAATACGCGGCCAAGGCCCCGGCGGGCTCCTGACCGCCGAGATCGGGCTCTCCGCTCCCTGGCTCGAGGAGCGGGAGGAGGAGCTCGTGCTCGAGACGCTGCGCTCCGGCCAGCTCTCACTCGGGCCGATGATCGGCCGCTTCGAGACCGCACTGGCCGAGCGGGTCGGCGTGCCCTACGTCGCGGCGGTGTCGAGCGGGACCGCGGGGCTCCATCTCGCGGTGCGCATCGCCGGCCTGGGGGAGGGCGACGAGGTCGTGACGACGCCGTTCTCGTTCGTCGCCTCTGCGAACTGCGTCCTCTACGAAGGCGCGACTCCGGTTTTCGCGGACATCGACCCGCGCACGCTGAACCTCGACCCTGCCGCCGTGGAGGCGGCGATCACGCCGAGGACGAAGGCCATCCTGGCCGTGGACATCTTCGGCTACCCCGCCGAGTACGCCGAGCTCGAGGCGATCGCCGAGCGCCACGGCCTTCTGCTCATCGAGGACGCCTGCGAAGCCCTCGGTGCCGAGTACAAGGGCCGACCCCTCGGATCGCTCGGAGCGCCGGCCGTCTTCGCCTTCTATCCGAACAAGCAGATGACCACGGGTGAGGGTGGCGCGCTCGCGGTGCAGACCGACGAGGAATGGGCGCTCCTGAAGAGCCTCTCCAACCAGGGCCGCAGCGACTCCGGCGAATGGCTCACCCACTCGCACCTCGGCTACAACTACCGCCTCGACGACGTCTCCGCCGCGCTCGGGCTCGCCCAGGTGGAGAAGCTCGGCCGGATCCTCGAGCTGCGCGCCGGGGTCGCCTCGCGGTATGCGGAGATGCTCGGTGAGGTTGAGGGCGTCGAGGTCCCGCTCGCCGACGACGCCGATCACAAGCGGTCGTGGTTCGTCTACGTCGTCCAGCTCGCCGAGGGAATCGACCGAAACGGCGTCATGGCGAGGCTCGGCGAGCAGGGGATCGCATCGAAGCCCTACCTACCCTCGATCCATCTCCAGCCCTACTGGCGCGAGCGCTTCGGGACGAGCGAGGGGATGTTCCCGGTCTCGGAGGATGCGAGCCGCCGCTCGCTCGCGCTGCCGTTCCACACCCGGCTCGCCGAGGCCGACCAGGCGCGCGTGGTCGAGGCATTACGCAGCGCACTTTCATAGAGCTCGCATTCCCTCGCCTTGTGTTGCACGGACACCACGAAAGACACGTCTGAAAGAGGCGCCGAGTTGGCGACGGAACCGGCTCTTTCGCGCTGAAGGGACTTTGTGCGCGTGAAACACAAGGCTCATGTGGTGACTGCGATAATTGGCGCATGGCCGACATGGCTCCCAAGATGGTCTTTCTCGGCTTCGGGAAGTTCGCCCGCGCGGACAAGATCTACGCCCTCGAGCCGCTGCGGGGCAAGGAGCGTGGCGAGGGCCGGCGCACCCGGGTCTGGGTCGAGGGGATCGGCGAGCCGATCGTCGCGTCGCGCACGGAGCGCTCGATCCTCAGCGAGATGGGTATGCGCGACGCCGGCCGCGTCCAGATCCTCGACGACGCCGTGAAGCTCGCAGAACGCATCGTCGAGGACGCCGGCAAGGGACGCGTCGACCTCGCCGACCTCGACCGGCGAGCCCGCAAGCTCCTCGAGTCGACGGCCAGGCCGACCGACGACGACCAGCTCTTCTAACCACATGTCTCGTCCTAGGCGGTCTGGGCCGCGAGCCTCGTCCGGCGGCGGGCGAAGCCGGGGCTTGCCCGGCGGAAGCCGCCGCCGCCCAGAGCGGCTAGGCCGCGAGTTCTTCGCGCGGAGCGTGCACCAGGTCGCCCCGGATCTGATCGGCTGCACGCTGCTCGTCGACGGGGTGGGCGGGCCGATCGTCGAGGTCGAGGCCTACGACCACGAGGACCCGGCGAGCCACGGTTTCCGCGGCGAGACCGAGCGCAACCGCTCGATGTTCGGGCCGCCCGGCCAGGCATACGTCTACCGGTCCTACGGCGTGCACTGGTGCCTCAACCTCGTCTGTGAGGAGGACGGTGTCGCGGCAGCGGTCCTCCTACGCGCGCTCGAGCCGGCTCACGGCCTCCGGGAGATGCGCGCTCGCCGCGGCCTGGACGAGCCGCGCCTTCTCTGCTCCGGTCCGGGACGGCTGTGCCAGGCGCTCGCAGT
The DNA here is from genome assembly GCA_046734455.1 of Actinomycetota bacterium. Taxonomy (GTDB): domain Bacteria; phylum Actinomycetota; class Thermoleophilia; order Gaiellales; family Gaiellaceae; genus DATEOR01. The sequence continues at coordinate 3,096 of JBKPRJ010000021.1, read as the reverse complement.
AACGCGCGAGCACGACGGCCTTCCGCTCGATCGCCCGCCTTTCGAGGTCCACGCGCGGGATGCCGAGCCGGAGATCGCCACGGGCCCGAGGATCGGGATCACGCGCGCCGCCGACCTGCCGTGGCGCTACGGGCTCGCGGGCTCGCCCTATCTCTCGCGCGGCTTCCGGCTCAGTTCCCGACGACCAGCTTGATGGTCATGTTCTCGACCGACGCAAGTCCGGCCTTCGGGAACTGCTGCAGGACGCGCCCCCTCTTGCCCTCCGCATAGGCCTTGACGAGGCCGGCGAGGTGGTGGCGGGCGAGCGTCTTCCGCGCCTCCGCGAGGGTGAGCCCGGTCACGTCCGGAATCCTGCCGTTCTGGGCGACGGGAACGACCACCCGCACGGTGTCGAAGGAGGAGAGAGTCCCCTTGGAGGGATACTGCGCGACGACGCGCCCGAGACGCTCTCCGCCCTCGGCCGGCCTCGTGACGACCTCGACGGTCAGAGGCATGCCTTCGAGCCGGATCTTCGCCTCCTCGAGCTTTGCGCCCACGACGGGCGGCACGTCCACCTCGTTCGGCTTGCACGGCGCTTCCCTCGTGGGGGCTGCGCCGACGACATAGGTGACGAGGTGCACGTCGCGGCAGTTCCCGTTGTCGAGCAGCCACTGGTTGTTCCGGTAGACGACGTCGCGGGCCTCCGTCGATTCGTAGACCGGCGAGGGGAAGGTCTCGGGAGGCGCGTTCTCGTACTTGAGCGCCTTCTCGACGAAGCTCTTCCAGATGAGCGCGGGATAGGTGCCGCCCGCGACTGGACCGCCTTCGAACTGGGTCAGCATCGGGATCAGCTTGTTCGGATACCCGACCCAGACGGCAACGGCGAGCTGCGGCGTGTAGCCCACGAACCAGGCGTCGCCGTAGTTCTCGGTCGTCCCGGTCTTACCGGCGACGACACGGTCCGAGAGTGCGGCGCGCTCGCCCGTTCCAGACGTGACGACGGTCTGGAGGATGGAGTTGAGCGTCGCCGCGTCGTTCGGCTGTAGTACCTGCTTGTCGACGGGCTCGTTCTTCTCGACGCGGTTTCCGTCCACGACCTTCGTGACCGCCCGCGGCGCATTCCCGAGGATGGAGCCGTCCACGCGAACGCCGTTGTGCGCGAAGGTCGCGAACGCGCGGGCCATCTCGAGCGGATTGACCGCCTCGGCGCCGAGCCCGATCGCGAAGTAGTCGTTCAGCGGGCTCTGGATCCCGAGCTTCCTCGCCATCGAGGCGACATCGCCCGGCCCAACCTGTGCAGTCAGCTGGGCATAGACGGAGTTGTCGGAGTACGTCGTGGCATCGGTGAGGTCGATCGTTCCGAGGTAGGAGTTCTCGTAGTTGTGCACCGACCAGAGCTTGTCGCCGAGGTTGATGACCGTCGGCTGGGAGGTGAACTGCGTCTGCGGCGAGATGCCCTCGTCGAGCGCAGTCGCGAGGACGAACGGCTTGAACGACGACCCGGGCTGGCGCTCGCCCTGTACCGCCAGGTTGAACTGGCTCTTCTTGTAATTTCGTCCGCCGACCATCGCGAGCACGCGCCCGTCGCGCGGGTCGATGGCGACGAGCGCCGCGGCGGGGTCGTCCTTGTCGGGCAGCCACTGGTCGATCGCGTCGGCGGCCAGGTGCTGCATGGTGAGGTCGATGGTCGAGTAGATCTTGAGGCCGCCTCCGAAGACCTTCCCCGAGCCGTAGTAGGGGACGAGCTGCTGCTTCACGTACTCGGCGAAGTAGCCTTGCCGGCCCGCGGTGACGGGGAGATGGATGTCCTTCGGCTTCGGCAGCGGCTGCTCGTCGGCGTTGAGCTGCTCCTTCAAGGTGATGAGCCCCTCGTCGTGCATCATCTGGAGGACCGTGCGTCGGCGCTGCTCGGCCGCCTTCTGGTTCTTCGCCGGGTCGTAGACGCCGGGGCTCGCCGGCAGCCCTGCGAGCAGAGCCGCCTGCGGCAGCGTCAGGTCGCTCGCGTGCTCGTGGAAGTACACGCGAGCCGCCATCTCGATCCCGTAGGCCCCGTTCCCGAAGTAGATGGTGTTGAGGTAGGCGGTGAGGATGCGGTCCTTCGACCACTTGCGCTCGAGCTGCCATGCGAGCGCGGCCTCCTTCAGCTTGCGGCTGATGGTGCGCTCTTTCTCCGTGTAGGTGTTCTTGACGAACTGCTGCGTGATCGTCGAGCCGCCCTCGACGACCGCCTTGTTGCGGATGTCGGCCCAGACGGCGCGGAGGATGCCCCGGTAGTCGACTCCTTGGTGCTCCCAAAAGCGCCGGTCCTCCACGGCCACGATCGCCTGCTTCATGATCGGCGAGATGTCCTCGCTCGCCACGACGATCCGGCTCTCGTCGCCGCGCAGAGTCGCGAGGACGGTCTTCCCGTCGGAGGCGTAGATATAGCCGAGCTGCTGGGGCTGTTTCTTCGTGGACGGCTCGAGCGCGGCGACGTCGCTCGCGATCGCGCTCACGAGCCCGTACGCGAACGAAACGAGTGCGACGAATCCGAGGATGCTGAGAAGCGCAAGAAATCGGAGCTTGCGGATCCTGCGGCGCTTGGGAGGGCGAGAGCTTCGTCGGAACGGCACGAAGTGGGGGATTCTAGCCCGGCGTCGAGGCCTTGGACGCGCTGAACAGCACGTCGCCCGAGGCGTGTTTCACCTTCATTCCCATCGCAAGCCGCGGTCCACGCGTACCGCATTGCAGGCGTATGGAATTCGGCCTCGTGCACGGCATGGGCGGCAGCGCGGGCGTAGGAATTCTGCTGCTCTCGGCGATCAGTGACCGAACCGTCGCAGTCCTCGCGCTCGCCGTCTTCGCGCTCTTCACCGCGATCTCGATGGCCGTGCTTTCGATCGGGCTCGGCGCAACGCTCGCTACTGGTCGCGTGCGCAACTCCTTTCATCGCATCGCTCCCGTCGTCGGCGTCTCGAGCCTGGGATTCGGGGTCTGGTACGCACTCGGCGCTCTCAGCTACGTGCCGTACTACTTCTAGGCACGACTCTATGATCGGGCAGCCATGCCCGCCCGAATCGCACAGCTGACGCGGAACGCGGTCGACGTCCTCCCCGAGGGGGAGCTCGGGCGCAAGCT
>JBKPRJ010000020.1:0-65173 GCA_046734455.1 Actinomycetota bacterium | reverse complement strand
GATACCTTCCCCCGTGACAAGTACGAGCTCCAGTACGGCTTCCGGAGCGGAGAGCGCGTCGACGCGGTCATCCGCCTCGACCGTGCCCTCGTCCCCGTCGACGCGAAGTTCCCGCTCGACAACTTCAACCGACTGATCGAGGCCGCAGACGAGGCCGAGCGCGAGCAGCACTCGAAGCAGTTCGTCCGCGACGTGAAGAGCCACGTCGACGCGATCGCCAACAAGTACATCCGACCCGACGAGGGCACGTACGAGTTCGCGCTCATGTACCTCCCGGCCGAGGCCGTCTACTACGAGCTCGTCTGCAACCGGCTCGGCGGCGAAACCGGGCCGCTCGGGTATGCGCTCGAGCGCAAGGTCATCCCGGTCTCACCCTCGACTCTGCACGCCTATCTGCTCGTCATCCTCCTCGGCTTCAAGGGCCTCCAGATCGAGGAACACGCCCGCGAGGTGATGGCCTACTGCGCGCAGCTCGGCAAGGACTTCTCACGTTTCAAGGAAGACTTCGAGCTCGTCGGCACGCATATCGGCCGGGCGCAGTCGAAGTACGCGGAAGCCGAGAAGCGGCTCGGCCGCTTCGAGACGAAGCTCGAGCGCGCAGCCGATACCGAGCTCGAGCCGGGAGCGCCGGAGACGGTGCAGGAGCTTCCCAGGGCGCTCGATGCAGCCTAGGGACGGCCTAGTACCGAAGAAGAGCGCCGATTCCCCCGACCGGCTGGAGATCCGGCCGGTCCCGCACCGCCCAGACTCGTCCGCCGTGGACCAGGGTCTGGTGAATCGCGAGGTCGAGGCCATGGCTGGAGGCCTCCATGCTGGTGCCGTCGAGCGGGCACGGACCGCCGCGGAGCGCGACGCGGCCACACCGGGGGCAGCGGAAAGCCTCGTGGTCGACTCCGTCCTGGAAGAGCAGCAGGTCGACCCGGGCGTCTGAGGCCGCCTCGAGTGTGGCTTCCCAGCCGGCGGCTGCGCGGCCGTTCCGGCCCGCCTCCTCCTCCCACTGAGCGACGACCTCCTTCTGCTTCTCCGCGCGGTAGCGGTCGAGCACGGGCGCGGCGAGCCGAAGGAGCTCGGCCGGTGCCGCGTGCGCCTCGGCCGACGTCCAGCCGATGACCGCGGCGGCCGCGTCATGTGTGAGCAGCTCCTCGAACTCGGCCCGCGTGTCCTCCGAGGAGATGACGACGACCTGGACGTTGCGCAGGCGCCGGACGAGCCGGTCGAGCGCCTCCGCGACCTCGTGGAGGTGCTCGCGCACGAGCTTCTCGATGTGGCGCTCGTACCGAGCCTGCGACCAGCCTCCCTGGTCGTGCTGTCCTGGCTGCTCCTCCGTGTGGTCGGCGAGGTCCTGCAACCGTCCACCGCGCAGGCGGTAGAAGTGGCCCCGCTCGCGGCCGACGACGACCACGAGTGCACCCTCGCCGCGCCCGACGAGGGGAACGAGGTGAGCAAGGTAGAGCGTCCGCCCCACCTTGACGTCGTCCGGCACTGCCTCCGTGAGGGGCAGCGTGCGCCAGATGTTGTCGAGGCCGGACGAGAAGATCGCCAGGCCGCGCGCTCCATCACGGTCGAACTCGCTCGCGTAGAACCTGCGGATGCGCTCGAAATCCGCCTTGAGAGCGACGCGCTGATCGTGGTTCATGTCGCGCCGGTTGGCGCCATCGCCCTTCGCGGCCTCGTCGAGAAGCGAGTGCAGCCGCGTAGCCGCGTCGCCCGGGGTCGGCGTCACGCTCGGATCGAGATCCAGGTACAGGCTGATCGCACAGCCCTTCTCCGCCTCGAAGCCCGCCAGGTCCCGAAGCTCATCCCAGGTGATCGTGCGTGCCATCAGCTTCCAGGAGTACGTTTCCTCAGGCACGAGAAACTACACGAACAGGAACATTCGACCATCTGAGATCGTTTATTACGTAGAAGCATGAATTCTGTCGACGGAAAGGATGCAGTGAGCTCGAACGACGTGCGCGAAGTGATCGTGATCGGCGGAGGCCCCGCCGGCTATACCGCGGCCCTCTATGCCGCGCGGGCGAACCTCAACCCGCTCGTCATCGAAGGCTTCGCCTGGGGCGGCCAGCTGATGATCACGAGCGACGTGGAGAACTACCCCGGGTACCCGACCGGCATTCTCGGGCCGGAGATGATGCAGGACTTCCGCAAGCAGGCGGAGCGCTTCGGCACCGAGTTCATCACGGACGACGTGACCCGGGTCGACTTCTCCGAGCGCCCGTTCGGTGTCTGGGTCGGCGACACCGAGTATCGCGCCGAGGCGATCATCGTCGCGACGGGCGCGAACGCGCGCCAGCTCGGGCTCGAGTCCGAGAAGACCCTCCAGGGCCGCGGCGTCTCGTACTGCGCCGTCTGCGACGCGGCGTTCTTCAAGGATCGCGAGGTCGTGGTCGTGGGGGGTGGGGACTCAGCGATGGAGGAGGCGACCTTCCTCGCCAAGTTCTCGCCCAAGGTCACGATCGTGCACCGCCGCGACTCCTTCCGCGCGTCGCCGATCATGGTCGACCGGGCCCGCTCGAACGACCGCATCGACTTCGTCCTCGACTCGGTCGTCGACGAGGTCCTCGGCACCGAAGACGGCTCCGTCACCGGCGTCCTCCTCCGCAACATGAAGACCGGCGAGGAGACCGAGCTCAAGGCAGACGGACTCTTCGTCGCCATCGGGCACGACCCCAACACGGCCCTCTTCAAGGGCCAGCTCGACATGGACGAGGCCGGCTACATCATCACGAAGGGGAAGACGACGGAGACCAACGTCCCCGGCGTTTTCGCGGCGGGCGACGTCCAGGACCACGTCTACCGCCAGGCGGTCACCGCCGCGGGCTCGGGCACGATGGCCGCGCTCGATGCGGAGCGCTGGCTGGCCGCGCAGCAAGGCCATCCCGAGGCCGCGCTCGCAAGCCCGCGCAACTGGTAGTTCTTTAGCCAGCACGTGCCGTACTTCATCTGCCCCAACTGCCGGCGCCGTTCGATCGACCACGACCGCCGGGAAGACCTCACAAACGAGGCCGTCGGCTGCGCGCACTGCGGCTTCGGCTTCCTCTTCGAGCTGCTCGACGACTACTACCCTGCCCCCGGGACGGGTTTCGTCGTCTGCGATCAGGAGCGGAGGATCATCGCGGTCGGTCAAGGCGTCTTCGAGTTGACCGGCTACAGGGAGCCCGAGCTCCTCGGCCGCGACGTGACCGAGGCGTTCTCGATCCAGACGAATGGCGATGCGAACCCTGCCGAGGTGGCCGTCGAATGGGGCGTGCGGCAGCTCGGGAAGAAGATCTCGCTGACGACGCGCTCGGGCGTGACGAAGGAGATCACCGCCGACTACTTCCCGGCCTACGACGAGGACGGCGGCCTCCTCGTCGCGCTCATCCCAAAGAGCTAGACCCGGCTCGACGGGCAGAGGCCGCGAACGGCGCACTCCGCGCAGCGCGGCGCGCGGGCGATGCAGACGCGGCGGCCGTGCCAGATGAGAAGGTGCGGGAACCGCGCCCAGTCCTCCCTCGGGACGAGCCGCATGAGGTCGCGCTCGATCTTCACGGGGTCGTCCTGCCGCGTGAATCCGAGGCGCTGGGAGAGACGCCGCACGTGCGTGTCGACGACGATTCCCTGGGTCGCGCCTCGCTCGGCCGCGACGACGTTCGCGGTCTTCCGCCCCACTCCCGGCAGGCGCACGAGGTCCTCGAGCCGCGTCGGCACCTCGCCGTCGTACTCCTCGACGAGGACCTTCATCGCTCCGCGAAGATTCCTCGCCTTCTGCCGGAACGTGCCCGTCGGGCGGAGGTCGGCCTCGAGCTCTTCCGGCGGCACGGCGAGGTAGTCCTCGGGCGTCCGGTACTTCTGGAAGAGCCGCTCGGTCACACGGTTGACCGTCACGTCGGTCGTCTGCGCCGAGAGGAGCACGGAGACGAGGAGCTCGAGGTCGTTCCTGAAGCGCAGCGCGATGACGGCGTCCGGATGCGCGGCCGCGAGCCGCTCGATCACGGGCCGGATGCGCTCCCGCTTGGGTCCGACCCGCCTCCTCGCCTCGTGGACGTAGCTGCGATGCACTACGTCGCGGCCGCGGAGACGACCGCGGTTTGCGCGCCCGGTAGCCGCGGGCCGGCGCACACGACGTCGAGGGCCGGACAGCCGGCACACGCGAACTCGCTCGGCGTCGGGCGGAACTCGCCCTCGTTGATCGCCGTGATCGCAGCAGAGAGCTCGGCCTCGAGTCCCGGCACCTCCTCGCGGGCGAACGTGCGCCGCACCGCCTCATCCGGGCGCTCGAGGAAGACGTAGGCGACTTCCACCTCGTCGGCGCCCGCACGGAAAGACGCGAGCGCGTAGACGAGCCGCTGGAGCGCGTAGTCGTCCTCGAGCGCCTCCTCCGGGCTCAGGTCCTCGAGGCGGTTCGTCTTGTAATCGACCACGAGGGCGCGTCCGTCGGCGAGGCGAAACAGGTCGAAGCGCCCGTGGAGGAGGACGCCGTCGTGCTCGAACGCGAACGGAAGCTCCGGCTTCGGCTCCCCTCCGCTGCGGAGCTCCTCGGCGAGCGGCGAGGAGTGCCAAGCGTCGACGAGCGCCGCGACGCGCTCGAGATCCTCGGGCGTCGCCGCGGGATAACGGCCCAGAACCAAATCGGCCGTCTCTGCGCCCGCGCGGCCCTCCTCGAGCGCAACGTGCACGGCATCTCCGATCTCCGTGGCGGCGAGACCCTCGACGCCGGCGACCGCCGCGCCGGGCTCGGCCGAGCGAAGGCCGGCGATCCGCTCCGCGTAGAAGCGATAGGAGCAGCGACCGAAGAGCGCGAGCGCGCTGTAGGACAGGCTCCGGACGCGGAAGGCCGGCGGCTCGGGAATCGGCGCGAGCGGCGGCAGCTCCGGTGCGACCCGCGTCGCGGCTTCTTCGACGGCCGCGAAGAGCTCGAGCTGTGCGACAGGGCTCTCCTCGGGCTCGGCGCCGTCCTCCTCGCGCCTGTCGACGCGCAAGAGGACACGCGCGCCCTCGCGCTCGAGCTCCACCGGCTCGCCCGCTTCGAGGTCGGCCTCGAGGCGGTCGAGAATCCAGCGGATCGGCGCCTTCGCGTCGCGCGTGGAGGTCGGGTCGACGGCTCCGGACACGATCAACCGGTCGATCGCCCGCGTCATCGCAACGTAGTAGAGGCGCCGCGTCTCGGCCTCGTCGGCGGCGCGCTCGGCCTCCCGCAGCTCGTCGAAGCCGGACGCCGCGTGCCGCTTCCCAGTCGCGGGGTCGACGACCTTGAAGCCCACGCGCCCATCCGGCAGGCAGAGGATCTCGTCGCGCGCGGCGTGCTCGGGGTTCCGGCCGGCATCCGCGACGACGACGACCTTGAACTCGAGCCCCTTCGCGGAGTGGATGGTCAGCAGCCGCACGGCGTCCCCGCCCTCCTCCTCCGCCACGGCCTCGCTCTCGCGCGCGCCGGCGGCCTCCTGGTCTGCGACGAAGCGGAGGAAGCCTTCGATGTCGGGGCCGCGGAGCTCTTCGTAGGAACGCGCCAGCCGCGCCAGCTTGCGGAGATTGGCGTAGCGCCGGCGGCCGTCCCAGCGGGCGAGGACGGCGAGGTCGTAGTCGTGCTCGGAGATGATTCGCTCGCAGAGGCGCTCGAGGCCCGATGTTGCGGATGCGCGCACGAGCCGGTCATAGCGCTGGCGGAAAGCCTCGAAGAGGCGGCGGTCGCGCGGACCGAGCTCGGCCGGGAGCTCGCGTTCCATTCCGCTGAAGAGCGGCCGCTTTCCCGCCGCGCGGCGCAGGAGATAGAGGGCGTCGTTGGAGACGCCGACGAAGGGCGAGGCAAGGACGCTCACGAGCGCCTCGTCGTCGTAGCGGTTGAGGATCAGGCGCAGGTACATCGTCAGGTCCGCGACCTGCTGCTGGCCGAAGTAGCCGCGGCCGGCCGCCCGGTAGGTCGGGAGGCCCTCGACCCGCAGAGCCTCCTCGTAGCGCTCGGCATCGGTGCCGGCCGCGAAGAGGAGGACGATGTCTCCGGGCGCGGCCTGGCCCGAGCCGACGAGCTCGCGCACGCGGCGCGCGACGTGGCGGGCCTCCGCGATCCGCCAGTGGACCTTTCCCTCGCGGTAGCTCGACTTGTCGGTTACGAGGAGCTCGACGGCAGGGCCGAAGATCGGGTCCGGGAACCGCCCGGCCGCGACGAGCGGCTCGTACTCGCTCCCGAACTCGGCTCCGAAGAGGTGGTTGACGACGTCGATGACCTCGGGCCGGGAGCGGTAGTTCTCGGTCAGGGGCAGCACGCCTGCGCTCGCCGCACGGCGCTCGCGAAAGACCTCGACGTCGGCGTGACGGAAGCGGTAGATCGACTGGAACTCGTCGCCGACGAAGAAGACCTCGTCACCCGCGACGAGGTCGACGAGCTCGCACTGGAGGCGGTTCGTGTCCTGGAACTCGTCGACGAGGATCGAGCGGAAGCGCCAGCGCGCGTCGTCACGCACCTTTTCGTTCATGCGCAGGAGGTCTCGGGCGCGGAGCTGGAGATCCTCGAAGTCGAGGGCCGACTCGCGCGCCTTGGCCTCGGCGTAGGCGGCATCGAAGGCGCCGAGCAGCTCCACGAGCAGGCCGCGGTCTCGCGCCGCGATCTCGTCCAGCGCTGCCTGCTCGACCGCTTTGAGAGCCTCGCCGAACGAGGCGAATCGCTCACGCTCCTCCCCGCCGACCCGGAGGTCGGAGAGATCGAGGAGGTCCTCCGCTGCAGGGACCGGGTCGAGGAGCTCAAGAGCGTCCTCGACCTGCGCGCGTCCGAGCAAGGATTTCTCCGTGTTGTGCAGCGTGATCTCGGCGACCTCGCGCAGCTCGGCCACCCGGTCGGCCAGGGACGTGACGGGTTCACTCGGAAGCTCGAGCGGCCGGCCCGCCGAGCGCAGGCGGTCGTAGACGCTCGTGAGCATCCCGCGGAGCCCTTCGGCCCCGTAGGTGGCTAGCAGGCGTACGCGCTCGGGCTCTCCCGCTTCCACGTAGGCGGCGAGGGCCTCGGCGAAGGCCTCCGAGCGCAGCACCGCGGCCTGGCTCTCGTCGAGCACACGGAAGCGCGGGTCGAGCCCAGCCTCGAACGGATGCGCTCGTAGGAGGCGGTGGCAGAAGCCGTGGATGGTCGAGATCCAGCCGGCGTCCAGGTCGCGCGCGAGATCGTGACGCTCGAGCTCCACGAGCCTCTCGCGGATGCGCGTGCGCAGCTCGCCGGCCGCGCGCTCGGTGTAGGTGATGACGAGGACGTTGTCGATGCCGAGCCCGCGCTCGCAAACGGCCTTGACGAAGCGCTCGACGAGCACCGTCGTCTTCCCCGTTCCGGCCCCGGCCGAGACGAAGACGACTCCCGGCTCCTCGATCGCCGCGACCTGCTGGTCGGAAGGCGTCGTCCTCATGAGTGCCTCACGCGACACATCGTCCAGAGCGAGCACCAGCGCGGGCACTCGCCCGCACGCGGGTCGGTGCGTACGTCGCCGGCATGCACGCGATCGACTGCCCGCCGCGCACGGGCCTGTGCCTCGTCGACCTGATTCCAGAAGTCGTCCTCGGAGAGATAGTCCGGCCGCTTCAGGCCGGGGACTGCGTCCTCGCGGGCCCCGGCGCGCACGAGCCCCCGCGCCTCCCTCGTCCCGGTGAGCCCGCGGTAGAGCCCGCCGAGCGGCTCCATGCCGACGAGGTCGCGGAGCGCGAGGATGTAGAGCGGGATCTGGAGCTTCTGCTCGATCTCGATGTCGCGCGCGCCGTGTGCGCGGCCCAGCTTGTAGTCCTGGACGATGCCTCGGGCGCTGAACGGGTCGACGTCGATCCGGTCGATCTTCCCGGAGACGGTGAAGCCGCCGAGCTCGAGGCCGCGCTGGAGCTCGACCGGGGCCGAGCTCGTCCCGAACCCGACCTCGAATCTGCGAGGGACAAGCGGAAGACCGAGCGCGAGCTCCTGCCGGACGAAGTGCTCGAGGTCGCGGGCGAGTGTCTCCTCGAGCTCGAGGCGCTCGAGGTCGGTGAGCTCGAGCCGCACGCCGCCCGCAATCGCCTCGGCGAGGCACTCGCGCAGGAAGACCAGTGCCTCGTCCAGGCGTTCGGCCTCGACGGCATCGGTCCCGAGGCGCTTCGGCAGCCCGCTGTAGAAGCGGTAGAGCGTCTGATGGGCGATCCCCCCGCGGACGCGCGGGTCGAGCTCCGCGTCGATCTCCTTCGGGTCGACGACGCGCTCGAAGAACCACATCGAGGAGCACTCGAGGAAGCGTTCGAGCTCCGTGACCGAGAAGCGTGCGCGCTGGCCGAGCTCCTCGAGCACAAGCGGGTGGGCAAGAGTCGTCTGGCGTTCGAAGGCGGCGAGCGCGCGCTCGATGCGCCGCTCCCAGCCGTTGGCGAGCGCGAGGGCGCGCGCTTCCTCCTCATCGGTCGAGGCGATCGCCGCGGCCGCGCGCAGGCGCTCTCGCTCGGTGGGCCCTCGCTCCAGCTCCCACGACAGGCTCGAGAGCGGGCGCTTCTTCGTCGCAAGAGCGACGTCGGCCGGATCGAAGCGCGAGCGCACCTCTTCGTAAAACGGGCTCGGCTCGTGCGGGCGCCCGTCGTCGTCAGCGGCCTCGCGGACGAGAAAGAGCTGCCGCCACGCCCGCGTGCACGCCGTGTAGAAGAGGTAGCGATCGCGCGCGAGGGGGTCCGGACGGACGAGGCGGCGGCCCTTACCGGCCGCCTCGAGCTCCCGCCGCGTCTCGTCCGGGAGGAACGGTGTCTCGCTCGAGCGGCGCGGAAAGACTCCCTCCTCGAGCCCCAAGACGAAGACGGCCTGCCAGCGCCTCGTACGCGCGCGCAGCAAGTCGACGACCGCCACGCGGTCCGGCTCCGCCGTGCCGCCGATCCGCACCTGAGTGCGTTCGAGCGCGGAGACGGTCTGCTCCTCTGGGGTCTCACCACCGAGCTTTCGCCAGCCTTCGAGCTCGTCCAGCAGCCCGAGCGCGGCCTCGTGTGCGCGCAGGTCGATCCGCGACGACTCGCCGACCGGGGGCGACTCGAGCCCGTAGGCGGCCGTGATCATGCGACGGACGAGCGCGCGGGCGGCGATGAGCGGGTCGGCCTCCTCCTGCACTTCCCGGAGCCCCGGCAGAGGATGACCGAGCAGCCGCCCGGCTTCCTCCACGACGCGGGTGGCGTCCTTGACCGCTCGGCCGCGCAGCCTGCCCTCGATGAAGTCGGCCTCGCGGCGAGCCAGCCCGGAGAAGGGCGAACGGAGGTATGCGAAGAGGTCGCGGCGGCTGCCGCCGAGCCATGCGAAGCGCAGCAGACCGAGGAGCGCCGTGCCGAAGGACGTGCGCCGCAGCGACACGCGCCCTTCGTACGCGTATGGAATGCCGAGCGACCCGAAGGCTGTCTCGAGCGGGGAGCGAACGCGGTCGAGGGTCGGGACGACGACGGCGATCTCGTCTGCGGGCAGGCCCGCGCGGATGAGCCCGAGGATCTCCTCGCCCGCGAGCTCGAGAGCCGCGCGCGAGCCCGCGGCCTCGAGAAAGCGCACCGCGCCCTCGAGCGGCGGCGGGTCGGTGCGCCGCTCCTCGAAGAGCGTGCGCTCCAGGTGGGCGAGCGCGAGGCTGTCGTACCACTCCTTCGCGGGGAGCGACTCGACGTCGTCTGCGAGGCGGGAAAGATCGTCCGCCGTGCGCTGGAGGGAGGCGAAGGCGGGCCGCAAGGGCTCGTACGGCAGCGAGACGACGACCTCCGCCCGGCCGGCGAGCGCCTCGAGCAGCCGCCATTGGGCTCCGGTGAGGTCCTCGAACCCGTACGCGAACACCGGCGTCTCATCCCAGGCCCCGAAGTCGCCGGCAACGATCTCGGAGGCGTGGCCACGGGCGAGCTCCCGGTCCCACAGCTCGAGCCGGTCGAGCTCCGCGCGGTAGGCACGGTAGAGGTCGGCGAGGTGTCCTTCGAGCTCTGCCGGGTCGAGCAGCGCCGCCTCGAGATCGGCGACGGCGGATCCGAGCGCGTCGGCGAATCCGGGGTAGCGAGACGAGGGGCCGAGCCCGTTCAGGCTCGCCGTGGACACGATGCGGGCGAGGAGCAGAGAGCGCTGCGCATCGGTCAGCTGCGGGCGCGATGCGGCACCGGCGTTCTGCCGGATGCGGCGGAACAGATCGTCGAACGTGCCGATCGACCCGCCTAGGAGGACGGGACGACGGGCCAGCAGGTCGTGCTCGACGCGGCCGACGTCCGCCCGGTTAGGGACAATCAGAAACGGGTCTCGGTCGAGAGCTTCGAGATAGCGATCGAGGAGACGCGCCACTTTCCCCGCGTTCGCGGGGCCCACCAGGAGAGCGAGCGCCATCTCCTCGATTCTAGACGTCTGCCCGGCGGGCTCTGACCGCCGGGCAGTGCACTACCCAGCCGTTTTCGGCGCGGAATTCCTACGCTGCGGCCTTCGGCCTGCGACCCCGCCGGGCGGCCGCACGGCCGGGCATCTTGCCGGCGCAGTCGTCGCAAAGATCGGCGGCCTTCGCCCCTCTGCGCGCGTCCGTGTACGTCACCCGCATTGCAGCGCCCTTGCCCTCGCCGACTTCCTTGCCGCAGTTGTCGCACACGAGAATGGTTTTTCGAGCCAACGTTCCTCCAGAGATCGATGGTTGCGGGTCGGGATGCTACCGAAAAAACGAATCGCTATTCCGACCGGGATATTTCTGCGCCGAGAACGGCGCGCGTTCCGCCTGGGCTGTCGGAAACCTCATTGTTGCCGAGCACGGCCTTTGCGCCGTAATGCGCGAGGATTCCAACGCCCAGTCGCGTCGTATCTCCCGATGCTTGATCGGGGCGAATGCCGCGAACACTGTTGTCATCGATCTCGCACTCCGAATAGTCGCCGCAGAAGATGCCGACGCCGAGTGCGTCGGTGACCTCGTTTCCCTCAACCATGGCCATGGACATCTCGGTCAGCGTCAGCCCGCGCAGGGTCGTCCCGCTGACGCGGTTGCCCTCGACACGGGCATTCGCGAAGTGCGTGACGATACCCTCGCGGCCTCCGACGACGGTGCAGTCCTTCACGACGCTCGCGGCGAGGTCGAACCCGAAGGAGATATCGATTCCTTGTGCGTAGTCGCCGGCCGGCGAATGGATGAGGCAATTGCGGATCGCGACCGAGGAGCGGCGCACATGGATTCCATCCAGCTTCACCCCGGAGATGCGCACGCGGTCGAGCGTGACATTGTGCGCGTCGTCGACCTCGATTCCGTTCTCGCCGCCGATCACGGTGACATTTCGGATCGTGACGTTGTCGGCCGTCACGACGATTCCCCCACGCACGACCGCGCCGGGCTCGCCGACGAGATTCTGCGCGCGATCGAGGATGAGCGGGCCGTCGTGGATCCCAGCCGAAAGGTGGACCGTGGGCGGCTGCATGGCGAGCGCAACTCCGGCGAAAAGGGCGAGCGACACGAGAACGAGAACGGCGGCGGCCGCACCGGCGCGTCCGAGCTCTCCCCCGTCGTCGCCGTAGGAAAGGCGCACGTAGGGGAAGACCCCTTGCATGAGGACGAGGCCGAGAAACCAGGACCCGGCGAAGAACGCGAGCGCGACGGTGAGCGGAGCCGAGATGTCGAGCGCGTAGACCACGCCCATGATCGCGGCGAGCTCGAGGGCCGCCAGCGGGAGGGACGCCCAGCCGGGCTGGTAGTCGACCCTGCGATCGAGGACGATTTCGAAGGCCAGGCCGACCAGGATCATCGTCCCCGCGAGGGCGAGCGGCCACCACTCCGTGATTGCCAGGGCGAGCCCTAGGGCAGCCAGGAGCGGGGCGATGGCCGCCGCGAGGCGCGACTCGATCCGGCCTCTCAGCGTGAACGACACGCTTCCACCCTTCGCGTGAAACCGCGCGCGGCGTACTTCGCTCCCATCAGCGTGTCTGCCGCCGGAAACGCCCACTGGCCTGCAACCCCGGCGAGCGCGAGCGTCCTTTCGCCGTCGGTCAGGGCGCCCACGCTCGAGTCTGGCTCGAGCACGATCCAGTTCCCGGCCGTCGCGAGCCCATGCTCCGCGACCAGCCGGGCCAGCAACGGGTCGTGGGCGTACCCGCGCTCGAACCCGGTCGCGCAGATGACCTGGTCGGATCCGTTGAGCTCGGCCGCCACGCGGAAGCGACCGGCCCGACGCGCGCGGTCGACCGGGTCGTCCCAGGCTCGGCCCGCAGGGTACGAAGGGGCCGACCAGCGCCGGAGCATCGCTTGCCGTGCAGCGATGTCCGTCCGGTGGAAGGCAGTGAGGCCGCGGCGCGTGAACAGCTGGCGGGGAAGGTTGAGCGGGCGCCGCTCCGGCTCGCGCCTTCTGACGGAGACGACGTTCGCGCCGGCGGCCAGAGCGTTCAGCCATTCGGTTGCGGCGGCCATCCCCGCGCCGACGATCTCGACGTTCTCCGCGTATTGGTGCGGCTGGTACGCGTGGACCGTGCGCAAATCGCGCTGCAGCTCGGGCGGAACCGCCAGCCCAGGGTGGCCCGTGGCGACGAGGACGTGACGAAAGCGGCCAAGGCCTTCCAGCTCGAAGCCACCGTCCACCGCGCTGATCCGCGCGACGCGTCGCCGGCGAAAACTCTCGTCCCAGGCGGTCACGGCGCGAACTTCCTCGACATGCTCGAGGAACTCGTCGACGGTCGGCCGGTAGCGGTCGAGCCAGCTCTCGACCATCGGGACTGGGCTCTTGCGGCGAAGCGATGCGCGAACAGCGAGACCAGGGAAGGAGCGCGGAGCGCAGTGCCCGTCGCTCTCGGAGCGCATGCGGCGCTGGCGAATCGCCGCCGCCCGCACTTTCCACTGGCCCGCCGGGTCAGGGTCCGTTCCGAACACGGCTATTTCGGCGGAAGCGAGCCCCCGATGTCTGAGGGTTGCATAGCCGACCAGGCCGGCGAGACCGCCGCCGACGATTGCGCACTCCTTCGTCTCAGTCATGCCGCGTTCTCCATCCTCAAGCCGCCCACCTCGAGCGCCAGCATGAGAAAGAGGGCATGCGACCACAGGAGCGGACCGGCCGGGGGGCCCCAGCGTTCCACCCATTCCGCCCGCTTCTCGGGCCGCAGCAGGTGCTCATCCGTCTGCTCGGGCAGGTCGCCCTGGGCGCTCGCCGACCCGGCAATCCAGTCGAGCTGGGCCCGCGCATCCGCCTCGCGCCCGCAACGAGCGTAGTGCCAGCCGAGGAGACCGGCAAGGAGCAACCACAGCCCACCACCGTAGAACTCGTCGTCCTGATGACGGTGCACGCCGTGACCCACGACGAGCTCTGACTCGAGCGCGCGTACCGTCGCCTCCATGACCGGGTCGTTGGGCTCGAGGAGGCCGAACGGCGTCGCCGCTGCGATGAGGCTCGCGTCGAGTCCACCCTCGGCCAGGCGAGCCACGAGCCGACCGTCCACAACAGCTTCGCGATACACAGCTGCGCGGATCGACCTCGCCGCCTCCACGGCCCACACCTCGTCGACAACCTCCGAGGTCAGGCCACCGTGGAGCGCCCCCAGGGTCGCCACGTGCACGCCGAGCCGCTCCTCCCACCAGTCGAAGCAGGGGGCCCGCCAGCACTCGGCGGCGTAATGCAGCGACAGGCGCGCGGCCTCGAGCCAGGGCGCCGCGTCCACGCCATGCCGACGCACGTGCCGCCCGAGCGCCCAGACCCACGAGCCGTAGCCGTCGAGCTGCGCCGCCGACCACTCGCCGGGCACCTCCTCCCCGGACGCGGTGAATCTCCCGTCGAGGATCTCCCCGGCCGCCATCCGCTCCGCACGTTCCTCCACCACTCCCGCGCACCACGTGAAGAACGCCTCTGCGCTCGCACGCTCTCCAACCTGGCTCATCGCGTCGGCGACGAACGTGCCGTCGCGAAGCCACGCATTCCGATACGGAGCCGGGAACGGAGCCGCGAGGTACGCGCCGGACTCGGCCTGGTGCTCCCGGATGACGGCGACGCTCCGGGCCGCGAGCCCGTCGAGGGTCATTTCACCGAGCCGGCGAGGAGCCCCTGCACGAAGTAGCGCTGGAACGCGAAGAACACGGCGAGCGGAATGACGAGCGAGACGAACGACGCCGGCGCGATCAACTCGATGTTCGAGCCGAACTGGCGCAGCTGGGAGAAGATGGCCACGGTGATCGGCTGCGTCTGGCGCCCGAAGGTGAGCGCGACGAGCAGGTCGTTCCACGTCCAGAGGAACTGGAAAATCGCGAGCGAGGCGATGGCGGGAAGCCCGAGCGGGAGGATCAAGCGCAGGAAGATACGGATCTCCGACGCGCCGTCGATCCGCGCCGCTTCGAGGAGCTCCCTTGGTATCCCGATGAAGAAGTTGCGTAGGAGGAAGATCGCAAACGGCAGCCCGAATGCCGTGTGGAAAAGGATCAGGCTGATGACCGTGTCGAAGATGCCGACTTTGTTGTAGAGCGAGAAGATCGGGATGAGCGCCATCTGTAGGGGCACGACGAGCAGCGCGACGACGCCGATGAACGCCCAGTCGCGACCGGGGAACTCGAGCCACGCGAAGGCGTAGCCCGCGAGCGCGGCGACGAGAATCGGAAGAAGTGTGCCGCCGATCGAGATCCAGACCGTCGTCAGGAGGGAATCCCGGATCGCCTGCGTGTCCCAGATGCTCTGGTAGTTCTCGAAGGTGAGGAGGCTCGGCTGCGTGAAGACGCGCCACCAGCCGCCCTGGGCGAAGTCCTCCGGCGCAATCAGCGACGTGATCAGGAGCCCGAAGGTCGGGACGAGCCAGAGGAGCCCGACGACCACGAGCAGGACGTGGATCGGAGCCCGGCCGAGGACGCGCAGCACCTTCGCCGAGGCCGGCTCCTCGACGACCGGCGCACGGCTCTCTGCGGTGGCGGTCGCGGTGGTCAAACCTCTCTCCGGAAGTTGCGGACGTTGAGCAGGAGGATCGGGATGACGAGGATGAAGAGGAAGACTGCGATCGCCGAGCCGAGCCCGAAGTTGTTCGCACCGCCGAAGGACGTCCTCCACATCGCGAGCGCGATCACGTTCGCGTCGTCCTGCACCGAGCCCGGCGCGAGCGAGACGACGATGTCGAAGACTTTGAGGACGTTGATCAGCATCGTCACGAAGACGACCGAGAGCACCGGCAAGAGCTGCGGCACCGTGACGAGGCGGAAGACCTGCCACTCGTTGGCACCGTCCGTGCGCGCCGCCTCGAGCGTCTCCCGCGAGATCGCCGAGAGACCGGCCGCGATGACCACCATGGAGAAGCCCGCCCAGATCCAGATGTAGGCGATGAGAAGCGAGGGCGTGATCAGCTTCTCTCCGAGCCAGGCGACGCCTTCGAAGGGAGTCGCGAAGGTGTCGGCCGCGATGCCGACCCGGTAGTTCCCGGCCTCGAGACCGTCGAATGAGAACGTGCCGTCGTTTGCGCTCGTGGTCGTTCCGACGACGTCGCCATTGGCGTCGAGGAGCGTGAGGGTCACGCCTGGTAGGCCCACCTCGTCCTGCTCGACCTCGTTCGGGTTCCCGCCGCCGGGCTTGAAGTCCCGCCAGACGACTCCGGTGATCCCGCCCTGAAGCGGCTCGGGCAGGACGGCTTGAACCGCGTCTGTGGGGACGTCGTCCGGAGGAATCCCGGTGAGGCCGAGCTTCGCCAGGTCGCCCGGCTGGACTGGATTCTGAAGCGTTATCCCACCGTTCGGAGTGCCTTGCAGGTCCGGGCTGGACGCCTTCGCGTCGGAGAGAACTCCGGGCGGGTTGATGGCGTCCTTCACGACCGCGATCGACGCGTTGATCGCGCCGAGGTTCGGGTCCTGCTGGTCCATGATCCGCCAGATCACGCCGGCGGCGAACGCGCTGATCGCCATCGGCATGAAGACGGCCGTCTTGAAGGCGACCGACCAGCTGACGCGCTCCGTCAGCACGGCGAAGATGAGGCCGACCGCCGTCACGAATGCGGGCACGACGGCCACCCAGATCGCGTTGTTCTTGATCGCCGTCAGGAGCAGGTCGCTCGTGAACAGCGTCTTGTAGTTGTCGATCCCGACGAAGTTGTCGAACCCGGACTGCCCGAAGAAGCTCCGGAAGACGGTGTAGATCGCCGGATAGACGACCCAGACGCCGAGAAAGATCGTCGCGGGCAGAAGGAACAGGAGGGCGACGCCGTACCTGGTCCAGAAGCCGTCCTTGGAGCTAGGCGGAGCCGCCGCGGGGGGCGGCTCCGCCGTAATGCTTCCTGCTCCGCTCACGCCGTCCTCGGCTCGGTGTTCCTAGCCGTACGCCTTCTTCGCCGCGGCCTCCATCTGCTGTGCGATGCCGTCGACGTTGGACGGGTCCTTCAAGAAGTCCTGGAACAGCTTGAAGAGACCCTGGCCGACGGTGCCGCCGAACTCGGCGGGCTGCAGGTCGGAGAGGTCAAAGCGGAACGTGTCCGCTTCCGCGAGGGCGCCCGCGGTCGTCTTCGTGATCTCGTCCGGGTAGACGCTCGTGTCCATGTTCTTGTTCAGCGTGGCGAACCCGCCCTTCTCGGCCCAGATCTGAGCCGCCTCGGGCGAGGCGAGATACGTCACGAGCGCCTCGGCCGCCGGGCTGTCCTTGAACATGACGACGGTGTCGCCGCCGCCCACGACCACCTGCGGCGAGTCGTTGATGGACGGGAACGGGAACACGTCGAACCCAGTCCCGGGCTCGGCCTTCGTCGAGTCGGTGATGACGCCGGCGACGAAGTCGCCCTCCATCACCTGCGCCGCCTTGGGCGAATCCGAGAAGACGTTCGTCACCGAGGTCGGGAAGTCGGTCTGGAGCGCGCCTTCCGTGCCGCCGGCGATCTGGTCCGACTTGAGGACGTCGGCCATCGTCGTGAGGGCGTCCTTCACGGACTGGTCGGTCCACGGGATCTCGTGCGTGGCGAGCTGGTCGTACTTGTCCGGCCCGGCCGTGCGGAGATAGATGTTCTCGAAGAGGTCGGTGAGCGTCCAGCCGTCCGCCCCGCCGATCGAGTAGGGCGCGACGCCCGACGCTGCCAGCGTGTCACCGTTCTTGATCCACGTGTCCCAGTCGTCGGCCGGGTCGACACCGGCGTCCGAGTAGGACTTGACGTTGTACCAAACGAGCGACTTGTTGGCGGCCTTGAAAAGGAAGCCGTAGAGCTTGCCGTCGACGGTGCCGAGATCGACGACCGACTGGCCGAAGTTGTCGGAGATGTCGCTCGAGGCGAAGTCGATCGGCTGCAGCGCCCCCTTCTTGACGAAGTCCGTCATGAGGCCGGGCTGCGGAAGTGCGGCGATGTCCGGCGGGTTGCCGCCCTGGACCGCCGTCGAGAGCTGCGTCGGCAGCTGGTCGCCCGCCGCGGTGTAGTTCACCTTCACGTCGGGGTTCTGCTGAGTGAATCCGTCCAGGACCGCCTGGAAGGCCGCCTGCTCGGCGCCCGTCCAGACCGCCATCACCGAGACGCTGCCCGAGGCACCGCCTCCTGTTCCTCCTGTGGCTCCGCCCGTCGTCTCTCCGTTCCCCCCGCCACAGGCTGCGGCGAGAAGGGCGACGACGACGAAGGCTCCGAATGCTGAGAATCGGCGCCTCATCACGCTCCCTTCGCTTGGTCGTTGTCGTAGATCCCGAGTCCTGATTCGGGATCGAAGAAATGCAGTGAGCTGGTGTCCACGGCGATTTCCACCGTGTCCCCTTCTTTAACCTGCGAACGAGGGCTGAAGCGCCCGACCATCGTGGTGTGCGCGGCCTCCTCGGACTCGGCGGCCGCCCGCTCGTCCCCGGCTTCCTCGGCGAGCTCGCGCACTTCGTCGGTCAGCGCAGGGCGTGCGCCGACTTCGATGTGCGCCATGATCTCGGAGCCCAGCGCCTCGGTGAGCTCGACCTTCCCCTTGAGACGGTGGTCGGCCGGAGCGTCGGTCTTGATCGCTGCGTCTTCGAGATCCTCCGGCCGGATGCCGAGGACGACGTCACGGCCTTCGAATGCCCTGAGCGCCGGCCGCTTGTCGAGGAGCTCGGAGCTGAGCGCGATGCGCTCGTCGCCGATGACCGCGTGCAACGTGCCGTCCGTGCCCTCGAGGGTCGTCTCGACCAGGTTCATCGCCGGACTGCCGATGAAACCGCCCACGAAGAGGTTGACGGGGTTGTCGTAGAGCTCCTGCGGAGCCGCGACCTGTTGCAGCTCGCCCTTGCGCATGACCGCGACGCGGTCACCCATCGTCATCGCCTCTATCTGGTCGTGGGTGACATAGATCGTCGTGACGCCCAGGTCGTCCTGGATGCGCGCGATCTCCGCGCGCGTCTGGACGCGGAGCTTCGCGTCGAGGTTCGAGAGCGGCTCGTCCATGAGGAAGGCCTGTGGGCGGCGGACGATCGCGCGGCCCATGGCGACGCGCTGGCGCTGGCCGCCGGAGAGCGCGCGCGGCTTCCGCTTCAGGAACGGCTCGAGGCCGAGAATCCGCGCGGCCTCTTTGACACGCGTGTCGATCTCGGGCTTCTTCTCCTTCCGGAGCTTGAGGCCGAACGCGATGTTGTCGTACACGCTGAGGTGCGGGTAGAGCGCGTAACTCTGGAACACCATCGCGATGTCGCGATCCCGCGAGGGCGTGTGGTTGACCACGCGGTCGCCGATTCGGAGGACGCCTTCGCTGATCTCCTCCAGCCCCGCGACCATGCGCAGCGCGGTGGTCTTCCCGCACCCCGAGGGACCGACGAGCACCATGAACTCGCCGTCCTCGATCTCCAGGCTCATGTCCGAGACGGCACGTGTGCCGTCCGGATACACCTTCGCCACCCGTTCGAAAGTGACTCCCGCTACTGGAGGCTCCCTTCCTCGCTTGAGCGCGGCGAGCTTACCAAGTCGAAACAATTCTGCGCAGGTCTGCAGTCACTAGACTCGGCGCCGTGGACACGCGCACGATCGCCATCCTCGAAGGCGACGAGACCGGGCAGGAGCTGCTCGAGGAGGCAGTGCGCGTCCTCTCTCCCGACGCGATCGGATTCGAGCTCGAGCTTCCACGCTTCGACCTTTCCCTCGAGGCGCGAAGGCGCACCTCGAACCAGGTCGTCGAGGAGGCCGCGGCTGCGATCCGCGAGCACGGGCTCGGCCTGAAAGCGGCTACCGTCACGCCCGAAGGGAAGGACGACGTGGGCAGCCCCAACCGCATCCTCCGGGAGGAGATCGGCGGGCACGTGATCGTGCGGACCGGGCGGCGCATCCCCGGTGTCGTGCCGATCGGCGGCGCGTTCTATCCCATCTCCGTCGTGCGCATGGCCGTCGGCGATGCCTACGGTGCGAAGGAGTGGCGCGAGGGCGAAGGCGAAGGCGAGGTGGCGTTTCGCACCGAGCGAATCGAGCGGCGGATCTGCCACGCGGTCGCGGAGTTCTCGTTTCGCCACGCCGAGCGCACGAAGGCCAAGGTCTTCGGCGGCCCGAAGTACACGGTCAGCCCGATCTACGAAGGCATGCTCAAGGAGGAGATGGACGCGGCCGCGGAACGGCATCCCGAGGTGCCGTACGAACCGCAGCTGATCGATGCGACGTTCGCGCTCCTCATCGGCTCCGCCGGCGAGGCGCTCGTCATCCCTGCGCTGAATCGCGACGGAGACATCCTGTCCGACCTCGTCCTCCCCCTCTTCGGCTCGATCGCAGGCTCGGAGTCGCTCCTCGTCGCGTTCAACGAGGACTACACGCCGCGCGCGCTCATGGCGGAGGCCGCGCACGGCACGGCGCCCGCGCTGCAGGGGAAGAACGTGGCGAACCCGATGGCCATGATCCTCGCCACGGCCGCGCTTCTGTCGCACATCGACGACGACGAGGCGCGCGCCGCCGGCCGGGCGATACGGGAGGCGGCGCTCGAGGCGGTCTCCTCGGGTACCAGGACCGCCGATCTCGGCGGGCATGCCTCGACGACCGAGTTCACCGACGACGTCATCGCGCGGGTTCGCTCCAAGCTCGAAGTCTGGGCCTCTCTGGGCAACGTTTGAGGCGCATCGGGGTCTACCTCCGGAGCCTCGACCCGAGGCTGCCTCGCTCGGTCTGGATTCTCAACACCGGCGGGCTCATGAACGCCGTCGGAACGGGCATGGCGTACCCGTTCGTCGTCATCTACCTCCACAACGTGCGCGGCTTCTCGCTCGGGATCTCGGGTCTCATCGTCGCCGCCTCGGGCGCTGCCGGAATCGTGTGCGGGCCTGCAATCGGCGTCATCGTCGACAAGATCGGCGGCCGGCTCACCCTCGCGGGCGCGCTCACCCTCCAGGCCGTCGGCTGGGGGAGCTTCCCGCTCGTTCGCCAGCCCTGGCACGCCGTGCTCGCCGCGATCATCGCCGGAATCGGGAACGCCGGATTCTGGCCGAGCCAGTCCTCGCTCCTCGCCGGGCTCGCGCCGCAGGTCCGCCGCCACGGCGCGTTCGCCTTGCAGCGGGTCACGCGCAACCTCGGGATCGGGCTCGGCGGCCTCCTCGGCGGGCTCATCGCCACCACGGCGGACGCGTCGAGCTTCACCGTCCTCTTCGTCGTCAACGCGCTCACGTTCTTCCTCTTCATCGGGATGCTCTTCTTCGTGCCGGACCCGGAGATCGCGGTGGCCGACCCGACCGCGCCGCACGGCGGCTACCTCGAGGTCCTCCGCAACCAGGTCTTCCTCGGTGTCGTCGGCCTGAACGTCGTCTTCGTCACCGCGGGCTACGCCCAGATCGAACTGCTGCCCGTCTTCGCGAAGAACGAGGCGGGCGTCACCGAGCGGGAGATCGGGCTTCTCTTCTTCCTCAACACCGTGATCGTCGCCCTCGCACAGCTGCCGGTCGCGAAGCTGCTCGAAGGCAGAAGCCGCATGCGCTCGCTCGCGGCGATGTGCGTCCTCTGGGCGATCTCGTGGATCTTCGTCTTCGTCGGCGGAGCGGCGTTCGAGGCCGCCGCCGCGGTCGCCGTGTTCTCGTTCGCCGTCATCCTCTTCGGGCTCGGGGAGTGCTTCCAGGGCCCGGTGCAAGGCGCGCTCGTCGCCGATCTCGCGCCGCCGCCGCTCCGAGGCCGCTACATGGCGGTCTCGACGAACTCGTGGGACGTCGGCTTTCTGCTCGGCCCGGCGATCGGCGGCTTCATCCTCGCCGCCGAGCCCCTCGCGCTCTGGCCGCTGGCCGCGATGGCCTGCCTCGCCGCCGGTGTGGGCGCGCTCGCACT
The DNA here is from genome assembly GCA_046734455.1 of Actinomycetota bacterium. Lineage (GTDB taxonomy): Bacteria > Actinomycetota > Thermoleophilia > Gaiellales > Gaiellaceae > DATEOR01. Next base: position 44,088 of record JBKPRJ010000020.1, on the reverse strand, counting down.
GGAGAGCCGGCTGCCGCACGAGCTCCGCCTCACGCCTGCGTGAGCTGGGTGCCTGTCACGGGGCGAGGTGTCCGGCTCGAGGCGCTGGACTTCGGGGGCGAAGGGCTCGCGGTCCTCCTGTTGCACGGGCTCGCCGGCACCGCGCGCGAGTGGGATGACACGGCGGCCTGGCTCACCGGGACGCACCGGGTCGTCGCGCTCGACCAGCGCGGGCACGGGCGTAGCGAGCGCCGGCCGGCGGACGTTTCGCCCGCTGCATTCGTGGCAGACGCGGTTGCCGTGATCGAGCAGCTCGGTCTGGCGCCTGTCGTGTTGATCGGCCAGTCGCTCGGCGGGCACACGGCCTTCCTCGTGGCCGCTGAGCGGCCCGATCTCGCACGCGGGCTGGTCGTTGCGGAGGCATCGCCGACGAGCGAAGCACCGGGCACGGCCGAGGAGATCGGACGCATGCTCTCAGCGTGGCCGGCTGAATTCACGTCGATCGAAGCCGCGCAGGAGTTCTTCGGAGGCGACACTGCGCGAGCCCGCGCGTGGGCTCGGAACCTGGACGGCCTGCGACCGGCTTTCGATGTGGACGTCATGGTGCAGGCACTCAGGGCAGCCGCAGACGCCCGCTGGGACGACTGGCGCCGGGTAGGGGCGCCGACACTCGTCATCCGCGGCGAGGAGGGCGAGCTCAGCGAGCGGGAAGCAGGCGAGATGGCGAAGACGGTGCGAGAGGCGGAGGTCGTCACCGTGCCGGGCGGGCACGACGTCCACCTCGATGCGCCTGCGGCCTGGCGGAAAGCTGTCTTGGACTTCCTCGCCGACCTCAGCTGAGCGCACGCTCGACGGCGGCTCGGCCGTCGCGGAGCACCGGCTCGCCGTGCGAGACGAGCACCATCTCGATCGGAAGATCGAGCAGCGGCCGAAGCGCCTCGCGCAGCTCGTCGTACGTGAGGCCGGGCTCCAGGTACCGCAGCCATCCGGGTGGGCACATGCGCACGCCGCCGACGTCGTCGCCCAGGAGCCGGTCGCCGGGCACGAGCGCGCGCGGGCCGGGCAGCCATACCATCGTCTCCCCCGCCCGGCGGATCGTGACCGTCTCGACGCCTTTTGGCAGCGACGCCTTCGCGCGCGACGTCGTCGCGTCGAAGCGGCGGACGACCTCGTCGCGGCTCCGGCGGTGGAAGCCGATCGTCGTCAGCACCCGAACCGGTCGGCTGTGCGCCCTCACGCGCTCCTCCAGCGGGGTCCAGAGCTCCTCGGGCACGAGCGGGTCGATGAGGACGAAGGCGTCCGGAGCCCGGTAGGCGGCCGACCCGACGAGCTCGGGCCAGTCGGCCGGGCTGTCGGCCGAAGCGACCGGAACCCATTCCGGATGCGGCGCCTCCCAGCGCCAGAGGCCCGGCGCGAGCTCTTCGAGCTGAGCTATCGCTCGTCGAGCGGCGGATTCTGGACGTCGTGCTCGGTGGCGTACTCGTTCACGAGCTGGTTGATCACGTCCGCTCCGTCGCCGTAGGCGTAGTTGATCTTCACGAACGGCTCCCATTTCTCAGGGAGCGCGTCCTCCGGAAAGATCGCTTCGACCGGGCACTCCGGCTCGCAGGCGCCGCAGTCGATGCACTCCTCGGGGTCGATGATGAGGATGCGGTCGAACACGTGGATGCAGTCCACCGGACACACGTCCACGCAGGAGAGGTCTTTGATGTCGATGCAGGGCTCGGCGATGATGTACGTCATTGCCGCGCAGTCTAGAGGTCCGTCGCGGCGGTCTTCTCAGGTAACCAACTCGTCGACGAGCTGCGGCGCGCGCTCGGCCAGCGCGGACCGCGCGACGACCTGGTCGAGGCCCGCTTCATGCGCCGCGCGGAGGCCGGCGGTGTCCGTGTGGTTGGTGTAGCCGAGGATCGGAATGTCCGGCCAGGAGTCCGCGACCTCGTACGGGTCGATGCGCGCGAGGTCGCAGATGACCATGTCGGGCGCGTCCACGCTGTCCGTCGTGATCAGCTTGTGGGACGCGCCCAAGAGCGCGTCCAGTTTTCCTCGAAAGAAAAGATCGACCCCCGCCAGCAGGATCGTCGCCACGGGCGGGAGCGTACCACCCCAAGAGGGCAGAAAACAGGGGCTTTGCTAGCTTTCTCGCGCATGGCGGTGAGCCCCTGCTTCGCGAAGAAAGTGGCCCTCTGGTTCGAGCGGGAAGGGGTCGAGCAGGTCGCCGATCCGGTCCGTCTGCGGCAGATGAACATGGCGATCGCACTGGCGGCGTCGCGGTGGAACGAGTTCGCGGGGGACGGTGACGCGGCCGCGCGGATGACTGCGTGGCTCGACGAGGTCGAGCGGCGAGCGGTCGTGCGCGGCGTCGAAGCGCGCGCCGAGGCGATCAGCCTCGCGCGCACCTGGTTCACCGACTGCCTCAAGGACCCGAGCGCCGAGCCCGAAGCCAAGTAACAGACTGTTACTTGACCACTCTCGTCACGAATTTCCCGGCAAAAGATGCTGCTCCGGCGGAGAAACGGAGCTAGTGACAGTCTGTTACTAGGCGGAAGTCGGCGCACTTCTGTGCACGTTGCGGCACGCGGTGATCAGGTGCGGGGTGATCCGATCGCCACGGGGTTCAGACGTCCACGCCGAACGTTCAGACGTCCACGCCGAACTTCTCGAACAGCCGGTTGAAGCCGATGCGGATCCACCAGAATCGGTCGAAGAAGAGCAGGAGGCCGAGCGCGACGAGAAGCGCGCCGCTCACGAACCGCACGGCCCCGTAGCGGTCTCGCAGCCAGCGGGAGGCGCCCATCGCCCGGTCGAAGCCGATCCCGACGAGGACGAACGGAACCGCGAGGCCGAAGGAGTACACGAGCAGAAGGAGCGAGCCCTGCGCTGCGGTGGACGCGTCGCCCGCGAGCGCAAGGATCGTCGCCAGCACGGGCCCGATGCACGGGGCGGCGCAGACGCCGAAAGCCCCTCCGAGCAGCGCCCGCGATCCGCGCCGGCGTGCGCCCTCGACGAGCTCCGGGGCAACCATCTGGTCGAGCCACGGAAACGGCAGGAGGCCCATGAACGCGAAGCCGAAGACGACGACGATGACCCCCGCGATCATGGACAGGAGGCGCTGGTCGTGGACGAGCCCGCCGGCCGCCCCCGCCAACGCCCCGAGCGCGACGAAGACGAGCGTGAACCCGGCGATGAACGGCACGCTCGCGGCAACGACCTTCCTTCCTCCGACCCCGATCTGCACCCCGGAGACCGCCGAGAGGTAGCCCGGGACGAGCGGGAGCACGCAAGGAGTCACGAAGGAGAGGAGGCCCGCGACGAACGCGAGCGGAATCTTCGCGTCCACCTACGCGTCGTAGCGGGCGAGCTCTTCGTCGAGCCGGCGCTCGAGCTCGGGGTCGAGGCTGAAGCGGCCGTTCGTGGAAGGCTCGCCCGCCTCCTCCCCTTTGCGACCGCGGCTCCAGCGGTAGGCGAGCAGCCCGACGACCCCGGCCGCGATCACGATCCCGGCGAGCGGAAGCACCCACGCGAGCAGGTTGAACCCGCTCTTCGGCGGCGCGGCGAGGACGCTCTCGCCGAACTGGTCGACGAGCTTCGCCTTGATCTCGCTCTTCGTATCCCCGGCGGCGATGCGCGCCCGGATGAACGCGCGCATCCGCTCGGCGATCGGCGAGGTCGAGGCCGCGAGGGTCTCGTGGCAGGTCGGGCAGATGAGCTCGCGCTCGAGCTCGGGAAGCGTCGGGTTCTGCTCGCTCGCCGCAGCCGGCGCCACGACCGCGAGCGCGACGACGAGAACGGCAAGGAGGGCGCGCGTCATGCGGGTTCCCCGAGCGCGATCTTGATGTTGCGCTCGAGGTCATCCTCGGTGAGCGGCCCCGCGATGTGCTCGCCGACGATCTTCCCGTGCGCGTCGATGAACCACGTCTCGGGAAATCCCGTCACCCCGTAGCGACCGAGCATCGAGCCGTGCTTGTCGCGGACGATGGGATACGTGATGCCGGCCCGGTCGACGAAGCGCTGGGCGTCGACATCGAAGTCCTGCGCGTCGACGCCGATGACGACGACGCCCTTGTCCTTGTACCGGTTCCACGCCGACTCGAGCAGCGGGGCCTCGTCCTTGCACGGCCCGCACCACGACGCCCAGAAGTTGAGCACGACCGCCTTGCCGCGGTACGAGCTGAGGCTCACCTGCTCGTCGCTCGAGAGATGCGGCAGCGTGAAGTTCGGCGCCGCGCGACCGACGTCGGGCGTCTGGTCCTTCTTGAACACCTGCCAGCCCAGGAGGGCGAGGAGGAGGGCGACCACCAGAACGGCGGCCGCTTGCAGGACAATTCGAACGCGGCCGGGCATGACCGCTTTCGAGTGTACTCAGGCCCGGACGATGAAGACCGTGGAGCCGACCTCGACGCGCTCGAAGAGCCATTCCGCGTCGGGGATACGCATCCGGATGCAGCCGTGGGAGGCCGAGTAGCCGATCGATGCGGCGTCGGGAGTCCCGTGAATGCCGACGCCCGAAGCCGACAGGCCCATCCAGCGAGTGCCGAGCGGGTTGCCCGGGCCGGGCGGGATCGGGCTCGCGCCAGCCGCCCACTCCGTGTCAGGCGGATACCACCACGGGTTGCGCTGCATCGTCGCGATCGTGAACTTCCCGAGCGGCGTCGGGTAGATGGGCTGGCCGACCGCGACGCCGAAGGTCTTGCGAAGGGTCATGTTCGAGCCCTTGTAGAGGTAGAGACGGTGTGAACCGCGCCGGATGACGATGACCGGCTTGAAGTTGTAGCGGGTGACCGCGGGCTTCACGTAGCGGTACTGGATGGCGACGGGGCCGCGCGTCTTCGCCCTGATCTCGTCCCGGAGCAGCCTGCGGGTCGGACGCCGGAGGATGTCGAAGCCCTTGCGAGACTTGGTGAAATGGGGGCGCAAGTTGCTGAGGCGGACTCTGGCATCCCGCGGCTCACGGGAGAGCAGCCCGTCCAGCTTCTTGACGTAATGGCGGAGCTGTCCGAAATCGACGGAGACGCGGAGCGGCACCTCCGTGTCGGCAGGAGCTACGAGCGCGTTTTGCACGGCAAGGGCGACGCGGCTGCGGGCGCCGACCTGCCACGGTGTGGCGGAGAGCGTCCTCGCCCTGAAGGCGAGCGCGAACGGAGTCCGCACGGCGGCACGGACAGCGGCGGTCGCCTCGTCGGCGGTCATGCCGCCGACATCGGTTCCCTGAATCGTCACGCCCGTCTGGATCGTCGGCGGCGGCGGCTCTTGCGCGAACGCGGGAGCCGCGGCGACCAAGACTCCGACCACGAAACCGGCGATGACGACCCTGCGCACTGTGCGCTCAATCCTATTCATCGAACAGGTTGGGGTCATTCGCGATCACACCGTCTGCTCCTGCCGCGAGCACGCGCTGGAGGTCGTCACGGGTCTCCACCGTCCAGGCGAACACCGCCGCCCCCGCCGCACGGCAGCGCGCGACGAGGCGCGGCGTGACGAGCGCGTGGTGGAGCATGGCGGCCTCGGCACCTGCGGAGGCGAGCATCCTGCCGATGCGCGCCGGCAGCGCCGCGCTCAACATCTTCAGGCCGGGGCTCACGAAGAGCTCGAACGGACGCCGTTCGCTCAGGCCGTAGCGGTCGTTCGGGTACGCGAGGCCGGTGGCGACCGCGGGCTCGAGCCTTCCCACCGAGCAGAGCACTTGCGGATGGAACGACGTGATCAGAGTCCTGTTGACGAGTCCGTGAGCGCGCATCCTGTCCAGTAAGACGCCTTCGCACCCCCGATCCTTCACGTCGAGATCGAGCACGACCTCGGGACGCGCCCGGGCCGAAAAGGTGGCGAGCGCCTCGTCGAGCCGCGGACTGTCGGCCACGAGCTGGGCGAGCGAATGAGCCACGCGAAGCTCACCGTCCGCAACGACGACGTCGAGCTCGACCATGTCGACACTCGTGCCGCACGCAGCCTCGAGCGCCGCGATCGAGTTCTCGGGCGCGAGCGCCGAGGCCCCACGATGGGCGACCTTCCAGTAGCCGCCCGGCTTGTCCAGCAGGTTCACCGGTCAGGTGCGGTCGGGAGCAGATCCTGCTCCAGCTCCCCGCCGTGGGCGGCATAGCCCAGGATCATCCGGTCGGTGAGCCATTCCACCGGCGCGCGGTCGTCGGTGAGCGGGTCGCCGACCGGGCTCATCGGTGCGAGCCGGGCGCGGAACTCGGGCACGAGCGACTCGGCCGGAGCGCTGATCCGCGCGACGCGGCCTTCGAGCTCGGCCTGCGTGACGTGCTGCGGAAAGCCGAGCAGGAGCTGGTTGAACTCGAGCGCGCGCCAGCGCCAGACCGAGGGGAACTCAGTGAGCATCGTTGTGCCGAGTGCATCCGAGAGCCGCTGGTCGCCGGGGACAGTCGCGACGTTGAGCGCCACTGCCCCGCCGGGCGCCAGATGCTTCCGCACGAGCCGGAAGAACTCCTCGGTGGCCAGGTAGAACGGGATGTACGGCTGGTGGTAGGCGTCGACGGCGATGATGTCGTAGCGCTTGTTGGTGTGGGCGAGGTACGGGCGCCCGTCGGCGGTCACGACGTGGAGCCGCGGGTTGTCCCCGAGGCCGAAGTAGCGGCGCCCGACCTCGGTCACCTTGGGGTCGATCTCGACGCCGTCGATCTCGACGTCGGGATTGAGCTCGCCGAATGCGCGCGCCGTCGTCCCGCCGGCGTTCCCGATCACGAGCATGCTCTTCGGCGGCCGGTCGAGAAGCGGGGGGACGACGAGGAACATGTCCCACTCGCCGCCGGTGAGAACCGTGTCCGCGCGCCAGACCGAGTGGTTGACGATGCCCTCGTTGAGACGAAGGACGCGCGAGCCGTCGGGCCGCTGCAGCACCTGGATGTACTGGTACGCCGACTCGGTCTCGTAGACGAGCCCCGAGGTCGCCTTGATCGTCTCGGCGGGGACGAAGAGCAGCGCCGCCATGCCCACGGTGAGGATCTGCCAGCGGCTGCCGAGGATGAGCGCCGCCCCGAGGGCGAGGAGAGCCGCGGCGCCGAGCATCGTCCGCTGCGTGCCGATGAGAGGGATGGTGATGAGGGCCGAGACGAAGGTTCCGACAATGCTCCCGAGCGTGGAGAGCGCATAGAGCCGGCCCGCGACCGCGCCCGCCTGCGCCACGTCGTCGAGGGCGAGGCGCACGGAAAAGGGCGACACCGCCCCGAGGAGCGTCACCGGCACCGCGAAGAGAAGGAGGGCGGCGAAGAACGAGCCGACGACGGCGCCGACGCTGATCGTGTCCAGGCCCTCGACCGTGAGGTCCAGGAGCGGCCGCGCGATGAAGGGGAGAACGGCGATGACGAGGGCCGCGATGAGCACGATCCACCCGAGCAGGCGGGGCTCGGGCTTTCGGTCGGCAACCTTGCCGCCGAGCCAGTAGCCGAGCGCGAGGTAGATGAGGATGAGCCCGATGATGTTCGCCCAGACGACCGTCGAGCTCCCGAAGTAGGGAGCCAGAAGGCGCGACGCGGAGATCTCCGTGGCCAGCGTGCCGGCTCCCGCGGTGAAGACGACGACACCGAGTCGCCGCCGGCTCACCGAGGCGACAGGGACCGCCGCGGTTGTCAGGGAACCAGCCTGAGGCACACGACGGCGCAGTCGTCGGAGAGCTCGCCGCCCGCGAAGCTCCTGCAGTCCGCGAGCACCGCCTCGGCGAGCTCCTGCGGCCCGAGAGCCGCGCGCCGGTGGAGCAGGTCGGCGAGCCGCTCCTCCCCGTACAGCTCGCCGTCGCGCCGCGCCTCGATGACTCCGTCCGTATAGAGAACGACTGTCGTCCCGGGCACGAGCTCGTCGCGCGCGGCTTCGTAGGTCTGGTCGGAGTCGATGCCGAGCGCGAGGCCGCGGCCTCCGAGCTCCCCGACCTGCCCGTCGGCGGAGACGACGCGCGCGGGCGGATGACCGGCGCAGGCAGAGGCCACGGCGCCCGTCACCGGGTCGAAGAGCACATAGATCAGCGTGATGAACTTGCCCGTCTCGATCTCGTCGACAACGACCTCGTTCACGGCGGCGAGAAAGTCCCCGGGCTCCGGATGCATGCGGGCGAGCGCGCGGAAACTGAACTTCGCCATGGCCATGTCGGCCGCGGCCTGGATGCCCTTGCCGGTCACGTCGCCGAGGATGACGGCGAGCCGCCCGTCGTCGAGGCTGAGGAAGTCGTAGACGTCGCCGCCCACGTCCACGCGCGCGGCCGACTGGTAGACGTGCCCGACCTCGATCCCGCCGACCTCGGGAAGCGCGCTCGGAAGGAGCGAGCGCTGCATCGTCTCGGAGAAGTCCTTCTGCTGCTGGTAGAGGCGGGCGTTGTCGATTGCGAGGGCGGCCTGGGCGGCAACCGTCATCGCCACGTCGACGGTGTCGCGCTCGATCGGCCGCGCCGGATCCAGGGACAGAAGCGTCAGCGTGCCGAGGATCTCGCCGGGGGTCGCGAGCGGCAGCACCGCCGCGCTTCCTCCCTGGGCGAGAAACGGCTCGAGCGTCCTGTGCGCGTCCTTGCCGTGTGCCATCCCCGGCCGGAGGAGCACCGGCCGGCCCGACCGGAGCAGGCGCCGGGCGAGCGGCGCGTCCATCGGCTGGGGAAGGGCGAGGAGTCCCTCGACCGTCGCGCGCAGCGAGGGATCCCCCACATGGATCGCCTTCGGCTCCAGCACCTCGCCACGGGCGCCGGGCATGCGGATGACAGCCGCGTCCAGGTCGAAAAGCTGCACCATCGTCTTCGCGACGGCCTCGAGCGTGGTGTCCAGGGAGAGGCTCTCGGCGAAGGATGCCGAGATCTCGTAGAGGCCCCGGAGCTGGCGGCTCGAGCGCCGCTCGGAGTCGAGCGTCGCCTCCAGCACCTCACCGAGCTCCTTCGTGCGCTCGTGCAGTCGCGCGTTCTCGACCGCGACCGCGAGCTGGCTCGAAAGCGCGAGCAGGAGGCTCTCCTCGCCCTCGCGGTAGGGGCGCGGGCGCGACTTGTACACGGCGAGCGCGCCGATCACCTCGTCGTGCACGATCAGCGGGACGACCAGCGCGCGGCGAATTCCGTTCGCCTCCCAGCCTTCCTCGAGCCCCTTCAGCCGCGGGTCGCCGGCCATGTCCTCGATGAAGAGGAAGCCGCGGCCGCGGAACGGGCCCAGTGCGAGCTCGAGGAGGCGCTCGGCGAGGTCGGTGTGCGGGCCCTCGAGGCCCCGCGAGGCCGCGGCGGTCAGCCGGCGCCCCTCGCGTAGGTAGACGGCTACGTGGCCGCTCGCCGTCAGCTCGCCGATACGCTCGACCGCGGTCTCCAGCGTGTGCGTGAGCGAGAGCTGGGCGATCGCCTGGCTGACGACGCCGATGATGGTCTGGGAGCGCCGGAGGGCGGTCGCGATCAGGCCGACGCGGCGGCTTCTCCGGAGCGCCAGGGCCGCACGGGCCGAGAACGGGAGGAGGAGCGCGAGCTCGTCCTCACCGGGCTCGGTCTGGAAGTAGAGCTGGAGCGCACCGACCGGCGGCTCCCCCAGCGGGATCGTCGCGATGCTCGCGCCGGAGCCGTTGTTTCCCCACGGACGCTGCCTGACGAGCGCGCGCTGCCGGTCGGCGAGCGCAGCCTGGACGTCCTCCTCGCCTTCCCCGTGATCGGGTGCGTCGCCGTTGAACCCGTGGCGCGCGAGAAAGGAGGGCGATGCGTCGGCCTCGACGCGCCAAAGCGTTGCGCCGGCAGCGCTGGTCGCGAGCGTCGCGAGCCGAACGACCTGCTCCGCGGTCTCGGCCTCGTCCGCGCCGGCGACGAGCGCTTCTCCGAGCAGCTCGAGCGGAAGGGCCGGCCGGTTCGCGCTTCCGTCTCCCTGCCCTGCGCCTTCGAGGCGGATCGCGATGCCAATGTGCGCCGCAGCGAGGCGCCCGAGCATCTGCTCCCGCTCCTCGAAGGGGGTATCGGAAGTGCGGTAGAGCTCCAGGGTCGCGACGATGCGCTCTCCGACCCGCACGGGATGGATGCTCATCGTCTCCGCCCGGGCACGGGCCGCGATGGTCCGAATCGCGTCCGGCAGCGTCGGGTCGGAGCTCGACGTGGAGGACTTGATCTCCTCGGCCTCCACCCCCTCCAAGCTCAGCCGCGAGCCTTCGAGCTCGGCCGCGAGGGCGGGAGACTCGCCGCGTACGGCGCGCGCCACGAGACAGTGGTGCTCCCGGGAGAGCGTGCGCACGATCACGAGGTCGCTGTCTGTCGCGGCCGAGGCGGCCTCGGCTAACAGAGCAAGCGCTTCTGGCAGGGAGCCGTCGTCGAGCAGCCCGCGGGCGGCCCGGCTGACGCTCTCGAGCAACGCTTCTTCACGTTCGTATGCGACCCCCCGCACGAAAGCATTATGCGCCTTTGGCACGTCCGAACCGGTTGCGGAGCAGGCCAAGAGCGTTAACATCGTCCGACCATCGGGTCCCCAGCCCCGCAACGACCACCTGCAGAAGACCCGCCGATCGACCCATACGCGGTCGAGCGCGGTCTTGCGTACGCGCGCGCGAAAAGGCGCGCCCGCGACGAGCACAAGCGCGAGACGCACCGCGCCGGGATCCGCTTCCTCTTCCTCCTCCTCGGCCTCGTCCTCCTGACGCTCTTCATCTCCCTGTCGATCTGGGAGAAGGTCCAGGACGTCTTCGGGCTTTGATGGAGCCTCGACCGAGAATGGGGCTCCCCCCGGCGGAGTTTCGTAGCCCCGGCGAAGGCCTTGCCTGGCTGGGAGGGCTCGTTCTCGCCCTGAGCACGTTCATGAGCTGGTACACGTTCGATGCCGACGTGGGCTTCACGGTCTCGATCACGGGCTGGCACACAGGAGCACTCGGCAAGCTCGTCTTCTTCGTGGGCCTCGCTGTGCTCGCCTTCCTTGCGCTCCGCGCGAGCGGCGTCGAGCTCCCGCCGAGCGTGCCAGGCGGGATGGTGATCGCGGGGCTCGGGCTTCTGGGCACGATCTTCGTGCTCATCCGGGTGATCTCGATCCCGGACGACTTCTCGCCCGCGGGCCGGAGCATCGGTCTCTGGATCAGCCTCCTGGCAGGTCTCCTTCTGATCGCCGCCGGGCTTCTGCGCTCCGCCGAGGAAGTCTGAGCCCGGCCACCCAGGCGAGGCCGACCACGGTTCCGAGCGCTGCGCCCGCGAGCACGTCGCCTGGATAGTGCACGCCGACGTAGATCCGTGAGAAGGCGATCGCCACGGCCAGGAGGAAGAAGAGCGGCGCGCCCGCTCGCCACAGATACGTGAGCGCAACGGCGCCGGCGAAGGCCGTCGCCGCGTGGCCGGACGGAAAGGACCAGCGGGTTGCGGCCATGAGCGGGTCGGCCTCCGGAATCGTCGCCACCGGTCGCGGCCGATCCACCCCCACCTTGACCGCCAGCGCGAGCACGTCGGCCGTCCAGACGCTCGACGCCGTCAGGAGGACTGCGAACGAGACGCCGCGCCGCGTGCAGAGAGCGACCGCAACTGCAAGCGTGATCCAGATCGCGCCGAAGTAGCCGACGACCGACAGCGCGACGAAGAGGGGGTCGAGCCACGCAACCCGGTGCTCGACGACCCAGACGAAGACGTCGTGGTCTATCGCCGGCTCAGGAGCTGCTTGGTGGACTCGATCAGCGCCTGCGGGTCGAAGGGCTTGCCGATGAAGGCCTGCGCACCCTCCCGCGCCGCGCGGCTCGCGGTCTCCTCGTCCACCTTGCCGCTGAACATGATCACGGGAACGGAGCCAACCCCATGCCGGTCCTGCATCCTCCGCAGCATCTCGAACCCGTCCACCTGGGGCATCATCACGTCGAGCAGGACAAGGTCGGGCGGCTCTGCCTCGAGCGCGGCGAGGCCCTCATCGGCGCTGCCGGCTTCGCGGACGACGTAGCCGTCCATCTCGAGGTTGACGCGCACGAACTCGCGCAGCTGCACGTCGTCGTCGACGATGAGGACGAGCGGTCTCTCGGCAGTCGCGGTCGTCCCCCCGCTCGAGCCGGCGAGAAACGCATCGAGGTCCGCGCGGCGAAAGCGGCGATGGCCTCCGGGCGTGTAGAAGGCCGACAGGCGTCCGCCGTCCGACCATTTGCGGACCGTGCTCTGGGCGACGCCGAGATAGGTGGCAGCCTGGCCAAGCGTCAGCCATTCAGCGCCCCCACCACCAGGATTCCCCCCACCCCGGCTGGTTCTACGTTCAGTGGCCATGTAAAGGCTTGCGCAATCTATACCAAGCCTCTTGTTCCGCCCGATGTCAAGGGCTCGAAACCGTGACGGTCACGGTTTCCTGCGGCGTGAGGGTCGTGACCTCGAGCGTCCGGACGGTGGTGTTCGTGTGCGCGCTCTCGCCGCCGCTCTCGAGGGCCCGCCCGACGGCGAGGCCCGCGAAAAAGACGACCGCCGCGACGACCAGCCGTATCAGCCAGACGAGCGCCCGGCCGCGATTGCGCGAGCGGCGGGCCCGCGCCCGCTCTCGTTCGCGCTCGCGCGCGCGTTCGGTGGAATCGAGGTCGGACACGTCAGGGACGGTAATCGCTCGCGCCCTGTGCGTAGAGCGCGAACGCGGCGTCCAGCACGAGAGCCGTGTCCTTGATGCCCGCCCGCGAGCGCGCAGGCATGGAGGCCACGATCACGTCGCGCGCCCAGTCCTCCGAACCGCCGTAGGCCTGCGCGAGCTCGGCCAGACTGAACGTCTGGCCCACCCTCCTGGCGAGCTCGTCCTCCACCGCCTCGACGAGGACGAGCAGGTGGCGCGACCGCGCGGTGTCGTCGCCCGCGGCGTCGAGCAGGCGTTTTCCTTCCGCCCACTGGTGCCGGGCGAGCGCGAGGCTGGGCATGCGCGGACGTTACCCTTCGACGGCGCGCTCACAACGCCGGTCGGGGCACCACCGTTCCTCGACCTCGCCGATGATTCGCTCGCCGAGCTCGTAGCCGGGGCGGGCGAGCGCGAAGGCGGCGTGCGCGTGGAGGCACTTGAGGTTCTCTCGGTTGCGCGTTCCGGCGATCCCGACGGGGAGCTCGGGGCGCAGCCTGCGCTGCTCGGCATCCGCGCGCGCGAGACTCTCACCCAGCTCCGTGTCTTCCTGCGCGGCGCGCGAGTAGCGTTCGACCCCGCCGGCCGCCTCCACGCGGGAGATCCCCGCAACGAGCCAGGGGCAGGTTAGATAGAAGGTTGTTGGGAAGGGCTCTCCGCCAGCTCCGAAGGGCGCCTGTTCCGTAACCGCTGGAAAGCCGTACGCACAGCGGACCGCAACCCCCCGAAACGGACGGGCAGGTCTCCCGAGCTGCCAAGAGACGACTCGCGCGTCGTCCACCAGATCATGGTACCGGCCTGTCTTCCGGGCTCCCGACGCCCTTCACGATGAAGAGATGCTCGCCCTCCCGGACGAGCCCGAGCCGCCTGGCCTCCCGGACGACGAACTCGTCCGTGCCCGCATCCAAGAGCTTCTTGGTCAGCTCCTGGTTACCTCGCTCGAGCGCAGCAATCGACGCCTGCCGCTCCGCGACCTCCTTCTGCGCGTGCCGGTAAGAGGTGAGCGGGTGGATGTACGACAGGGCGATCGCGACGAGGATCGCCGCGCCGAGCCAGCGAATGGCGAGCTTCGAGCGCGAAGGCCGGCGGCGAGCCATGGACAGCCGACATTCGACCGCCCGCCGCGCCTTCCTGCCTCGCTCTAGGCGGTCTCGACCTTGATGACGTTCGTCGTTCCCGGCACGTTCACGGCGGTGCCGGCGGTGATGACCACCCGGTCGCCCGGCGAGACGATCCCCGTCGAGCGCGCGGCGTCGAGGGTTCGGCTCCACAGGTGCTCCACGTTGGCGCACTCCTCGATCTCAGCCGGGACGACTCCCCACTCCAGCGCGAGCTGCTGAAGAGCGTAGCGCTTGTGCGTTGCGGCGATGATCGGCCGCTGCGGCCGGTGGCGCGCGACCGCCGAGGCGGTTCTCCCGCTGTAGGTCGGGACGAGGATCGAGGTGGCTCCGAGCACCTCGGCGATGTCGCAGGCGGCGTTGGACATGGCTTCCCCCACGGTCGGGAACGGCTCGTTCCCCGCCCGCGCGAGCTCGTGGCGCGGCTGCACGCTCGGCTCCACCGCGCAGGCGATTCTGTCCATGTAGACGACGCTCTCGAGCGGGAACTCGCCGATGGCCGTCTCTCCGGAGAGCATCAGCGCCGAGGTGCCGTCGAGCACGGCGTTGGCGACATCGCTCGCCTCGGCGCGCGTCGGGTCGGCGTGATGGATCATCGATTCGAGCATCTGCGTGGCCGTGATCGCCGGCTTCCCGTGCTCGAGCGCGTTCAGGATGATCCGCTTCTGGACGAGCGGAACCGCTGCCGGGCCGATCTCGACGCCGAGATCCCCGCGCGCGACCATGACGGCGTCGGAGGCGCCGATGATCGCCTCGAGCTCCTCGAGTGCCTCCGCCTTCTCGATCTTCGCGATCACGAGCGCCGTCGAGCCCGCGCTCTGCAAGAGCTCGCGCAGCGCGCGGATGTCCCCCGCCGAGCGCACGAAGGAGAGCGCGACGTAGTCGACCCCGATCGTGAGCGCGAACTCGAGGTCGGAGAGATCCTTCTCGGTCAGCGACGGGATCGGGATCGTCGCGCCCGGGACGTTGACGCCCTTGTGCGAGTCCACGCGGCCGCCGACCGCGACCTTGCAGCGTGCCCTCCCGGCCGTGACCTCCTCCACCTGGAGGTGGACGAGCCCGTCGTCGATGAGGACGTCCTGGCCCGGCCCGAGCACCTCGGCGAGGACGGGCGGGCTGACCGGCAGGTCGCCGGGCTCCCCGGTTCCGTCACCGGAGAGGAAGACGTCGTCGCCGCTTGCGAGCGTGACCGTCCCCGGAAGGTCGCCGATCCGGAGCTTGGGCCCCTGCAGGTCGGCGATGAGGGCGAGAGGCCGGCCGGCGCGCTCCTGCGCCTCGCGGAACTCACGCGCGCGCTCGGCGTGCTCCTCATGGGACCCGTGCGAGAAGTTGAGCCGCGCGGCATCCATCCCGGCCTCGACGAGCTTGTCGAGCATCTCCCGGGACGAGGAGGCTGGGCCGATCGTGCAGACGATCTTCGTGCGGCGCCGTCCGAGCGTCACGCCTCCACGTTAGCGCCTGCGGGGGAGGTTCCCGTCAGCGCCCGGAGCGCGGGAAGGCGGCCCAGCCGGGATAGGACGCCTTCGGCCCCAGCTCTTCCTCGATCCGCAGAAGCTGGTTGTACTTCGCCACCCGGTCTGTCCGGGACGGCGCGCCGATCTTCGCCTGCCCCGCTCCCGTGGCGACGGCGAGGTCGGAGATCGTCGTGTCCTCGGTCTCACCCGAGCGGTGCGAGATCACGGTTCCGTAGCCGGCCGAACGCGCGAGCTCGATCGCCTCGAGCGTCTCGGTCAGCGTCCCGATCTGATTCACCTTGAGGAGGATCGCGTTTGCGACGCCCTCGTCGATTCCCTCGCGCAATCGATCCACATTCGTCACGAAGAGGTCGTCGCCGACGAGCTGCACTCGGTCGCCGAGCCGCTCGGTCAGCGATCGCCAGGCAGCCCACTCGTTCTCGGCCATCGCGTCCTCGAGGGACACGATCGGGTAGCGGTCGCAGAGGCCCTCCCAGTAGTCGATCAGCTCGTCGGGGCTCGCGACGCGGCCCTCGAAGCGGTAGGCGCCGTCGCGCCAGATCTCGCTCGCCGCCGGGTCGAGGGCGATCGCGATCCGGTCGGCGTGGCCCGCGCGCTCAGCCGCTTCCATGATCACCCGGATCGCCTCCTCGCTCTCCGGGAGGTCGGGTGCGAAGCCGCCTTCGTCGCCGACGGCTGTGGGCAGGCCGCGCTCGTGCAGCAGCGCCTTCAGCGTCTGGAAGACCTCGACGCCGACGCGGAGGCCCTCGGCGAACGTGTCCGCGCCCGCCGGCACGATCATGAACTCCTGCAGGTCGATGGAGTTCTGCGCGTGCGCGCCGCCGTTGACGACGTTCATCATCGGTACCGGAAGGACGTGCGCCTCGTCGCCGCCGATCCACGCGTAGAGCGGCTTGCCGGCATCCGCTGCGGCCGCCTTGGCCGCGGCGAGCGAGCACCCGAGGATCGCGTTGGCGCCGAGCCGTCCCTTGTTCGCCGTCCCGTCCGCATCGATGAGCGCCGAGTCGACGGCCGCCTGGTCGGAGGCGTCCATGCCCTGGAGCGTCGAGGCAAGCTCGCCGTTCACGTTCGCGACGGCGTTCGTCACGCCCTTGCCGAGCCAGGGCCCGCCGCCGTCACGGAGCTCGACCGCCTCGAACTTCCCGGTCGAGGCGCCGGAAGGAACGATCGCGCGCCCGAAGGCGCCCGAGTCGAGCTCGACGTCGACCTCGACCGTCGGGTTCCCCCGCGAATCGAGGATCTGCCGCCCGTGAACGCGTGTGATTGCGCTCACGAGCCGGCCTTGGCGAGGTCGTAGTAGCGGTCCTGCTCCGCGAGATCGAGTCCCGCGAAGTCCTTGCCCTCGGCGGCCGCGAGCTCAGCGGCGCGCTCGACCCGCTCGACGAAGCGGCGGCTCGCCTGGCGGAGCTCGAGCTCGGGGTCGACGCCGAGATGGCGGGCGACGTTGACCGCGGCGAAGAGGACGTCGCCGAGCTCGCTTCCGCTCGGCTCTGCCCGCAGCTCCTCGACCTCGTCGTCGAGGTCTCCCGACGCTCCGGCGAGGTCCGGGTACTCGAAGCCGATCGTCGCCGCGCGCCGCTGCACCTTCTGTGCGTAGAGGAGCGACGGAAGCGTCTCGGGCACGTGGTGGAAGATCCCCTCCCGCCCTTCCTGCTCGGTCTTCAGCTCCTCCCAGCGCTGCTTGACGGCGCCCGGAGTGTCGGCGGTGCCGTCGCCGAAGACGTGGGGATGCCGACGGACGAGCTTGTCGCGGATCGCGCGCGCGACGGCGGCGAGGTCGCCCGCGCCGCGCTCCTCGAGGAGCAGCGCGAGGAAGAACGTCTGGAAGAGAAGGTCGCCGAGCTCGTCCACGAGCTTGGCGTCATCGGCCGCCATGGCTGCGTCGGCCACCTCGTAGGCCTCCTCGACGGTGTGCGGGACGATCGTCTCCGCGGTCTGGGCCCGGTCCCACGGACAGTCGCGGCGCAGGCGCTCCGCCAGCTCCTGGAGGTCGACGAGGGCGGACGCGAGCTCGCCGCGGTCCGGCACGTTAGCCGGTGGCCGTGGTCGTTCCGCCGCTGGTGTCGGTTCCGGTGCTCGCGGGGGCATAGCCCGGAGCGTACGAGATGTCGTCGGCGTACTTCGACTGGAGGTTCGCGATCCAGGTCTTCATCGCCGCGTTCTGCTTCGTCTGCAAGACGGTCGTCTTGATGGAGTCCTTCACCTGGTCGAGCGGCGTCGTCGTCGCCGGCTTGACGGCGGAGAGCACCTCGATGATGTGCCAGCCGAACTCCGTCTTGATCGGGTCGGACAGCTCACCCGTCTTCGCCGAGAAGACGAAGTCGTCGAACGGCTGGACCGTGCGGCCCTTGAAGGCGGTGAACTTGCCGCCGTCGGCCTTCGACGCCTCGTCCTGCGTGTACTTCTTCGCGAGCTTCGCGAAGTCCGCGCCCGCCTGGATCTGGTCGTGGAGCTGCTGCGCCTTCGCCTCGCTCTTCACGAGGATGTGGCGCACCTCGCGCGAGGCCGGCTGCTGGTACTGGCTCGGGTTCTTGTCGTAGTACGCCTTGATGTCGGCGTCCGTGACCGTGACGTTCTTCGTCACCGCCTCGTAGATCTTGTTCGTGAGGACGCGGGTGCGAAGCTCGTCGCGCACCTGCGCATCGGTGAGGCCCTGCTTCGCCAGCTCGGCCTCGTACTTCTGCTGGTCGCCCTGGAAGTACTGCTGCTTGAGCTTGTCGAGCTCGGTCTCGATCTCCTGGTCGGTCACCTTGATGCCCATCGCCTCGCCCTCGAGCTCCCATTCCTTCTGCTCGACGAGACCCTTCACGACGGTCGCCTTCACCGCCTCGTATTCGGGCGTGCCCACCTCGGGGAAGTCCTGCTTCTGCGCCTCGGCGGACTTCTTCTGCTGCTCGATGAGCGCATCGAACTCTTCCTTCGTGACCGTCTTGTCGCCGACGACGGCGATCGCGCCCTCGGGGACGTCGGCCGAGCTCGAGCCTCCGCCGCCGCACGCAGCGACAGCCAGCACCGCGATCAGCGCGAGCAGAAGCAGGGAGATGTTGCGACGGATGTGAGAGGACATCGGAAGAAAGGCCTAGGCGGCCAACCGCAAATCGAGGATAGCATCGACCAGCCGGAGCGCTGACTTGAACCCGTCCCCCCTCAGGGTGACCTCGCTCTGGGCGCTCGAGTAGACCGCGGTGTCGACGAGCGCGCGCAGTCCGCGCAGCTCTGCCGAGCCGAGCACGAGCGGCCCGACGACGGCGCGGCCGGAGCGAAAGACGAGGTAGTCGGCGCCGAGGCGCGCGAGCTTCAGCTTCGCCTCCTGGATGTCGAACAGGTGCTCCACCGGCTCAGGCACCGGGCCGAACCGGTCCTCCGCGGCGGCGCGGAGCTCCCGCAGCTCGTCCTCGGACTCGGCGAGGGCGAGCCTGCGGTGCAGATCGATCTTCTGCGCCTCGCCCGGGATGTAGTCAGCCGGCACGTAGGCGTCCACCTGCGCCTCGACGCGCACCGGGCGACCGGCGGCGCGCCGCGTTCCTGACAGCTCGGCGACCGCCTCGGCGAGGAGCTCGACGTAGAGCTCGAAGCCGATCGCGGCCACGTGGCCAGACTGCTCGGCCCCGAGGAGGTCGCCCGCCCCGCGGATCTCGAGGTCGCGCATGGCGATCGCGAAGCCTGCGCCGAGCTCGGTGTGGTCGGCGAGGGTGGCGAGCCGCGCCCGCGCCTCGGCGGTGAGCTCCTGCCCGTCCGGATAGAAGAGGTACGCGTGCGCCGTCACGTCGCTACGGCCGACGCGCCCGCGGATCTGGTAGAGCTGGGCAAGCCCGAGGGCATCCGCCCGCTCGACGATCAGCGTGTTTGCCTGCGGGATGTCGAGGCCCGACTCGATGATCGTCGTCGAGACGAGCACGTCCGCGTCGCCCGCGAGGAACGAGAGCATGTGCTGCTCGAGCTCCCGCTCCGGCATCTGCCCGTGCGCCACGATCACACGGAGGTCGGGAACGAGCTGCCGGATGTGATCGGCAGCCTCCTCAATCGTGTCGACCCGGTTGTGGAGATAGAAGGACTGGCCTTCCCG
This sequence comes from Actinomycetota bacterium, assembly GCA_046734455.1. GTDB lineage: Bacteria > Actinomycetota > Thermoleophilia > Gaiellales > Gaiellaceae > DATEOR01. Next base: position 24,956 of record JBKPRJ010000020.1, on the reverse strand, counting down.
CTCGGCCTCGCGCGTCAGCGCGAGGACGAGCAAATCCTCGTCGTACTCGCCGACGTGCGTGCGGATCGGGCGGCGGCCCTGCGGCGGCGTCTCGATGACGCTGATGTCGCGCAGGCCGGCGAGCGACATGTGCAGCGTGCGCGGGATCGGCGTCGCGGAGAGCGAGAGCACGTCGACCTCGAGCCGCAGCTGGCGCAGAAGCTCCTTCTGCGCGACTCCGAAGCGCTGCTCCTCGTCCACGATCACGAGGCCGAGGTCCTTCGGGACGACGTCGCGGGAGAGGACCCGATGCGTACCGATCAGGACGTCCACCTTGCCCTCGCGGTAGGCGGCCAGCACCTTCTTCACGTCCGCCGGCTTGCGGAAGCGCGACACCAGCTCGACTGCGACGGGGAAGTCGCGATAGCGCTCGCGGAAGGTGTTCCAGTGCTGCTGGGCGAGGATCGTCGTCGGAGCGAGCAGGAGCGTCTGGCGCCCGTTGGCCGCGGCGACGAAGGCTGCGCGGACCGCCACCTCCGTCTTCCCGAAGCCGACGTCGCCGCAGACGAGGCGGTCCATCGGCCGTGGCGCCTCGAGGTCCTCTTTCACCGCTTCGATCGCGGTCAGCTGGTCCGGTGTCTCCTCGAACGGGAAACTCGCCTCGAGTTGCTCGACGAGCTCGCTGTCGGTCGGGAAGGCCGTGCCCTCGGCGCGCTGGCGCTGCGCGTACAGGGCGATCAGCTCGCCGGCGAGCTCATGCGCACCCGCCCGCGCGCGGCTCTTGATGTTGTCCCACGCCTTGCCGCCGAGCTTGGAGAGCGCCGGTGCGTGGCCGTCGGCGCCGACGTAGCGTGACACCTTGCCGATCTGCTCGTGCGGCACGTAGAGGCGGTCGTCGCCCTTGAAGCCGAGGAAGAGGTAGTCGCGCGTGACGCCGGCAACAGTCTTCGTCTCGAAGCCAAGGAGCTTCCCGACGCCGTGGTCCTCGTGGACGACGAAGTCGCCGGTGCGCAGGTCGGCGAAGCTCTGCAGCGCGCGGCCGATGCGCGCGTCGGCGCGCGGCGGCCGCTTGCGGAAGATCTGCGTGTCAGGGAGAAGGACGAGCCCGAGGTCGCGGAGGACGAACCCGCGCCGCGCCGGTGCGACGGCGAAGAAGAGGCCCTCCTCATCGGGCAGCTGGTCTCCCGGCTCGAGGACTTCCGGCTCGATCCGGCGCAAAAGGCCCTTGGTGCGGAGCGCTTCACCGCGGTGCGCGAACGTGACGACGACGCGGTTGCCGCCACGCACGAAGGCGAGCAGGTCCCGCTCGGCCTCCGACAGGCCCCTCGCCGCGACGGCCGGTCTTTGCGCCTCGAAGGAGTAGCGCTGGCCGGCCGGGAGCTGGCTCAGCTCGATCGCCTCGCCGAGCCCGAGCTGCGCCCCGAGCTCCTCCTGAACCGCGCGGCGAGCGTCGTCCGCCTGCCAGACGAGATCGGGTGCGCGAAGCGGAGCGACGAGGTCGTCCGGCGGAGGCGGGGGCTCGTCCTCGAGCCAAGGTTCCACGAGATCCGAGCGGCGCTCGGCCGCGGGCTGGATCAGCGCCTCGTCGAGCGGGTGCAGCGTGCGCTGGGTGAATGCGGAGTACGCGCGGAGCGATTCGATCTCGTCGCCGAAGAGCTCGAGGCGGACCGGCTCGCGCCCGGTCGACGGGTAGACGTCGACGATCCCACCGCGGACGGCGAACTGTCCGCGCTCCTGGGCCTGCTCCACACGCTCGTAGCCCGCGAGCGCGAGTTGCTCGACCAGCTCCTCGCTGCCCGGCGAGTCGCCTACCCGCAGGCGGATGGTCTCCGGTCGGGTGTGTTTCGGCGGGACGCCCTCAGCCGCGCCGATCGCCGACGCGCACACGAGGCCACCCCCATCGAGGATCTCGAGGGCGCGGGCGCGCTCGCCGACCAGGTGGGGCGGCGGCTCGAGCCCGCTTCCCCAGCGGACACCGCGGGAGGCGAAGAGCCCCACGTTTTCCTCGCCGAGGAACCAGCCCGCCGCCTCGGCCGCGTCGCGCGCCTCGGCGTCGTCCGGGAAGACCACGACGAGCGGCCCGCCGCGCTCGAGGAAGACGGCGGCGAGAAAAAGCGGCACGAGCGGCTCGGAGACGCGGGCAGGGGCGGGCGCCGCGACGAACTCGCGAAGACGCTCGCTCTCGGCGAGCTCGCGGGCGAGGGTGTTGAGTGCCGGTTGGTCCATGACGAGCGACGGAACCCGCGGTTCCGCGGGGTCATCGTAGCCGCCGCGTTAGGGTCTACCCGTGGCCGGAGAGCTGCTACCGATCGGGTTCCGACCAAAGCTGGTGGCGTCGTTCGAGCCGCCGGATGCGGTGGCGCGGTTCGAGGACTGGCGGGCGAAGCATGCAGAGGCGCTGGCGGGGGTGCCGGTCAACGCGTGGCGGGTCGAGTACGGGCGCACCGGTGTGGGTCCGTACGTGCGGGTGCGCGTGGATGAAGCGCACCTGCCGGAAGGGTTTTGAGGGCCTAGCCCCCGGGGCCACCCCACACCTCCACCCGCTTTCGAGCGTAGCCCGAAAACTCGCACACGCGGTGCGTGAAATGCGCCGAAAGGCGATCAGCGCTCGTTGAAGCGCTGCTGCGTCTCTTCGAGCCCCTCGCGCACCAGTGTCTCGACCGCGTCGGCCGCGCGCGCCACCAACGCCCCCACGTCGACATCCGTCTCGAACGGCGAGAGCACCCAGTCGGAAACGGGCCGCGGATCGCCGCGCTCCGGCCGCCCCACGCCGATCCGCAGCCGGAGGAACTCCGGCGTCCGTAGTGCCGAGGCCAAGGAGCGCAACCCGTTGTGCCCGGCCAGCCCGCCTCCGAGCCGTGCCTGCATCCGCCCCAGATCGAGATCGACCTCGTCATGGACGGCCAGCAGATTCGCGGGGTCCACCTTGTAGAACTTCGCCGCGGCAGAAGCCGACCGCCCCGACTCGTTCATGTACGTCTGCGGCTTCAGCAGCGTGAGGCGCGCGCCGTCGAGACGAACGTCCGCGACCTCGCCGGAGAACTTCGAGCGCCACGAACCATCGTGCCGCCTCGCCAGCTCGTCGGCGACCATGAAGCCGACGTTGTGGCGCGTCGACGCGTACTCGCGCCCCGGATTGCCGAGCCCGACGACCAGAAGGTCGATTGTCGAGGCCTGGTCGCCCCGACGAAACAGCCGCATGGGCTAACCCTCGGCGTTCTGCTCTTCGCCGGCGGCTTCCGCCTCCGGCTCGCCGCCCTCGGCAGCCGCCTCGCCCTCGCCCTCGGCGCCCTCTTCGCCCTCCTCGCCCTCGATCTCCTCGCCTTCCTCGGGCTCGACTTCCTCGGGCTCCGGCTCCTTGGTCGGCGGGCTGACCGTCGCGAGCACGGTCTCGGGATCGTCGAGGAGCTTCACACCCTCGGGCACCCGCAGGTCGGAAAGCCGCAGGCTGTCGCCGATGACCATCGCGGAAACGTCCAGCTCGAGGTGGTCGGGCACCTCCATCGGGAGCGCCTCAACACGCACCTCGCGGTTGATCTGGCTGAGCACGCCGCCTTCCTTCTGGCCGGCAGCCTCGCCGGTGAGCTCGACGACGACGTTCGTCTGAATCGCCTGGTCGAGCCGCACCTCGTGGAGATCGATGTGGAGCAGTCGGGCCCGCGTGGGATCGAGCTGGTAGTCCTTGACCACCGCGTGGTGGGCCTTCTGCTGGCCCTCGAGGATGACGTCCAGGATGGCGTGCAGGCCGTGGTCCCCGGTCAGTGCCTTGCGGAGCTCACGCTCCTCGATGCAGAACGGATGCGCCGTGTCCCCGTTGCCGTAGAGAACGCCCGGGATGAGACCTTGCTCGCGCAGGCGACGCGACTCCGCGCTTCCGCGGGAATCCCTCGCCTGCACCTGCAGCCTGACTCGCTCTCCTGCCATTTCCGGCGGAGAAGTGTACCGACGGCATCTTGGCTTCCGCAGGGGACCCGTGCTCGAATCCCGCGGACCAGCGACTCGAGCGAGTTCGGTAGCCTCCCGGCCGTACATCAACTGCGGAAGGGGAACCACCAATGAGAAGGAAGCTGGCAGCGTTGCTGCTCGCGAGTGCGTTCGCGCTCACCATCGCTGTTCCGGCGTTCGCGTTCGACTGCACGGTGGCGAAGAAGCCGCCGACCGCGGGCGCGGTAGGAATCGTGAACATCAACACCGACGAGTTCACGCCTTTGAAGAACAACCCGGGCACCGATGAGAAGCCGCACGGCGCGTTCGTCGCGCTCACCGACGGCACCATCTCGACCTCGACGTTCATCCACGCGCCGGGCGGAGTGCTTCCGCCGGCCCGCGAAGACGGCTCGCAGCACAACTGCGACGGCAAGGGGATCGACTCGCTCGAGGTCTGCTTCGGCGGCTAGTCGAAGCCTGACCTGGTCCAACGGAGGCCCCGCGCCAGCGGGGCCTCTCTCTTCTCCGGCTGGCTAGGATCGACGCAATGACTCGACAGGCCACGTGCAGCTGCGGACAGCTGCGCGCCACGGTGGAAGGCGAGGCGGTTCGCATCTCGATCTGCCACTGCCTTGCATGCAAGAGGCGCACTGGGAGCGCATTCGGCTACCAGGCGCGCTTTCCGATCGAGGGGTTCCGCAGCGAGGGCGAATACAAGGAGTACGTCCGCTACGCCGACGACGACGGCGAGGAGCGGCGGCTCAGCTTCTGCCCTGAGTGCGGGTCGACCGTCTTCTACATGCTCGGTTCGCAGCCCGACGTCGTGGCGATCCCCGTCGGTGGCTTTGCGGACCCGGCCTTTCCCGCGCCCAAAGTTTCCGTGTACGAATCGCGCCGGCACTCTTGGATCCAGCTGCCCGACGGCATCGACGACGAAGGCGGCTAGGCGCCGCCCGCCCTCTGCGTGATTTCGAAGACGTTTCCTTCCGGGTCACGGAAGTACGCCCACCTGGACTCCTCGCCCTCGATCTCCGTGAGAGGCTCCACCCCCGCCTCGATCAGCCTGCCCCGCGCATCCTCGATGTCGTCGACGGCGAACCCGACCTGAAAGCGTAGGCCGTCGTACTGCGCTAGCTCCGAGCGCTGGACGAGCTCGAAGATCCTTCCGCCGCCCATTTCGAACTGGACGTAGTCGGGCGCGGACCCGGCCTCGGGCACTCCGAGCAGATCTCCCCAGAACCTTCTCTGCCGCTCCAGGTCGTCCACGACCACGCCGACCCACATCGGCCAGCCAAGGGGTTCGCAACCCTTCATGCCGGGCTAGAAGAGCTGGTTCTCGCCGGCGAAGATCGCCGAGACGGACTCGTCCGAGAAGACGTTCTTGATCGTGTCCGCGAGGAGGATCGAGACGGTGAGCGGCTCGGGGAAGTTGTCTGGCCGCAGAAGCGGGTTCACCGGCACCGTGTCCGTGACGGCGATCTCCCGGAGCTGGCTTTGCCCGAGCTTCTCGAACGCGCTCTCGGGGATGAGCGCGTGCGTGGCGCACGCGTAAACCTCGGTCGCACCCGCGTCCTTAAGGGCCTGCGCGCCGGCGATGAGCGTCCCGCCGGTGACGATGATGTCGTCGGTCATGATCGCGACCTTGCCCTTGACGCGGCCGATCACCTCGGTGACCGCGGCCGAGTCTCGGGCCGGGCGCGTCTTGTTCATGATCGCGAGGTCGGCCTCGAGCATCTCCCCGAACTTGCGCGCCATCTTCGCGCGGCCTGGATCCGGCGAGACCGCGACGACGCCGTCCCCGTGCAGGCCCTTGTCGCGGTAGTACTGGGCGAAGAGCGGGAGGGCGGTCATGTGGTCGACCGGGAGGGAGACGAAGCCCTGGATCTGGCCAGCGTGGAGATCCATCGTGAGGATGCGGTCGACGCCAGCCGCGACGAGCATGTCGGCGACGAGCTTCGCGGTGATGGGCTCTCGTGGGGCCGACTTCTTGTCCTGCCGCGAGTAGGGATACCAGGGCATGACCGCGGTGATCCGGTTCGCCGAGGCGAGCTTGGCGGCCTGGATCATGATCATGAGCTCCATCAGGTGGTCGTTCGTGTGGCGCCCGTGACACGACTGGACGAGGAACACGTCGGCGCCCCGGATGGACTCGCAGTAGCGGCAGTAGGTCTCGCCGTTCGCGAAGGTCTCGAGCTCGACCTCGCCGAGGGAGATGTCGAGTATCTCCGCGATTCGCTCCGAGAGCTCGGGGTTCGAGCGGCCCGAGAACAGCATGAGCTTTCCGGAGGGGCCGCGCTCGATCCAGCGGCCGCGCTCCCCACTCGCCTGGGGAACCGGCGCCTCGGGCACTTCGAGGCCCGGCAGCCTGGTCAGCTCAGTCGTTCCGCTTTCCACCGTTGCCTTCCTGGTCGATCAACCCCGCGACGCCACACAAAGCATCGCGGTCAATCTCCACTCGCGCAACTGAGACATTGTTCCTGCACGGCTGGACGTACCCCGGAGTCACGCTTCGGCACCGTCCGCGCGGACATGTGTGAACGGCGGGACGACCTGCCCTGAGCCGACTTCGTAATCCTCCACGACCGCATGCGGTCCGATCACGGCACCGGAGCGGACGACCGTCTTCCCGCGGAGGACCGCGAAGGGCTCGATCACCGCCTCTGCCTCGATGACGACATCGGGGTCGATCCACGTGGTTGCCGGGTCCGTGACCGCCACTCCGGCGGCCATGTGCTCCTCGACAATTCGGCGGCGGAGCTCGGCGGCGGCCTCCGCCAGCTCGGCCCGCGTGTTCACGCCGAGACCCATGTCGGCCACAGGAGCACAATAAACGGCTGCGCTCCGCCCGGCTTCGACGAGATTGCGCACCGCATCGGTGAGGTAGAGCTCGCCCTGGGCGTTGGCGGGATCGAGCGCCTCGAGAGCCGGCCAGAGGTCGGCCGCCCGGAAGACGTAGATGGAGGTGTTCAGCTCGCGGATCGCCCGCTCCTCGGCCGAGGCGTCCTTCTCCTCCACGATCGCGTGGAGGGATCCGTCGTCGTCGCGGAGGATGCGGCCGTACGGAAGCGGCTCGTCGGGCTCGATGGAGAGCACGGTGATCGCGGCCTCGCCGCGGCGGTGCTCGTCGAGGAGCGCCGAGAGGAGCTCGGTGGTGAGAAGCGGCGCGGCGCCGTCGAGCACGAAAACGTCTCCCTCGAAGCCTTCGAGCGCCGGGCGCGCCGCGGCGACCGCATCGCCGGTGCCACGCGGCTCCTGCTGGACGGCGAGGGTCGCGCCGGGCGGAAGCGTGCCCTCGAGCTCCTCCTTCGTCGCCGGCGAGCAGACGACCACGAGCGGGTCCGGCTCAAGAGCCAGGACGGGCTCGATCGACCAGTCGAGCAGCCGCCGGCCGAGCAGCGGGTGCAGGTGCTTCGGGCGGTCGGAGCGCATGCGCGTTCCCAGCCCTGCCGCCATCACGACTGCCGCGAGGAAGGGGGTCATGGGAGCGACGTTATGGCTGGGGCGGGAGGATTCGAACCTCCGGTCACGGGACCAAAACCCGCTGCCTTACCACTTGGCTACGCCCCACCGGATCGCGGCTCACTCTACTTTCCGGTCGAGGAGCAGCGCGGCCAGCAGGAAGACGGCGAGGCCGATGAGGACGATCAGCGCGAGCGTCTTCACGAGCACCCAGAGCACGGGGACGAGCACCGCAAGGAGCTGCGAGGTAGCGGCGATCCACGTGATCTCGTAGATCGTGCCGTGCTTGCGCCGGCCGACGAACCAGTAGGCGAGGACGGCCAGAACCGCTGCGATGATCACGTAGCGCCAGCCATGGTCGCTGAAGAGGACGATCAGGCTCTCGACAAAGGCGATCAGCAGCGCGATGCGGAGGCGGCGATCCCTGAGCCAGCGGGCCGAGCTGCTCTCGCGATGCTCGATCGTGCGGGGTTCGTCCATGGCGGCGCGACGCTACCAGACGGGGGCAACCACCCAGGTCCGCGCGGAGACTCGGAGGCCGCGCGCGGCGCGCTTCGCGTCCGCGAGGTGGTGGAAGAGCCCGTAGACGGCCGGGCCGGCGCCGCTGACGTCGGCGCGGAAGGCGCCGTTGTCGAGGAGGTTGTCGACCGTGCGCGGCCTGCCCGCTGCAGCGACGAGGTCGTTGGAGGGAAAGGCGGCGAAGTCGCGCGGGCGGCGCACGGAGGCGAGTGCTTCGGCGAGAGCCGAGCGCCGCTCTTCGAATCCTGCGGCCGCTCCGGTCGCGTCGAAGCGGGCGTAGACGTCCGCGGTCGAGGTCTTGGCCGAGCGCCGCGGAAGCGCGAGAACCACCCAGAAGTCCTGTGGCAGTTCGAGCTCCGTGAGCCGCTCACCGGCTCCCTCCGCGAGCTTCGGGCCAGGCTCCAGGAAGAAGGGGACGTCGGCCCCGATGTCGGCGGCGAGCTCGGCGAGGCGAGCGGCCGAAAGGGGCTCGTCGAGGAGCGGGTTGGCGAGCACGAGCGCGGCGGCCGCGTCGGCGCTCCCGCCGCCGAGCCCGGCAGTGAGCGGGATTCGCTTGCGGATCTTCGCGCGCCAGCGCGGCTCGGCTGCGGCCGCCGCCGCGAGCTGCTCGAGCGCCGTGCGCACAATCGTGTCCTTCCGAAACCCGTCGACGGCCAAGCTCTCGGCGGGCTCGATCTCGACTGTGTCGCAGAGATCGATCCGCTGCATGACGGTGACGATCTCGTGCAGACCGTCCTCACGCGTGGGGCCGACGAGCAGCGCGAGGTTGATCTTCGCGGCCGCGGGAAGACGGTTCACGGCAGGAGCTCCGCGAGCTCGAGGAACTGCGTGGGCGCGAGCGCCTCGGCGCGGACGTTTGCGGGCAGGCCGAGCTTCGCGACCGCGCCCTCTGCGTCGCACCGGCCGCCGCGCGCAAGCTCGACGGAGTTCACCAGGGTCTTCCTCCGGTGGGCGAACGCACCCTGGACGACCTCCTTCAGGTGCTGGAACTCCGGGCCCCAGGTGCGCGTTCGCCGGAATGCGACGAGCGCCGAGTCGACGTTCGGCGGCGGGCGGAAGACCGTGCGCGCGACGGGATGGAAGCCGGTGCGCTCGGCAGTCAGCTGGAGAAGCACCGAGACGGCGCCGTAGCTCTTCGTCCCCGGGACCGCGAAGAACCGGTCAGCCACCTCTCGCTGCACCATTACGCACCAGAGGCCGATCGTGGGAAGACCGTCGAGGCTCTCCGCGATCAGCGGCGTGGCGATCTGGTACGGCAGGTTGGCGACGAGCTTGTTCGGGGGTGGGTCGAGCGCGTCGAGCGGAAGCATCAGGGCGTCGCCGAGGAAGAGCTCGACGTTGCCGTGCCCGGCGAGTCGCTCGCGGAGGTGCGGCTCGAGCCCGCGGTCGATCTCGACGGCGTGGACGAGCCGCAGGCGCTCCGCGAGGTAGACCGTGAGGACTCCGAGGCCCGCGCCCACCTCGAGGACGACGTCGTCGGGGCCGAGCTCGGCGAGCCGCCCCGCGACGCCGAGGATGTTCTCGTCGACCAGGAAGTGCTGGCCGAGCTCCCGATTGGACGCGACGGGCAGCTTCATGGGAGGCTGAAGGCCGCGGTTGCGTTGGCGTCGATCTTCCGGCCGAGCTCTTCGGGATTCTCGCCCCGCGCCTCTGCGAGCACGGCCAGCGTGTGCATGACATGGGCAGGCTCGTTGCGACGTCCCCGAACGGCCTGCGGCGAGAGGTACGGACTGTCCGTCTCGGCCAGGATGCGGTCGGCAGGGACGCGCGCCGCCGCGGTGCGGAGCTCGGTCGCCTTCGGGTAGGTGACGTTGCCGGCGAAGGACACGAACCAGCGCCGGTCGAGCGCGGCACCGAGGAGCCGAAGCGACGAGAAGCAGTGCAGGACGATCCGGGCGTTCTCCGGGAGCGCGGTCAAGACGGCGAGTGTGTCCTCCTCCGCCGCGCGGGTGTGCACGACGATGGGCTTGCCCGCCTCGACGGCGAGCTCGGTCTGGGCGTGGAAAAGGTCGAGCTGGCGGTCGTGCGGCGCGTAGTCGCGGAAGTGGTCGAGCCCGGTCTCTCCCACCGCGACCGCCTTGGGGTGGTCGATCAGGTTCCGGAGCTCGGCGACTTCCCCCCGGCCTGCCTCACCGGCCTCGTGGGGGTGGAGGCCGAGCGACACGAAGACGCCCTCCTCCCGCTCGGCCAGCTCGAGCATCGCCCGGCAGGAGTCGAGCGTGGTCCCGATCGTGACGACGCGCCCGACGCCCGCTTCGCGCGCGCGGGCGAGCGCCTGAGGCGCATCGTCGAGAGCGTCGAGGTGCGCGTGTGTGTCGATCACGGCAGCGTCAGACTGCCGCGGGAGCGTCCACGCGCGGGAAGAGCGGCGCCGCCGGTGCGATTCCCTCCGCGGCACGCGTCTGCCCCGAGCGGGCCCGCTCCAGCTCGAGGCTCGGGTCCTGGCCGAGAGCGGCGAGGATCTGCGGCGCGGTCTCGGGGAGGTACGGCGCGAGCACGATGGCGAGCACGCGCAGCCCCTCGGCCAGCTCGAAGAGGACGCGGTCGAGCTCGCCCGCCTTGGACTCGGCCTTCGCCAGCTCCCACGGCGCGTTCTGCTCCACATGCCGGTTGAGCCCACGCACGACCTCCCAGATCTCGTCGAGGCCCCCGGTCAGGTCGTAGGCGTCGAGCCGCGTAGCGACCTTCGGCGCGAGGCCGTCGAGCTCGGCCGTGAGCTCCGCCGAGCTCTCGACGACCGCCAGCTTGCCGTCCCGGTAGCGGGCGACCATCGCCGTCGTCCGGGAGAGCAGATTGCCGAGGTCGTTGCCGAGCTCCCGCTCATAGCGCTCGTGGAGCCCGTCGACCGAGATGTTCCCGTCCTGGCCGAAGGACGCCGCGCGGAACAGGTAGTAGCGCACCGCGTCGACCCCGTAGACGTCGATCAACTCGAGCGGGTCGATCACGTTCCCGACGGATTTCGACATCTTGCGGTCGTCCATGAGCAGGTAGCCGTGCACGAAGAGCTGCTTCGGCACGCTGATCCCCGCGCCCATGAGCAGCGCCGGCCAGATCACGCAGTGGAACTTGAGGATGTCCTTCGCCAGGAGGTGATGAACCTCCGGCCAGAGCGCGTCGCGGAGGTCCTCGCCCTCGCGCGCAAAGGCAAGCGCGCTCCAGTAGTTGATGAGCGCGTCGACCCAGACGTACACCACCTGGTCGGGATCCCAGGGCACCGCGACGCCCCACCGCTGCGTGGCCCGGCTGACGCTGATGTCGTCGAGACCCTGCTCGATGAAGCTCCGCGCCTCGTTGGCGCGAAACTTCGGCAGCACGAACGCGGGATTCTCGTCGTAGAGCGCGAGCAACCTGTCCTGATAGGAGGAGAGCCGGAAGAAGTAGTTCTTCTCCTCGACCCACTCCGGCGGGATCCCGTGCTGCGGGCAGTTCCCGTCCACGAGCTCGGCCTCCGAGTAGAAGGACTCGCAGCGGCTGCAGTAGAGGCCGGCGTAGACGCCCTCGTAGATCTCGCCGGCGTCGTAGATCCGCTGCAGGAACTCCTGCACCAGCTGCTCGTGGCGCTCGTCGGTCGTGCGGATGAAGAAGTCGTTGGAGACGTTGATCCGCCGGGTCATCTCCTGGAAGGTGGCCGCGTTCCGATCGACGAACTCCTTCGGGCCGAGGCCGGCCTCCTCCGCGACGCGCGCGATGTTCGAGCCGTGCTCGTCCGTTCCCGTCAGGAAGAAGGTCTCCTCGCCGCGCTGGCGGCGGTGGCGCGCGAGGATATCCGCGGCGATCGTCGTGTAGGCATGGCCGACGTGAGGATTCGCATTGACGTAGTAGATGGGGGTCGTGACGTAGTAGCTCACGCATGGCAATCATACGAACGACCCCACGCGGCGCCGAAGCGGCAAATGGTGGTTAGAAAGGGCAAAACGCGGGGACCTGTCACCTGAAATCCGCGACGAGCGAAAGGCGACGAGAAATTGGGGTCGAACGGAGCGACGGAGCGCCCCGTCGGGTCGCGCTCTACAAGGGGAGCAACGAGAACGGGGATCATCCGCCACATCGACGACCTCGGCCGGATCGTCATTCCGATTGAGATCCGCAAGCGTTTTGCGCTCGGTGAGAAGGAGCCGCTCGAGATCTCGGTCAAGGACGATGTGATTCTCCTGTCCAAGCCGCAGACCGTGTGCATCTTCTGCGGCCGTCGCAGCGCCCTGCAAGAGCACCGCGGCCGCGCCGTCTGCCGAACCTGCGTCACCGAGCTCGCAGCGTCGACGGGCTAGACGAGCCGCCCCCAACAGGCCGAGCGCGCAGAGTACGGCGCCTGCGAAGAACGGCAGGAAGGGCCGCTCCGACGCTGCCACGTCGACTGCCCCTGAAGGCGCCGGCGCCTTGCCGTTCGCGCCCAACCCGGAGACCGAAGGCAGCGCGAGCGGAGGCCGCGCTTCGTGGGCGAGCCGATTCCGGCGGTGCGTTGCCGCGGCTGCGCCGTACGCCCCATGGTGGCCGCGGACGGAGCGGGCGCGAGGGTGATCGGGAAGCTCTCGGGCAGGCTTCGGGCTCGGTACTGCGGCGACTGTCGGCTGCGGTGAGCGACCAGGGTCGTGGTGCTTCGCAGAGCCCCCGCCGTGAGCCGGCGCGGGGGCGGGATCGGGATCCGCCGGCGGGGGATCGGGCGGAGCGGGCGCCAGAACTGGTGCTGGGAGCAACCCAAGAGGGTCGACGTAGCCGTTTTCGTCGTCCGCATGGCGCACGCCGAGGTAGACGAATGGTTCGGCGCCCTCCCCGACCGACGCAATGGGGCCTCCTTCTGCCACCTCGGCCCCGCGCGAGACGGAGTAGGAGCCGAGATGCTGCAGCGTGACCGCGTAGCCGTCGGCGGTGAGGATGGTGATCGTCTTCCCGCCCGTCGGGACGGTGCCGGCGAAGCTGATCGAGCCCGTAGCGGGCGCGCGCACGGGCGTCCCCGCGGGAGCGCCGATGTCGATGCCGCGGTGCTGGCCGCCGGCATATGGATCGTCACCAAGGACGAAGGGTCGAAGCACCGGCCCGTCGACGGGCCAGGCCCAGGCGAGCGCGGGCTGCACGCCGACCTGGAGCGCGACGAGGACCGGAAGCAGCAAGGCGAGGCCTTTCATCGCCGCTCCTCCTCGTTGTCAGTGTTGCGAACAGGATCAGCCTAGCAAGGCCATGAGGTCGTTGTCAAGTAAGGCTACAGCGACTCTTTGTAAAGAGAGTTGCGCGAAACTCCCGTAAGACGCGAGACGATGTCTGCGGCACGGCGGCGCGGCACTCCGGCCTCGACGAGATCCACCACAGCCGCGAGCGCCTCCCTCCGAGGCGTTCCGTCGCCGGTGGGCTGCGCTGCCCCCACGACGAGCGTGACCTCGCCCTTGGGAGGCTCCTCGAACCGGGCGGCGACGTCGCCGGCGGCCCCGCGCACGACCTCCTCGAAGCGCTTGGTCAGCTCGCGGCAAACCGCCACCGGTCGCGCGGGGTCCGCTTCCGCCAGCGACCGCAGGGAGGCCGGCAGCCGCCGCGGCGACTCGAACGCGACGACGGGCCAGCTCCATGAGGAAGTCTCCTGCCACAGCCGTTCGAGGGCCTCGCGCGAACGCGGCAGATAGCCGACGAAGGCATAGCGCTCGCCGACGAGCCCGCTTGAGATGAGCGCCGTCTCCACCGCGGATGGCCCCGGGAGCACCGTCACCTCGAGCCCTCGCTCGATCGCCGCGCCGATGAGCCTCGCACCGGGGTCGTTCACCCCCGGGAGACCGGCGTCGCTCGCGAGGGCGATTCTCTCCCCCGCCTCGAGCCGCGGCACGAGCTCGGCGACCCGCCTCGCCTCGTTGTGCTGATGGTAGCTGACGAGCTTCGCCTTCACGCCGTGGCGGTCGAGGAGCGTGCGTGTGCGGCGCGTGTCCTCACAGAGCACGAGGTCGGCCTCGCCGAGCTCGCGCAGGACGCGCAGCGTGACGTCCTCGAGATTGCCAATCGGCGTCGCGCAGACGACCAGCGGCATTACTGCCCCCGGTGAAGAGCCTCGAAGCCGACGAGGCCGGCGCCGATCAGGCCGGCCTCGACGCCGAGCAGAGCCGGCACGATCTTCACGTCGTCCCGCGCCGGCGAGAGGGCACGCTCAGCGACGACTTTCCTGGCCGGCTCGAAGAGAAGGTCTCCCGCGCGCGCAAAGCCGCCGCCGATCACGACGAGCTCGGGATTGAAGATGTTGACGAAGGTGGCGATCCCGACGCCGAGGTGGTAGCCGACGTGGTCGAGCACGTCACGCGCGTCGCCCGGACCCTTCGCGGCGAGCTCGACCGCAAGACGCGCGTCCACGGTCTTGCCCTCCGCGGCGGCTCGGCCCAGGTCACCCTCGGGGTTTCGCGCGGCCGCTTCGCGCGCGAAGCCGTCCGCAGCCGTGCCCGACGCCATCGCCTCGAGGTGCCCGCGGCCGGGACAGCGGCCCTGGCAGGGAGGGCCGTTGAGGTCGAGGGTGATGTGCCCGAGCTCGCCCGCCGCCCCGATTGCCCCGCGGTAGAGCTCGCCGTCGAGAATCAGGCCGCCTCCGACGCCCGTCCCGAGCGTGAGCATGACCATGTCGCGTGAGCCGCGGCCCGCTCCGCACCGGTGCTCGGCAAGGGCGGCTGCGTTCGCGTCGTTCTCGATCGCCGCCGGCAAGCCGAAGCGGTTGCGCAGCCGGTCCCGGAAGGCGACGTCCGTGACCGGGATGTTGACCGAGTCGACCGCCGCTCCACGGCGCTGGTCGATCGTCGAAGGCATCCCCAGTCCGATCGCGCCGATCTCGTCGACCAGGAAGCTCTCAACGGCCTCTTCGACCTGCGTGAGCACGGCGTCCTCGCTGCTCGTGTCGGTCGGGCTGACCGCGCGCTCTTCGACGACGCCCTCGCCGTCGACCACCCCGGAGAGGAGCTTCGTCCCCCCGAGGTCGAGCGCGATCACACGGGGGCTGGCCATGGGCTACGGCTACGATACTCGGTCGCGTGGCGCCCAAGGACAAGCCCTATCGCATCTACCGCGGGGGGAGAGTAAAGGGGCCGATCCGGCCGGAAACGTCGAAGTCCGGCCGCAAGGCCGAGAAGGCGAACGGCCCCGAGCCCCAGGAATACCGCGGCCCGAGGCCCGCCAGAACCCGGCGGCGCTGGGTCCGCCCTGTCGCATGGACGCTGGTCGGCCTGATCGTGCTCGGCCTCGTCTGGGCGGTGCTCGGCTACCTCGCGTTCAGAAGCGGTGTGAAGCAGGCCAACGAGAAGCTCGACCCCCGCGCCGCGCGGGCGCTTTCGCCGCAGGACGGGATCATGCTCTCGAATCCGAGCAACATCCTCGTGCTCGGCGCCGACACCGGATCGAAGAGCAGACAGGGATCCACGGCGCGCTCGGACTCGATCATGATCGTCCACACCGATCCCGACGAGCACCGGATCGCGCTCCTCTCGATCCCGCGCGACCTGCGCGTGGACATCCCGGGGCACGGCGAGGACAAGATCAACGCCGCCTACGCCTACGGCGGGCCGACCCTCGCGATCAAGACGGTGCAGAGCGTCACGGGCCTGCCGATCAACCACGTCGTCGTCGTGGATTTCGGCACCTTCGACGAGGTGATCGACGCCCTCGGCGGCGTCTCGATCGACGTCCCCAAGCCGATCCTCTCGAACAAGTTCGAGTGTCCGCGGGCGTCGCAGGCCGCATGCGATCGCTGGAAGGGCTGGCGGTTCAAGAAGGGCGAGCAGACGATGGACGGCAAGCGCGCCCTCATCTACGCGCGGATCCGTGAAAACCAGCTCGATCCCAAGGAGTCCGACATCACGCGCGGCGAGCGCCAGCAGGCCGTCGTCTCGGCCATGGCGGACAAGATCGTCAGCTTCAAGGAGTACCTGAAGGCGCCCTTCAACGGCGACGACATCACGAAGCCGCTTGCCACCGACCTCTCGGCCGCCCAGATCCTCCAGCTCGGCTGGATCAAGTTCCGGACGCCTTCGAGCGGCAAGCTCAAGTGCCGGCTCGGTGGTATCCCGTCGACGCTCGGCGGGATCAGTTACATCGTCGGCACCGAGGAGAACGTCTCGGTGATCGCGATGGTGACCGGGAAGACCGCGCCGCAGCCGCCGAAGCCCGCCTCCGGAGCGTTCGGCCCCGGCTGCATCGTCGGCGGCTAGCGAGTAGCGTCCCGGCGTGAATCAAGATCCGACCGTCGTCCTGACCGTCGTTCCGAACGAGACCGAGGCCGAGCTCCTCTGCGGTCTGCTCCGGGCGAACGGCGTCGAGTGCGCCCACCGCGAGACGGACGCGATCGACTCGCCGGTGGAGGATTTCATCCCCGGGGGGCCGCGCGAGGTCATGGTCTACGAGCGCGACCTCGAAGCGGCGCGGGCGCTCCTGCCCGAATCCGGGTCCTAGGCTTCCGCGGCCTTCTTCTGGGACGTTCCGGGCTTCTCCGGCTTCGAGTCGGCCTTGTCCTTCTTGTCGCCGGAGTCCGCCTTGTCCGGCTTGTCGCCGTCGCGCTTGCGCGAGCCTCGCCCGTAGTCGGTCTTGTAAAAGCCGGAGCCTTTGAAGTGGATCGCAGCCGGGTAAAGCACCTTCTCCAGCGGGCTCTCACCGCAGATCTGGCACTCTGACGGCGGCGGATCCGTCATCCGCTGGAACAGCTCGAACGTGTGCCCGTTCGGGCATCGGTATTCGTAGATCGGCATCGAAAGAAAGGCCCGGTTTGCGGGAGGAAATGCTACCAGGGGGGACGGCCGCCTCTGGCGCGCGCGCGGAGGCGGCGCCGCGCCGGAATTGGCTGGAACGGACGGCTCTCTGGGCCCGCGAGGACTCGTTCCGGATCGGCGTCGGCGTAATCACGGCCGCCCTGGCGACCTTCCTCCTCTTCCAGATGACCGTGTGGCCGCCGCACGAGGACGAGACCCTGGTCTTCTTCGTGACGCAGCAGCCGATCGGCGAGGTGTTCTCCACCGTCTTTGCAGAGCGGGGCGGCGCGCCGCTCCACTGGCTCCTGGCCTACCTCGCCGGATCGATCTCCCACAGCCTGATCGCCCTCCGACTCGTGTCGGTGATCTTCGCGGTCGCGAGCATGCCGGTCATCGCCGCGCTCGTCGCCCGGCTCACGGACAAGAGGACGGCCCTCGTGGCGACGGCGCTCTCCGCGGCGAGCTGGATCACGATCTACCACGGCATCTACGCGCGGATGTACAGCCTGTTCCTCTTCTTGACCGCCCTCTCGTTCCTCCTTCTCCTCCGCGCCGTCGGGACGCGCGAGCCGAGGCGGTGGGGCGCGTGGGTGGCGGCCAGCGTGCTGGCGATCGCGACTCAGCCGTACGGAACCTTCGTGCTCGCCGCCCAGGCCGTCTATGTCCTCGCGCGCAGGTGGCGGCGCAGGTTCCCGCTCAAGCCGGCCGCGATCTCCTTCGCGCTCGTCGTCGCGCTCGTCGCGCCTCTCTGGCTCATCTACCGGACGCTCGCCTCGCGCTTCGGCATCGGGCTGACCGGAGAGAGCGATTCGAAGCTCGGCTCACCCGTCGACGTGCTCGACTACGTCTGGCACACGATCGGCGACTTCGGCGCCGGGTGGACGGCCGCGTCGGCGGTGATCGCCGCACTCGCGGTGCTCGGGGGCTTCGTCCTCTTCCGCACCCGGCCGGCCGCGGTGCTGCTCGCGGCCACGGTGCTCCTCGTCCCCACGCTCGCGCTCATGCTGACCCGGTCGCAGACGAGCGTCTTCCTCGAGAGCAGACACCTCATCTTCGCCCTGCCGTTCTTCCAGATGCTCGTGGCGGCCGGGCTCCTCAAGCTGGCGAGCCGGGCGGGCCGGGCCGAGGCGGTCGCCGTCCTCGTGGGGCTCACCGCGCTTCTCGGCGTCGAATTCGGCTGGGGGTGGCACAAGACGCCGTACATGTACGCGGGCGAGCCCGCTGCACGGGAGCAGGCGCGGGAGGAAGCGGCCGCGTGGCTCGCGGCGACGAGCCGGCCCGACGACATCCTCTTCGGCTACGAGCCGCTCTATCTGGATGCGCGGGAGAAGGGCGCGCCGTTCGGATCGGTGATCGTGCAGCGCGCGGATCCACGGCTCGCGATCGACAGCCTCGACGAGGCGCCGAAGCCGCTCGGCCGCGGCGTCTGGGTGTTCGACGCGACCGACCAGAGCGATCTCGAGCGGGTGAAGCTGACCATCCCGCAGACCGTTCCCGGACCGATCTTCGAAGGACATGCCTGGGGCCCGTTCCTCGTCATCAGGACGAAGGAGCCGGTCGGAAACGCCGAGACGTTCTTCAAGGACACCGCCGCCGTGGAGCTCCACGGGAGGGTCCTCGGCGTGGGCGACGCGAGCATCAACCTGCAGACCGCGCTCACGGCCCTCAGCCGGCTCGAAGCGGACTAGCGCGCCGCTTCCCGGCGAGCCTCGCGCTCGAGTGTCTCCGCGTAGCACGGCGCCTGCTCGAAGGCGGCGAGCCCGGCAGGCGATTGCCGCCGCTCGGGCCGGCGCGGGACGCGCATGCGCCCTGCGGCGACGAGGCCGGCCGCGCTGCCGACGATCCCGCCGATCAGGAAGGAGCGGATCCGCTTTGCACGCTCGCTCTCCACGGGCCGATTGTAGGCTCGCGCGGTGATCTGCACGCTCGGCGACCTCCTCCTCGACGTCGTCGTCCGGCTGGACAGGCCGATCGCCGAGGACACCGACACTTATGGACGCACGCGTGTGGCTCCGGGAGGCCAGGCCGCAAACGTGGCCGCGTGGACCGCAGCACTCGGCGGGAGCGCGCGCTTCATCGGCAAGCGCGCGGACGACCCAGCCGGTGTCATGCTCGCGGACGAGCTCCGGCGCCGAGGCGTCGACCTTGCCGGGCGGGTGGAGGAGAAGGGCACGGGCACCGTTGTCTCGGTCGCGACCCCGGACGGGAAGAGGACGATGCTCACCGACCGCGGAATCGCGCCGGACTTCGCGCCGGACGAGCTCGACCCGGGCTGGCTCGAAGGCTGCGAATGGCTGCACCTCGCCGGCTACAGCCTAGTGCGGCCGCCGATCCGGGAGACTTCGCTGGCAGCGGCCGCACTCGCGCCGCGCGTCAGCGTCGACCTCTCCTCGACCGCGGCGATCGAGGCCGCCGGGGTCGACGAGTTCCGCGGCCTCCTCGATCGAATCCGGCCGCAGGTCGTCTTCGCGAACGAGGAGGAGGCCGAGCTCGTCGGCGAGATCGAGACCGAGACGCTCGTCGTCAAGCGAGGCGCGGGCGGAGTCGTCGTCGCCGGCAAGGAGCTCGGGGCGCGGCGGGCAGACGTCGTGGACACCACCGGCGCCGGCGACGCCTTCGCGGCGGGCTTTCTCCTCGGCGGCCCCGAGCTCGGGCTCGACGCCGCGGCGCGCTGTGTGGCAACCATGGGGGCCTTCCCGCCATGACCGACCTCCTCCGCATCCATCCGGAAGTCAGAGCAGCGCTGGAGTCGCGGCGCCCCGTGGTCGCCCTCGAGACGACGCTCGTCGCGCACGGCTTCCCCGGCGGAGTCGGGCTGGAGGTCGCCGCGGAAGCCGAGCGGCGCGTGCGCATCGCCTGGGCGGTTCCGGCGACCATCGGCGTCATCGACGGCCGGATCTGCGTCGGTCTCGAGGCGGGCGAGCTCGAGCGTTTCGCGACGTCGCCCGAGGCACGCAAGGTGGGCCCGCGGGACCTCGCCGCCTGCGCGGTGGCAAAGGAGCTCGGCGCGACCACCGTGGGCGCGACGCTCGCCGTCTGCCGCGCGGCCGGCATCGGCTTCATGGGTACCGGAGGGATCGGCGGCGTGCACCGCGGCTGGTCGCAGAGCTTCGACGTCTCGGCCGATCTCGGCGAGCTGGGCCGGACGGAGGCGCTCGTCGTAGCGTCGGGCGCGAAGTCGATCCTCGACGTGGACGCGACGGGCGAGGTGCTCGAGACACTCGGCGTGCCGGTGCTCGGCTGGCGCACCGAGGAGCTGCCGCTCTTCTACAAGGCCGACGGCGGACCGCCGGTCTCGCAGCGGGTGGAGAGCGTCGACGAGGCGGCGCAGATCGCCCAGTTCCACTGGCGGCTCGGGCGCCATTCCGGGATCGTGCTCGCCCGTCCGCCCGACGAGAGCCTCGACGTCGAGCCGCTGATCGAAGAGGGCATCGAGGAAGCCGGGAAGCGCGGAGTCCGCGGCCAGGCCGTCACGCCCTTCGTCCTCTCGTACCTGCACGAGCGGAGCGACGGGCGCACGATCGAGGTGAACAAGAAGCTGATCGTCGAGAACGCGGCGCTCGCGGCCGAGGTCGCCGCCGCGTACGCGAAGCTCACCTAGGAGCGCCGCTACTCGTCGATCCGCTCGATGGCGACGATGTCGTCGGCGTCGAACTCCGCCTCGCCGGCCTGCCCCCAGCCGACGATGTCGCCGCTCGGGAGGATCGCGACGGGCGCGATCACCGTGCCGTCACGGAGGAGGAGCCTCGTCTGATGCGCACCGAAGGCATCCTGCGGCCACCCGGCCACCTCGGCGCGGAGCCAGTCCGGCAGCCGGGGCGGCTCGCTCACTACTCCGCGAGGAGGTTCAGCAGGTCTCCGACCTCGAGCATCTCGTAGGACTCGGTGTGCACGCTCCCGCGGGCGCCGAGCGCGACCGAGACCTTGGCGATCGCGGAGGCGTCGGGCGCCTCGACGATGTTCACGAAGTCGTGCGGCCCGAGGACGAACCACTGGTGCAGCACCTTGACCCCGAGCTCCTCGACGTCCTTGTTCACCTCCCGCACCCGTTCCGGGTTGGCGCGCAGCGTCTGCAGGCCCTGCTCCGAGAGCTGCGACAGCATCAGGTACTTCGGCATCCGGCCTCCTAGGTCTTCGGCTTCGGCGGCGAGGATAACGCCCGGCTCACGAGACTAGTAGAGTCGCGCGCCATGCGCACCAACGGCCTCGACCGGCTGCACGGCCTCTGGAGCGAACGCTTCGGCAGGCCGGTCCCGGAGAAGATCGTGTGCGTCGGGCTGAATTACCACGACCACGCGGCCGAGCAGGGGGTCGACCTGCCCGCGGAGCCCCTGCTCTTCGCGAAGCTCGCGAACGCGCTCTGCGGCCCCCAGGACTCGATCGTGCTGCCGCCGGAAAGCGAGCACGTGGATGCGGAGGCCGAGCTCGCGATCGTCATCGGCGCCGAGGGCCGCCGCGTCGGCGCGGACGACGCCCTCGACCTCGTGGCCGGCTACACGGTTGCGAACGACGTCAGCGCTCGCGACCTCCAGTTCCGGGACGGTCAGTGGCTCCGCGCGAAGAGCTTCGACACGTTCTGCCCGCTCGAGCCCACGATCGTCCCCGTCTCCGAGCTCGGCGAGGCGGACGGCCTGCGCATCGTCCAGCGCGTCAACGGCGAGGCGCTGCAGGACTCCACGACCTCCGGTCTCATCTTTGGCGTCCGCACGCTTGTCGCCCACATCTCCACCGTCTTCACCCTGACCCCGGGTGACCTGATCCTCACCGGCACGCCCGCGGGGGTCGGGATCTTCCGCGACCCGCCCGTTCCGCTCCATCCGGGGGACGACGTCGAGATCGAGATCGAGAGCATCGGGACGCTTCGCAACCCGGTCTCGATGAACGGCGCCGCATGAGCGAACGCCGCAACAGGGCGCTGGCCGCTACGGGCGGCAAACCCCTCCTCTCGGCCCACCTCGAAACCGTCACCTGGCTCACCGGGCTCGTCACCGACATCGAGATCGGCCCGAGCCCATTCTCCGCACCCCCGCTCGTCGTGCTCGACCCGCACGGCTCGATCACGGCGATCGTCAGCGAGGACGAGGCACCCGGCGTCGCGCCGGGAATCGAGACGGCGTCCTTCCCGGGCTTCGCGGTTGAGGACGTCGACCGCGCCTCGCTCGCCGCCGCCGCGGCGCTCGAGGCTCTCGGCGGCGCGCGCGAGCTCGCAGTCGAGCTCGACTCGCTCCCGGGAGATCTGGTGCTCGGGCTCGCCGAGCGAGGAGTCGCCCTCACGGACCTGGGCGGGAGCTTGCGCGGGGCCCGCGCGGTCAAGGATCCCGACGAGATCGAGGCTCTCCGTGCGGCGATCGCGATTGCGGACGTGGGCCAGGCCGCCGCGCGCGAGGCGGCGCAGGCCGGCGCAACGGAGCTCTCGGTCTGGGCGAGCGTGCGCTCGGCGATGGAGAGCGCTGCCGGAGGCAGGATCCCCGTCCTCGCCGATCTGGTCTCGGGCGAGCGGACGGCCGAGGTCGGCGGCCCGCCGACCGGACGCAGGCTCGAGCCGGACGACCTCGTCCTCGTCGATCTCGTTCCGAGGCCGGGGGCCTACTGGGCCGACTCGTGCGCCACCCTCGCGGTCGGCGATCCGCCGGCAGCGGCCCGCCAGGCTCACGCCGCTGCCGTGGCCGCGCTCGAGCAGGCGGCGGACCTCTGCAGGCCGGGTGCCCGAGCCGCGGACGTCGACGCCCGCGCCCGGAAGACCGTGGAGGAGGCCGGAGGGTCCTATCCCCACCACACGGGACACGGGATCGGCGTCACCTTCCACGAGGAGCCTCGGATCATCCCGGGGTCCGACCGGATCCTCGAGGAGGGGATGGTCGTCGCGCTCGAGCCGGGAGCGTACGGCGACGGCTTCGGCGTGAGGGTGGAGCAGGTCGTGCTCGTGACCGCGGCGGCCCCGGAGATCCTCTCCGGGCACGACCTCTCGCTCTAGTCCGTCACGTAGCCGAAGGCCGTCCAGCCTCCGTCGACGACCAGAAAATGGCCGGTGACGAAGCTCGAGTCCTCCTCGGAGGCGAGAAAGAGGGCAGCCTTGGCTATCTCCTCCGGCCGGCCGAGCCGCTTCATGGGCGTGCGCTCGACGTACGCCTTCTCGTTCACGAATCCGTCGCGGATGGCCTTGTCGACGAGCTCGGTGCGCGTGACGCCGGGGCCGATGGCGTTGACGCGGATCGCGTGCTCCGCCCATTCGATCGCGAGGACCTCGGTCATCTGCACGACCGCCGCCTTGGCCGCGTTGTAGGCGAGTCGCATCGGGAACGCGACGGTCGCGTTCATCGACGCGATGTTGACGATCGCGCCGCCGCCTGACTCGATCATCTGGCGGCCGAACGCCTGGCAGCAGAAAAAGACGCCGGTGGTCATGACGTCGAGCGAGCGGCGCCACTCGTCCTCGGGGAAGTCGAGCGACGGCCCCATCAGGGCGATCCCCGCGTTGTTGACGAGCACGCCGCATGGGCCAAGGTCTTCCGCAACGCGGGCAGCGGCCGCCTCGACCTCGCCCTTGTCGGAGACATCGCAGGCATACCCGCGCGCCTCGGTCCCGTTTGCGCGAAGCGCCTCCGCGCAGGCCTCAGCTGCCTCGCCGTTCAGGTCGAGGATCGCCGCCCGTCCGCCTTCGCGCGCGAGCTCCTCGATGATCGCGCGCCCGATTCCCTGTGCCGCGCCGGTGACGACGCAAACCTTTCCGTCCAGCTTCACGCGCCCTCCTTCGGACGTTGGAAGAGCTCGAGCGTGATCCCGTCGGGATCGCGCAGGTAGACGCCCACGCCGCCAGCGTTCGCGCCCGTGTCCACGAGGACCGGGTCGGAGTAGAAGTCGACGCCGGCCTCGCGCAGACGCTCGTGCAGCGCCTCGATGTCCTCGACCATCAGGCAGACGTGGGTGATCCCGAGATCGCGCGGCTCGCCCGGCGCACCGCGCGGCTCGGGCTCGAGGTACTGGAAGAGCTCCAGGCGATGGCTGTCGCCTGGGAAGGCGAGGTGTGCCATGCGGACGTGCGCGCCCGGGTAGCCGACGATGGCGGCCAGATAGCCGCCCTCCTTCTCCTGCTCGAACACGGTCTCCATCCCGAGGGCGTCCCGGTAGAACGCGAGCGAGCGGTCGAGGTCCCGGACCGTGAGCCCGGTGTGCAAGAGAGAGGTCATCAGAAGGTGACCGAGAGTCCCCCGTCCACGGGCAGCGACTGGCCGGTGACGTAGGTGTTCTCGCTCGAGCAGAGCCAGGCGGCGTGCGCGGCCACCTCGGACGGCTCGGCCGCCCTGCGCAGCGGCAGCTTGCGGTGCTCCTGGTAGACGGTGCGGAACCACTCGGACTCGAGCTCGTTCTGTCCGTGGACGATCGACATGCGCGTCGCGACGAACCCCGGGGCCAGCGCGTTGACCAGGACTCCGCGCGGCCCGAGCTCGATGGCGAGCGTGCGCGTCCCGCCTTCCAGTCCCGCCTTCGACACGTCGTACGCGAGCGACTGCTCCTCGCCGAAGCGCGCGTGGATGCTGGTCACGGAGAGGATGCGGCCGTAGCCGCGCTCCGCCATCCCCGCGCCGCAGCGCGCGGCCAGCAGGATGGGGGCGTCGAGGTTGACGGCCAGGACGCGGCGGTATGACTCGAGGCTCATCTCCGTCGCCCAGGCCGGGTCGAAGATGCCGGCCACCGAGCAGAGGACGTCGAGCGGGCCGTTCGCCTCCTCGACGCTCGCCACCAGCTCGCCGAGCCGCTCGGTCTCGGAGAGGTCGAAACGGAAGTCGGCGCCGGCCTCGAGGTCGACGCCCGAGACCACCGCGCCCTCGGCTCGGAAGCGCTCGGCGACGGCCTCGCCGATCCCGTTGGCGGCGCCCGTGACGAGTGCGTGGCGGCCCTCGAGCAAAGTCACGACAGGTCCTCCAGGACCCGGCCGTAGACGAGCGTGAAGTCGGCACGCCAGTGGAACGCCTCGAGCACCTCGCGCACGGGCAGGAGGTGAAGCGGAGCCTGGTCGTTCGGGACGATCTCGACGGCCGCGGGCGCCTTCCACACCTCGCTGATGCTCACCTCGGCGAACTCGCGGGCCGTCAGCTGCCGAAGTGCGGCGCCGGAGCCGTCCACCGCGGGTACGACCTTTAGGTTGATGTTCGTGCGGAAGGAGGCGTGCCGCTCGAGGTCCTCGGGAGCGCCCGGCGTCTCCCGGTATGCAGTCGTGACCGTGAGGACGGGCGCGCCGTCGCGGCTCAGCCGGCCCACGAGCGTCCCGTCCCGGGAACGGAGCTCGACCTCGCCGTGTTTCTTGGGCTGCCCGTAGATCTCCCGGCCCGCCGCGATCGCTCCGTCTGACTCGACGAACAGAAACGGCGAATACGC
>JBKPRJ010000019.1:0-9978 GCA_046734455.1 Actinomycetota bacterium | reverse complement strand
GACCCGAATGGGCCGCGAAGAGTCCTGGGCGGAGAAGCTCGCCCACGACCTCGAGTACATCGCCGACCGCTCGGTCGGTCTCTACCTCCGCGTCGTCTTCGCGACGGCCTGGCGCGTGATCAAGCAGTCCGCGGCCGCCGTGTGGGGCCTCCTGCGCGGAGACCGTCACTAGACTCAGGGCCCATGTGCGGGATCTGCGGACTCGCCTCGCTCGACGGCAGCCCGGTCGACGCTGGGCCGCTCGAGGCCATGAACGACACGCTCCGCCACCGCGGCCCTGACGCCGAAGGCACGCTGGTCGACGGGCCCGTGGCGCTGGCCTCGCGCCGCCTCTCGATCATCGACCTCGCCGGCGGCGACCAGCCGATCGCGAACGAGGACAGCTCGATCCAGGTCGTCCAGAACGGCGAGATCTACAACCACCGCGAGCTGCGGGCGGTCCTCGAGCGCCAGGGACACCGCTTCCGCACGGCCAGCGACACCGAGGTGCACCTCCACCTCTACGAGGAGCACGGCCCGCACTACGTCCGCGAGCTGCGCGGGATGTTCGCGGTCGCGCTCTGGGACTCGAAGCGCCGCCGGCTCGTGCTCGCGCGCGACCAGTTCGGCATCAAGCCGCTCTACTACTCGACGGAGGGCGGGACGCTCGCCTTCGCCTCGGAGCTGAAGGCGCTGCCGCGCGGCGAGGTCGACCTCGACGCCCTCGAGGCCTTTCTCGCGTTCAATTCCATTCCGGCGCCGCTCTCGATCTGGAAGGGCACCCGGAAGCTCCCGGCCGGGCACGTGCTCGTCTGGGACGGTGATGGCGACTCGCGGGTGGAGCGCTTCGCCCGCCCGGCGCCCGTGCCGGCCGACGAGGTTCGCACGGAGGACGAGAACGAGCTCGCCGAGGAGCTGCGCGCCCGCCTGCGCGACTCGGTGCGTGCCCACCTGCTCGCCGACGTGCCGGTCGGAGTCCTGCTCTCGGGCGGCGTCGACTCCGGCGCGCTCGCCGCGCTCGCCGCCCTGGAGAGCGCCAAGCCGGTGCAGACGTTCTCCATCGGCTTCGACGAGGGCTCCTTCGACGAGCTCGCCGACGCCCGGAAGGTCGCCGAGCGCTACGAGACCGATCACCACGAGCTCGTCGTCAGGCCCGACGCGGCGCGGCTCCTCCCCAAGCTCGCTGCGGCATTCGACGAGCCGTTCGCCGACTCGTCAGCGCTTCCGACCTACCTCGTCTCCGAGCTCGCCGCGCGCGACGTGAAGGTCGCGCTCTCCGGCGAAGGGGGCGACGAGCTCTTCGGCGGCTACCACACGTACGTGGCCGATCTCCTGGCCCCGAAAGTCGGCCGACTCGCCGCCGCCGCGCGGCCCCTGGTCGAGCGCCTGCCGAGCTCCTCCGCCAAGGCGAGCCTCGACTACCGCGCAAAGCGGTTCGTCCGCGCCGCTCACCTGCCGCCGCTCGAGCGCCATCACGGCTGGAAGGAGATCTTCTCGCCGGAGGCGCGGGCGGAGCTGCTCGTGCCCGAGCGCCGCGGAACCGTCGACCCGCTGGACGTCTACCGGAAACGCTACGCCGAGACCGAGGGCGCCGAGGAGCTCGCGCGGCTCCAGGACGTCGACCTCGGTATCTACCTCGTGGACGACCTGCTCGTGAAGACCGACCGGGCGAGCATGGCGCACTCCCTGGAGGCCCGCGTGCCCTTCCTCGACCCGGTCGTCGCCACGCTGGCCCTCGCCCTTCCGACCCGGCTGAAGGTGCGCGGCCTGTCGAAGAAGCGCCTCCTCCGCAAGGCGGTCGCGCCGCTCCTTCCCGACTCGGTGATCTCGGGGCGCAAGCGCGGGTTCTCGATCCCGGCGGCGGCCTGGCTCCGCGGCCCGCTGGTTCCGTTCGCGCGCGAGGTGCTCTCGGAGGAGACCCTCCGCCGCCAGGGCTTCTTCCGGCCCGAGACCGTGGCCCGCCTGCTCGACGACCACGTGGCGGGCCGCGAAGACCTCTCCCGCCAGCTCTGGGGCCTTCTCACCTTCACGCTCTGGCACGAGCAGGTGGCCGCCAAGCCCGCAGCCGTCGCCGCGTGAGGGTCTGGGTCGACATCACGGCGCCGGCACATGTGCTGGTGTTCCGGCCGCTGATCGCACTCATGCGTGAGCGCGGCGACGAGGTCGAGGTGACGGCGCGCGACTACGCGCAGACCGTCCAGCTCCTCGAGCAGCACGGGATCGAGGCGGAGCTCATCGGCCACCACGGAGGCCGCTCCCGCGTCAGCAAGCTCGCCACCATGGTCACGCGCATGTCGAAGCTCCGGCGCTGGGCTCGGGGGAGGCACTTCGACGCGGCGCTTGCGCACGGCTCCCACCACCTCACGCTGACGGCGCGCGCCCTCGGCATCCCCAGCTCGACGACGTTCGACTACGAGTTCGCGACGGTTCAGCATCAGCTCGGCTGCCGGGCGGCGACCTTCGTCGTCGTGCCGGATGCAATCCCGCCCGAGCGGCTCGAGCGCTACGGCGTTCATCCGCCCAAGCTACGCCAGTACCCCGGGCTCAAGGAGGAGTACTACCTCTCCGATTTCGAGGCGCGCCCCGGGGTTCTCGAGGAGCTCGAGATCGAGCAGGAGCGGATCCTCGTGGTCGTGCGGACGCCGCCCGACGTCTCCCTCTACCACCGCAAGTCGAATCCCCTCTTCCCGCAAGTGCTCACGTTTCTCGGCAACCAGGAGAAGGTGCAGGCCGTCGTCCTGCCGCGCACCGAGGAGCAGCGGGACTACGTGCGCAGCCTGCAGCTGCCGTCCGTCGTCGTCCCCGACGGGGCCGTCGACGCGCAGAGCCTCATCGCCTTCGCCGATCTCGTCGTCTCCGCCGGGGGAACCATGAACCGGGAAGCAGCGGCGCTCGGCGTTCCCGTCTACACGACCTACGGCGGGCGCCTCGGCGGCGTGGACGAGGCGCTGATCCGGGAGGGGCGGCTGCGGCCGCTCACCGATCCGCGCGCGCTCGAGCTCGCGAAGCGGAGCGGCGAGGGGCAGCGGGTGCGCCGCGATCCCGCAGAAATGTTGCAGCTGCTCATGCCTGTTTGACCCCACTAGACTGCCGCGCTGGGAGTTCGACCCACAGGGGAGGTAGGCATGAGACCAGCAGTGCTCGCAGCCGCCGCGGTCGCCACCGTCCTGATGGCATCCGCAACAGCGGTTGCAGACCCACCCGGCCCGATCGGGACAGGCGACCCGGTCATCAACCTGGCCGGCGGCTTTTCGTACTCGATCATCTCGGAGGCGTGTACCGACGCCGTCACGTCGACGGAGAGCGGGGCAACGTTCCCGATGCCCGAGGACTTCGACGGCAACGTCGTCTTCACCGCGGGCGACGAGACCTGGCTGCTTTCGAACCACGAGCTCACCGAGCCGCGGCCCGGCGACTTCCAGGGCGACGCGGGCAAGTGCGCCGTGCCGGAGCAGACCCCGGGTGACGACGACTCCGACGGGACCGCGTCGGTCTCACGGATCGTGCTCGCCAAGGACGGCGTCACCGTGCTTCGCCGCGAGCTGATCACGACCGGCATCCACGACACCTGCTCGGTCGCGCAGACGCCGTGGAAGACGTACCTCACGAACGAGGAGTTCCCGTTCCTGAGCGACCCCGACCTCCGCTCCGGCTGGGTCTGGGAGATCGACCCGGCGACCGGTGCACAGACGCGCCTCACGGGCATGGGTCGCTTCAGCCACGAGCAGGAAGCCCGCGTCGGGAAGAACTGGTACCTGACGAACGACCGCGGGAACTGGCAGTACCTCTACAAGTTCGTGCCGGACCGGGCCAACGACCTGACGACGGGGAGCCTGTACGGCCTCGTCTTCGACCGCGCCACGAACACCGGGCACTGGGTCGGCCCGCTCGATCCATTCACTCCCGAGGCGGACATGGTCGCCCGGGTCGGTCCGCCGACCTCGGCGAACTCGTTCGAGAAGGCAGAGGGAATGCTGAAGGCTCCCGGCGGCCACGCCGTCGTCTTCAGCGAGTCCGGCGCGCTGCCCAACGCGGGGAACATCTGGATGCTCACCGATCTCGACCAGGAGACGGTGCACGGGAGGGTCATCGTCGCGGGCGACTTCGCCCGGATGGCGCGTCCGGACAACATCCGTTTCACGGACGCCGGCGACCTCTTCATCATGGAAGACCACGGCTCGAGCGACTTCGCGCAGCCGGGCACGGGAGGCATGAACCAGGTCTGGGTGCTCCCGCGTGGGGAGACGGGAGCGGAGAACCTGGAGCTCTTCGCGACCATGCCGAACCGATTCGAGCCGACAGGCCCGTGGTTCTCGAACGACAACAGGATCCTGTACCTGTCGGTGCAGGCCGACCCGCCGTTCCAAAGCAGGGTGATCGCCATCCAGCGGACGGCCGGGAACTTCAACCAGCCGTACGACGGCTAGAAACAGACGGCTGATCAGAGCTCACGAAGGGCCGGCAACAGCCGGCTCTTCGTTCTACTGTTGTCCTAGTAACAGACTGTTACTTGGCAAGTCTCGTCACAACTCGTCACTGCTGTGTACGCCCGGCTTGCAGGTCTTTCGCGCTCGGGCGAGCAAGTAACAGACTGTTACTTGACGCCTTTCAGGCTTCTTCGGGGAGAGTTCTGCGAAGGTCCGGCTAGACGGTCTCGGGGGCCGCGGCCTCGACGGAGACGCGGCGCGGCGCACGCACCATGAGCCCGAGGCGGTTGACGACGTCGAGGGTCTCGCCCGCCTCGACGAGGCGCTCGAGCTCGGCCAGCTCGTCCTCGAGCCACGCCGGATCCACCGGCAACCCGGCGCAGCGCAGGATCTTCGGGTGCGTCGTGGGCTCGGCGTTCTCGTCCCCTGCCCAGAGCTCCTCGTGCAGCTTCTCGCCCGGACGCACGCCGATGAAGTCGACCTGGACGTCGACATCGGGCTCCTTGCCTGAGAGGCGGATCATGTTGTGCGCGAGATCGAGGATCTTCACGGGCGGGCCCATGTCGAGGACGTAGATCTCGCCGCTCTCCCCGATCGCGCCGGCCTGGATGATCAGCTGCACCGCCTCCGGGATCGTCATGAAGTAGCGCGTCATCTCCGGGTGCGTGACCGTGACCGGTCCGCCGCGCGCGATCTGGCGGCGGAAGAGCGGGATCACGCTGCCGGACGAGCCGAGCACGTTGCCGAAGCGCACCGAGATGAACTGCGTGCCGTTGTGCTCGCGCGCGGCCGCGGCTTCGGCGATCCACTCGCAGACGGCCTTGGTCTGCCCGAGGACGTTCTTGGGGTTGACCGCCTTGTCCGTCGAGACGAGCACGAACCGCTTGCAGCCGAACTCCGAGGCCACCTCGGCGACGACGCTCGTCCCGAAAACGTTGTTGCGCACGGACTCGACCGGGTTCGCCTCCATGAGCGGTACATGCTTGTACGCGGCCGCATGGAACACCACTCCCGGACGGAAGCGGTCGAACGTGCGCCGCATCTTGGCGCGGTTCTTCACGTCGGCGAGAACGGGGACCGTGGAGTTGAAGCGGCGCTCGTACGCGAGCTCGCGCTCGATGTCCACGAGCACGTTCTCCGTGTGATCGACGAGGATGATGCGGTCGGCCCCCAGGGCTGCGATCTGCCGGCAGAGCTCCGAGCCGATCGAGCCACCGGCCCCGGTGACGAGGACGGTCTCGCCGGTGACGTACGAGGCGATGGCGTCGAGGTCGAGCTCCACGGCCTCCCGCCCGAGAACGTCCTCGACCTGCACCTCGCGCAGCTGGCGGGCCAGGTTGAGGTCGCCGGAGATGAGCTCGTGGACAGCCGGCAGCGTCTTGACCGGAACGCCGACGTCGCGGCAGATGTTCACGATCCGCTGGCGTGTCTCGCCGGCCGCGGACGGGATGGCGATGATGACCTCGTCGGGCCGGTTGTCACGGAGCAGGTGCCCCAGGTCGCGCGTCGTGCCGAGCACGCGGACTCCGTGCAGTCGCAGGTTCTTCTTGCGCGGATCGTCGTCGGCGAGGCCGATCGGCGAGTAGCCCAGGTTCGGGTTCTTGAGCATCTCGCGGAGGATCAGCTGGCCGGCATCGCCCGCCCCGACCACGAGGACGTCGCGCCCGCGGGAGACCAGCCTACGGCGGCCGGGCCGCTCGAAGATCGTCCTGGCGGCGAGCCGGGTTCCCGCCACGAGCCCGATGAGGATCAGCCAATCGATGACGATGATCCCGCGCGGGAGCCGCAGGGGCGCCGGATTCCAGAAGTACAGCGCCGTCACGGCGAGGATCGACGCGATGCTGACTGCAAGGAGCGCCCGCCAGATGTCCCGGATCGAGACGTAGCGCCACCAGTGGTCGTAGAGGCCGAAGACGATGAATGTGAGGATCTTCACGCCGACCACGACGAGGACGACGTCCAGGTCGAGGAACGGCTGGTAGCGGGTCGGCACTCCGTAGTCGAAGCGGATGTTGAACGCGAGGATCCACGCGACCGCGACGAGGCCGGAGTCGACGACCGCCTGCCACAAGCGATGCCGGTTGAGCGTGCGCATCAGGCAGCCTTCTCGGCCGAGGCCGCGCGCAGGCACTCGACCACCCGCTCCTGCTCTCCGCGCGAGATCGCCGGCCAGAGCGGCAGCGCGAGCGTCTCCCGGGCGGCGCGCTCGGTCTCGGGCAGGCTCCCCGGGGCGTAGCCGAGGTCGGCGAGGGCGGGCTGGAGATGGAGGGGCACGGTGTAGTGGGTCGCCCAGCCGATCCCGGCCTGGTCGAGCGCGGCGGTGAGCCGTTCACGCTCGGCGGTGCGGACGACGTAGAGGTGGTAGACGTGGCCGGGCTCGTCGGCCGGCAGCTCGCACACCCCGCCGAGGCCGAGCTCCGCGTACGTCGCCGCGGCGGCGCGCCTCGCCTCGTTCCACTCCTCGACATGCCGGAGGAAGACGCGGAGCGCCGCGGCCTGCAGCTCGTCCAGTCGCGAGTTGTAGCCGACCGCCTCGAAGGTCTGCTTGTCCTTCGAGCCGTGGAAGCGGAGCAGGCGGATCCGGTCGGCGAGCTCGTCGTCGGAGGTCGTGACGAGGCCGCCGTCTCCGAGGCCGAAGAGATTCTTGGTCGGGTAGAAGCTGAATGTCGCGGCGGTGCCGAGGGTGCCGGCACGGCGGCCTCCCACGCTTGCGCCGAAGGCCTGCGCCGCGTCTTCGAGGACCGCGGGCCCGTCCGGAAGCCCGGAGACGTCGAGCGGGCGGCCGAAGAGGTGCACGGGCAGGATCGCCTTCGTCCGCTCCGTGACTCTCGCGGAGACATCCGCCGGGTCGAGGTTCAAGGTGACCGGGTCGATGTCGGCGAAGACCGGCTTCGCCCCGCGGCGCGCGATCGACTCCGCGGTCGCATAGAACGTGAAAGACGGGCAGATGACTTCGTCACCGGGCCCCACGTCGAGGGCGTCGAGGACGATGACGATCGCGTCGGTGCCGTTGGCGACCCCCACCGCATGCGTCGCGCCGAGGAAGCGCGCCGACTCCTCCTCGAAGGCTTTCACCTCGGGGCCGAGGATGAAGCGCCCAGAGTCGAGCACCTCGGCGATCCTGTCCTTCAGCTCATCGAGGAGCGGCGCATACTGCGCCCTCACGTCCATCAACGGGATCGCCACGGGGCCACTCTATCCTTCGGTGGAGCTCTGGATTGCCCTGCGGCGCGCCCGTCTGCGCACGAGCTTGAACGCGCCGTAGCCGACCGTGAGGAGGACGACGAAGGCGACCGCGTAGTCGGCGTAGCGCCACTGCTCGTGGAAGTGCTCCCAGCTCGACCCGAGCGCCACGCCGGCGCCCGCGATGCCGAAGCACCAGACCGCGGAGCCGATCGCGGTCAGGACCGTGTAGCGGACGATCGGCATCTCGAGGACACCCGCGGGAATGGAGATGAAGGAGCGCACGACGGGCATGACCCGCCCGAGCAGGACAGCCCAATCGCCGTGGCGCGCGAACCAGGCTTCGGCGCGGTCGAGCCTCTCCGGCGTGAGGTGCACCCAGCGCCCGCGCCGGTCGAGGAACGGCCGGCCTCCGTAGTAGCCGATCCCCCAGCCGATCAGCGAACCGATCACGTAGCCCACCGTCCCGGCCGCGGCCATGGCGATGTAGGCCCAGAGCGTGGACTCGATCTCCTGGCCGAAGAGCGTGACGCTGTGGCCGGGGAAGGCGCCCGCGGCGACCGCGCCCGCGTAGAGCATCACGAGCTCGCTGGCGGCGGGGAACACGGCGTCCACGAGCATGAGCAGGAACACCGCGTACAGCCCGTAGTCGCCGATCACCGACGTGATCGTCTCGGTCATCCCGGCGAGTCTAGTTAGGTCTGCTGCGAGCCCCGGCTAGAAGCGGCGGCGCACCTGGACCGGCTTGGTGAGCGCGACGGGGCCGATCGAGTTCCGCGCGCGGACGCGTACGAGGTAGCGCCCGTCACGGACGATCCGTCCCGCGTCGTTGCGGACATTCCAGCCGTACTCGTGGCGGCCGGTACCGAGCTGCTCCGAGCGCAGATGCCGGACGACCCGGCCGCTCGCCGTCCTCACGGTGATCTTCACATCCGCCTCGCGGGCCTGGCGGAACGAGATGCCGAGGTGACCGCCCTTGCGGTTCGGCCGCAGGAGGCTCCTCGAGAGGTTCAGATACCCAAGCGTCGAGTTCGTGACGAAGGAGCGGGTCATCGTGCTCGCGCGGCCCTTGCTGTCGGTGGCCGACACGATCCAGCGCCACTTCCCGTCGGAGAGCCTGCGGGTCAGGCTCTTGACGAAGGTGCCCCGCCCGCGGGTCTCACTCGAGCTCCACACCACGTGACCGTCGGAGGCGCGGACGAGCCGCATCCTCACGTGCGAGCGGCGCACGACCTTCGCGTAGAGCTTCTGGAGGTCGAGGACGCCGTCGCCGTTCGGCGAGTAGAGCGGGAGTCGGGGCCGGCGCGCGTAGATCCCGTAGTAGAAGACCATGAGGGCGTCGCCGACGGCGCGCTCTCCGCCCCCGTCCGACGGATGGTTGAGAACATGGCCGTCGAAGGCCATCGTCGTCGACCCGCCCGAGTCGAGAGCCATTGCGGTGCGGGCGCCGAGGTTGGCCATCAGGCGCGCGAGTTGGGAGTTGCTCACCCCGGCGCTCCACGAGCTGCGCCCGTCGACCGCGACCAGAATGATCCTCCCGTTCCCCAGCTGGCCCACGGCGGTTCTCGGGTTGCGGGGCAGGAGCTGGGACGAGAGGAACTCCTCTCCCGCCTGGAAGACGGGGACACCGCCGCTGACGAGCCGCGGGCCTCCGCCGATCGCGTTCTTCACGTCCGACCACCACGGTGAGAGGCCGACGTGGAGCTTGACCCAGTACCCGAGCTTCCCTTCGGCGAAGAGATCCTGGCGGCGTTCCCCCGAGGCCTGCATGACCGCCCCTCCGGCGGGAATCCGGTGGCCCGAGCGCCAGTGCCGGCGAACGACCTTCCCGACGAGGTCCTTGTTCGGTCCGACCGGCGCGACATGCGCGAGCACCACTTCGCGCGCCCCCTGGAGGGCCGGCGTCCTGGGACCCCAGGTCGGCGAGTAGAGAACGACGCCGTTGTCCTGCTCGAGCGGGTGGTTGAACTCCCGCAGAACGCGGAGCTTGTTGGAGCCGAACTGCCAGCTGCCGGTGTAGCGGACGAAGCCCGTGCGGAGGAGCCCGTCCATGCCGATGCCGAGGCTCGAGCGGTCGGGGGACGCGCGCGTGGCGAGGAGGTTCCTGTGTAGAAAGATCCCGCTCGGGCGGCCGCTGGTCCAGTTGAAGAGGTCACCGTTCACGCCCGCGAGCGTCGCCTTGCGCGAAAGGTTGCGCTGCATCGACGACACGGTCTCGCGGCCGGTGACGAGGCCGTTCGAGAGTACGGGCTTGAGGTCGTAGAGGCCGCCCGGCTTCGGCGCCTTGAGCACGTGCACGACGACGCGCGCTCCTCCGATGGAGCGGAGCTCGCGCTTGTAGACGATGCCCGGCGCGAGCTCGACGGCTGAGGCCGCAGATGGAAACGCG
>JBKPRJ010000018.1:0-11782 GCA_046734455.1 Actinomycetota bacterium | reverse complement strand
GAGGGCTCCGTGGACGCCTACGCAGGCACGATCGGCCGCTGGCTCGTCACCAGGGACGGATTCGACTTCCTCGTCTTCTACCTCCCGGACTACGACTACGCCTCCCACATCTCGGGGCCGGACGCCGCTGTGCAGGCGCTTGAGCGCGCCGACGCGGCGGTGGGCGAGCTGATGGCCGCGGCCGGAGGCCATGAGGCCTTCCTCGACCGCTACGCCATCGTCGTCTGCTCGGACCACGGCCAGACCCGGGTCGACCGGGTCGCGAGCCTGCAGGACTCCTTCGCCGATCTCGACGTGTTCACCGGGCGGCGCGGGACCGTGCCGGACCAGTGCGACGCGGTTGTCACAGCCTCGAACCGCTCCGGGATGGTCTACGCGCTCGACGGCCGGCCGCCGCGTGAGCTCGCCGAGCGGCTCGACGCTGCGGAGAGCGTCGATCTCGCGCTCTTCCTCGAAAACGGCGAGGCCGTTGCGCGGAAGGACGGGAACGAGGTTCGCTTCGCGCCCGGGGAGAACGGCTGGTCGGTGTCGGGAGACGCTGGAATCCTCGTCGGCGACGAGTACCCGAACGCATTCGAGCGCGTGTGGTCGGCCCTTGCCTGTCCAAACGCCGGCGAGGTGATCGCCTCCGCGGCGGAGGGCTGGGAGTTCGAGGACCTCGGCCGCCGGCACCACGCGGGAGGCGGAAGTCACGGCTCTCTCCTGGCGGGAGACTCGACCGTGCCCATGCTCGCCGCGGGATTCGACGAGCCACCGTTGCCGCGGGACGCGAGCGTCACCGACCTCGCACCGCTCGCGTTAGCGCATTTCGGGGTGCAGCCGCCGCCTTCGATGCGAGCGCGTGTCTCGGCCGGTGTCTGACTTCGCCGACGAGCGGCAGGCGATGGTCGTCGAGCAGCTCGCGGACCGCGGGATCACCGACGAGCGCGTGCTCGAGGCGATGGGCCGCGTTCCCAGGGAGCTCTTCGTCTCCGAGCGTGACCGGCCCAAGGCCTACCGGGACATGCCGCTTCGCATCGGCTACGGGCAGACGATCTCGCAGCCCTACATGGTCGCGGTCATCTGCCAGGCGGCGGAGGTGCGGGACGGGGATCGCGTGCTCGACATCGGCACGGGCTCGGGCTACCAGGCAGCCGTGCTCGCCGAGCTCGGCGCAAAGGTCTACACGGTCGAGCGAATCCCGGAGCTCGCCGAGCGGGCGCGAGTGAGGCTCGCCGAGGCCGGCTACGAAAACGTGGACGTGCACGTGGGCGACGGGTCGCTGGGGCTGCGGGAGCACGGTCCGTACGACGCCATCGTCGTCGCCGCGGCGGCGCCCGCGATGCCCGAGTCCCTCTACGAGGAGCTTCGGGAGCGCGGGAGGCTCGTCGTGCCGGTGGGTGGACAGCACGGCCAGCGCCTCGAGGTGATCGTCCGGAGCCCGGAAGGCCCCGCGGTGGCGCGCTCGGTTCCCTGCCGGTTCGTCCCGCTGGTCGGCGCGGAGGGGTTCTAGTTTCGCTCTTCAGGCCGGGGGAATCTTCGGGTGCGATGGACGGGGGTCTTCGCGCGAGCGCGGTCGAAAGCCGCGCTGTGTGCTTCGCCGACATCCGCCTCGGTGCCGTCGTGGACGTCCTTCTCGACGACTCGCTCCAGCGCGTGCTCGGGTTCGACGTCCTCTGCGGCGACCGCGTCCACCGCTACCTGCCGCTGCCCGCCTGTGAGATCGGCGAGAGCGCGATCTCGGTCCCCTCGGCGCTCGTGCTCATGCAGCAGGAGCTCGACTTCTACCGGGATCGCGGTCGCGCACTCACGGCAGTTCGCGGCTTCCCCGTGCGCCGAGGCGGAGCGTCGCTCGGCACGCTCCGGGACCTCGTCTTCGCACCGGACGGCGAGCTGCTCGAGGTCGTCCTCGAGGTGGACGACGGCGAGAAGAACGTCGAGGCCGGCCGGGAGCTCGTCGTTGGGCCGGATGCCCTGCGGCCGGCCGTCTAACCTTTCTTCAAGGACGTGGCGACGCGGTCGGACACTGGGACGGGACGGGCGAGCGCGATTTCGGATGCCGCCGGTATCGCGCTGCGCCGCCCCGCCAACTGGTTCCAGCTCGCGAAGTTCTGCGTCGTCGGCGCATTCGGCTACGTGGTCAACCTCGGCGTCTTCGCGACGCTCATCCACTGGGCGGACATGCATTACATCCCTGCCGCGGTCTGCTCCTTCCTCGTCGCGGTGACGAACAACTACATCTGGAACCGCGCGTGGACGTTCCGGCACCAGCGCGGGCACATCGCGTACCAGGGCCTGCGCTTTCTCGTCGTCTCGACGATCGCGCTCGCCGCCAACCTCGCGTTCCTCGCAATCCTCGTCGCCGTCGGCGTGCCGAAGGTCCCGGCGCAGGCGATCGCGATCGTTCTCGTCACGCCCTGGAACTTCGTCGCGAACAAGCTCTGGAGCTTCCGACGGCTGCCCGCCGCCTAGCTCTTCTGCTCGCGCTCGCCGCTCTCGTCGCGCCGGGCGCCGCCTCCGCGGAGCCGAAAGCGCCGGTCTACAACTCGCACGGCGACCTCATCGGTACGCCTTTCGTCCCACAGGACGAGCCTGCGCCGGCTGAGCTGACCGACAAGGAGGCGATCGCAGCCGTTCTCGCCTATCCGAAGGTGGCGGACTGGGTATCGCGCTATCCGGCCAAAGGGCTGACGAAGCAGGCAGCCCTGGACGAGGACGGCGGCGCCTGGTCGGTGAAGGTCTGGTCCGATCTTCCCGACGCGGGCCAGATCGTGGACGCGAGGGTGGACGACACGACGGGTCGCGTGACCGAGGCCTGGACCGGGCCTCAGGTCGCCTGGAAGATGGCGCGCGGCTACGACGGCGCCTTCGGTCGCGGGATCAACCATCCGTGGATCTGGCTGACGTTCTGCGTGGTCTTCCTGCTCGGGCTCGCGGACTTCCGTCGCATCGCGTCCGTGCGCAACCTCGACCTGCTCGTGCTCCTTTCCTTCTCGGCCTCGCTCTACTTCTTCAACATCGGGCACGTCTTCACGGCGATGCCGCTCGTCTATCCCGCGCTCGCCTATCTCCTCGGGCGCATGATCTGGATCGCCGCCCGCGGGCGGGGAGGCGGCTCTTCGCGGCCGCTCTGGCCTGCCTGGGCGCTGCTCGCGGCGACGGTCTTCCTCATGGGCTTTCGCACGGGCTTGAACGTCGCCGACTCGAACGTGATCGATGTCGGCCTCGCGGGAATCGACGGCGGCCAGCGCATCGTGCAGGGCGAGATGCCTTATGGCCACATGCCGACCGACGACGGGAAAGCATGCGGTGACGCGGACGCGGACGGCTACGTCCGCGAGCACGTGCAGACGAACGGCCGCTGCGAGTCGGCCAACGAGCGCGGGGACACCTACGGGCCCGTGAGCTATCTCGCCTACGTGCCCGCGTACCTCGCGGTCGGCTTCGACGGGAAGTGGAACGGAGGATCGAGCCAGTGGTCGGGCCTTCCCGCCGCCCATTTCACCTCGCTCCTCTGGGACCTGCTCGCGCTCGTGGGGATGGGGCTGCTCGGCCTGCGTTTGGGTGGGCGGCTGCTGGGAGCCACGCTCGCCTTCGCGTGGGCGGCCTATCCGTTCACGCAGTACGTCTCGAGCTCGAACTCGAACGACGCGATCATGCCCGCGCTTCTCCTCTGGGGGCTCGTCTTCCTCACCTCGCCGCCGGCGCGCGGGCTCTTCCTCGCCCTCGGCGCCTGGACGAAGTTCGCCGCCCTCCTGCTCCTCCCGCTCTGGGCCTCGTACCCGGACTGGCGCGGCGCGGCCAGGAGCAAGCTCACGTACATCGGCGGCTTCGCGCTCGGCACCGCGCTCGGGTTCTGGATCCTCTTCCTCGAGCCCGATCCGCTCCACGCAGCCCGCGTGTTCTGGGACCGGACCTTCGGATGGCAGCTGACGCGGGAGTCGCCGTTCTCGATCTGGGACTGGGCCCAGTACCCGGGCTACCCGGACCTCCACGACGTGCAGACGGGTCTCAAGGTGCTCCTCCTGCTCGCGGCGCTCACGGTCTTCTTCGTCCCGCGGGTGAAGAACGAGCTGCAGATCGCCGCGCTCTCTGCCGCGCTCCTCATCGGCTTCGAGGCCGTGCTCACGCACTGGTTCTACCTCTACATCCCATGGTTCTTCCCCTTCGTCGCGTTCGCGTTCTTCGCCCCGGCGCTCCTCCCGGCCCCGGCGGTCGAGCCGGCCGAGCCGCCCTCCGAGCTTGAGCACGAGCCGAGAGCACTCGTTCCCACGAGCTGAGCCGAGCCGCGTCGCGCAGGCGGTCGCGCTCGGGATCGTGCTACTGACGATCTCCTGGGCCCTCCTGCACACGGGCTTCTGGAGCAGAACGCAGATCATCGACACCCCGGTGTACGAGCGCTACGGCGAGGCCGTCCTCGACGGCCGGGTCCCCTACCGGGACTTCGACCTCGAGTATCCGCCCGCCGCCCTCCCCGCCTTCGTGCTCCCCGCGCTCGCCGAGCAGGACGACTACCGCTCGGCCTTCGAGCTCCTCATGTGGGCCTGCGCGGTCGCGGCGGTGGTGGCGCTCGGCGTCGCGCTCGCGGCCGTGGACGCTGGTCCGCTGAGGCTCTATGCCGCGATCTGCTTCCTCGCGCTCGCCCCGCTGGCTCTCGGAACGGTGATCCTCTCCCGGTACGACCTCTGGCCTGCGGCACTCACGATCGCGGCGCTCGCGGCGTTCGTCGGGCGACGGGAACGTCTCGGCTTCGGGATCCTTGGGCTCGCGGTCGCAGCGAAGATCTACCCCCTCGTGCTGCTCCCGCTCGCGCTCGTCTGGGCGGCCAAGCGGCGGGGGACACGTGAGGTCTGGATCGGCCTGACCTGCTTCGCGGGAGCCCTGGCCGCGTGCTTCGTCCCCTTCCTGATCCTCGCTCCCGGCGGGGTCGCGCACTCGATCGGAACGCAGCTCGGGCGTCCGCTCCAGATCGAGAGCCTCGGCGCCTCGCTCCTCCTCGCCGCCGAGCAGCTCGGAATCTACGACGCGACGGTGGAGAGCTCGCACGGCTCCCAGAACCTGACCGGCTCCCTCCCGGACACGCTCGCCGCGCTGCAGACCGCGTTCCAGCTCGTCGCCGTCGGCGTCGTGTGGGCGGTCTTCGCCGCGCGCGACCGCGGCCGCGAGGGCCTGCTCACCGCAGGGGCGGCGTCGGTGGCCGCCTTCGTCGCGTTCGGCAAGGTGCTCTCGCCGCAGTTCCTCATCTGGCTCCTCCCGCTCGTCCCCGC
Source organism: Actinomycetota bacterium (assembly GCA_046734455.1). Classification (GTDB taxonomy): domain Bacteria; phylum Actinomycetota; class Thermoleophilia; order Gaiellales; family Gaiellaceae; genus DATEOR01. The sequence continues at coordinate 6,536 of JBKPRJ010000018.1, read as the reverse complement.
CGTCGCCGGCGCGGGCGGCCTCGCCGCGTGCTCGCTCCTCCTCGTCGGCCTTGTCACGACGCAGCTCTGGTTCCCGTTTCGCTACTGGGATGTCGTCGCGCTCGAGCCGGTGGGATGGCTCGTGCTCGTGCGCAACGTCCTGCTCGTCGCGCTCTACGCGGTCCTGCTGGCGGCCCTCAGTCGACGAGGACGCGGAGCGGCTCGCACCGCGTAGCGCGGCCGTCGGCGTCGCACTCGACTACGGCGCCCTCGATGCGGACGTCGCCGTCGGCCGGATGGAAGCGCACCGGCATGGCCGTCCGCATGCGCTCGATGGCGAGTTCCGCCTTGACCCCGATGACCGAGTCGTGCGGGCCTGTCATGCCCGCGTCCGTGATCGCCGCCGTGCCGCCGGGCTGCACACGCGCGTCGTTCGTCTGTACGTGGGTGTGCGTGCCGATCACGGCGGTCACGCGGCCGTCGAGCATCCGCGAAAGCGCGACCTTCTCGCTCGTCGCCTCCGCGTGGAAGTCGACGACGACGATCTTCGCCTCGCGCCGGGCCTCCTCCACGAGCTCCTCGACGAGGATGAACGGGCTCTGCGGGGGCGAGAGGAAGAGCGCGCCCTGGAGATTGATCACGGCCACCGGTGTCCCGTCTGCGGCCTGCTGCACCGTGAGGCCGGCGCCGGGGCCGCCGAGGTTCGCCGGACGGATGACCGGGCCCTTGCGCTCGAGCACCGGGATGATGTCGCGCTGCCGCCAGACGTGGTTTCCGAGCGTGATCACGTCGGCGCCCGCGGCGAGGATCTTGTCTGCGAGCTTGGCCGTGATCCCGACGCCGTCAGCGGCGTTCTCGCCGTTCACGATGCAGAAGCCGGCCCCGAGCTCGTCCCGAAGCGCGCTTAGGCGGGCCTCGACCGCCCGCCGGCCCGGCGGGCCGAAGACGTCTGCGATGAAGAGGATGACCAGCTCGGGGCCCGCGAATCTAGGGCACGGCGAGCGAGCCGGCCGCGTGCACCTCGATGTGGACGTGCTGGCCGCGATCCTGCGTGTAGCGCGCGAGCGCGGCCTGCTCGACCGAGGAGAGGTCGATGATCTGCCCGATCTTCGTGCGCCCCGCCGAGACCGTCATGCCGACGGTGAGCGCCGGGTCGGGCCTGAGGTTCGTCAGGGTGACGACGACGCCGGGGTTGCCGGACGGCTGGATGTCGATCCGGACGCCGTAGGGCTTCCCGTTCACGATCTGGTCCGAGACGGCCATGACGCTTCCGTCCACCGGGGCGTAGACATCCGTCCCGGTCGGCGCGCCCACGTCGAGCCCGCCGGTCTCGGGGCCGACCCCGCCGCTGATCTGGTAGTAGCGGATGCCCGAGCTCGAGTCCCCGAAGAAGCGGTTGACGATCCGCTTCAAGAGCCCGGCGTTCGCCTGCGTCCCGTTCGGGTCGAGAGCGAGCGCGCTCGAGCCGGAGGCGTGGTAGCCGATCGCCGTCACGCGGCTCTGGTTGACGGGGAGCTGGAGCCTCAGCGTGTCCTGAAGTGCGACGATCTGAGCGCGGGGCGGGCCTGCCGGCAGGAGGCGTCCCGTCGGCGCGGGCCCCGTGTTGGTGGCCTCGGAGCTCTTTCCGGATCCGAACGCCGTGAGCAGGAGCACGACGAGGCAGACGCACGCCACGACCGCCAGTGCGGCCGTTCGTCGCGCCCTTCTAACCTTCGCGCGCATCGCTTGCCGTTCAGCGGCGCGGTAGGCAAGCCCGGGAGCCTGGGGCTGAGCCATCCGCGGCACGCTAGCGGAGGTCACCACCGCTTTCAAACGCGTACGTCGCTCTTCTACAGGCTCAGGGGAGAGTGCGAGTGCCCCTTCGCTCTCGAACGACCAGTCCCAGGGTGGCGGACGAAGCCCGACCACATTATCGGGTTTTGCAGGGCTTTCTTGCCGTTGATCGTAGGGACGGGACGCGGTGGGCACAGTGCTAGCCTTGGCGGCGTGTTGGCCGTCCTTCGCTCTCACCCTGCCAGGGACGTCGGACGCTGAACGGGCCGCTTCTCAGCGCAAAAGGGGTCTCGCGAAGGTACGGGCGCATCGTCGCCCTGGCCCCGACGAGCCTGGAAGTGCACCCGCGAGACGCGCTCGCGCTCATCGGCCCCAACGGCGCCGGCAAGTCGACGCTGCTCTCGATTCTCGCGGGCGCTCTCGACCCGAGTGACGGCTCCGTCGGCGTGGTCAGCCCGAGGGTCGGTTGGGTGCCGCAGAAGCCTGCGCACTATCAGCGCTTGTCGCCGCGCGAGAACCTCGAGCTCTTCGCCCGGCTCGAGGCCGTGCCCGAGCCCAAGGAGGCGGCGAACCGCTACATGAGCCTCCTCGACCTCCCCGACGACGGCAGGCTGACAGCGGAGCTCTCGGCGGGAAACCAGCAGCGCCTCAACCTCGCCGTCGCCCTGCTCGGGGGGCCCGACGTCCTTCTGCTCGACGAGCCGACGGCGTCGCTCGATCCTCGCCAGCGCCGGACCCTGTGGGAGGTGGCCGCGCAGGTGCGCGAGCGCGACGGAGCTGTCGTCTTTGCCACACAGAACCTCGAGGAGCTCGAGCGGTTCGCCACGCGTGTCGCCGCCCTGGTCGACGGCGAGCTCGTCTTCGACGGGAGCCTCGAGCAGTTCAAGGCATCTCCCGAGGCGGACGTCTTCGCATGAGACGCATCGGCCTCCTGCTCGGGAAGGACCTGCGCGTGCTCGGGCGCTCGCCGGTCCTCCTTGCCGCGCTGATCGTCTACCCGCTCGTCTTCGCGGCCCTCGTCGGCGCCGTCGTGCGTTACGCGGGCGACCGCCCGACCATCGCCTTCGTCGACCTCGACCGCCTCCCCGACAAGCTCACGGTCGGCGGCCAGACCTTCAACGTCCCCCAGGTTCTCGACCAGGTGAACGAGAACGCCGAGCTCGTCGAGATGGATCAGGAGAAGGCCGATCGCAAGCTCGCCAACGGGGAGGTGAACGCCGAGATCATCGTGCCCCGCGGGTTCGCCTCGCGTCTGCGAGGGATGGTGGAGAGCCCGCAGCTCGTCCTCAAGACCGCGCGCGGCGGGATCGCGACGCGCGTCGAGCAGCAGACCCAGGCGCTCGTGTACGAGCTGAACCAGCGGCTGCAGGACGCGTACATCGACGCGAACCTCGAGTACGTCCGCCTGATCGTGCAGGGAGGCACCGGCACCTTCCTCGGCAACGAGTTCGACGTCGTCGGGCTCCAGCGCGCGGGCGAGCTCCTGACCGAGATCGAGCAGACGACCAAGGATCCGGCGATCGCGGCGCGGGCCAAGGAGCTGTCCACCTTCGTCCAGCAGGCACAGCTCGCGCTCGGCGCCTCCGACGAGTCGCTCCATGCGACCGCGAACCCGATCCAGCTCCAGGTGGATACGGAGGCGGGCCGCTCCTGGCTCCTGTCCGCGCAGCTCCAGGCCTACGCTCTGGCGCTGACGCTCGCCTTCATCTGCGTCCTCCTCGCGGCTGCCGCGATTGCGTCCGAGCGGGACGAGAACGTCATCGGCCGGCTTGCGCGCGGACTCGTTCGGCTGACCGATCTCGTGGTCGTCAAGGTCGCCCTCGCCGTGCTCGTGGCCCTCGTTCTCGGGCTCGTCATCGCGCTCGTATTCGGAGTGCTCGCCACGATCTTCGACGTGACCGGGGGAGAGCCGTGGACGCGGCTGCCGCTTCTCGGTCTCGGTCTCATAGCTGCGGGCGCGGCCTTCGGGGCCTTCGGCGTCCTCGTCGGCGTGGTTGCGCGGGAGGCGCGGACGGCGGTGCTCGTCGCCTTCCTCGTCGCCCTTCCGCTCGTGCTGCTCGGCCTTCTGCCCGAGGGAACTGTGGAGGCCGCGCGCCTGATCTCGAAGGCGTTCCCGTTCTCGCACGCCGTCGACTTCTTCGAGTCCTCGCTCTACGACCTGGACCCCTGGTCGACCATCGCGCGCGAGGCCGCGTGGCTCGTCGGGCTGGCGGTGGCCTTCGGGGCGGCGGCACGGCTCGGAATGCGAAGATTGCTGACATGAGCGCCTTTCCGGCCACGCGTCTGCGCCGCTTCCGGCGGACCGGCGCGCTCAGAGAGCTCGTCCGCGAGACGCGCCTCGATCTGCGCGACTTCGTCTATCCGCTCTTCGCGTGCCCGGGCTCCGGCGTCGAGAAGCCGCTCGAGGGCTTGCCCGGTATCGCCCAGCGCTCGGTCGACCGGCTCGCCGACGAGGCGGAGGAGCTCCTCGGCCTCGGGATCGGCGCCGTTCTCCTCTTCGGGATCCCGGAGGAGAAGGACGAGGCCGCCTCGGGCGCCTACGACGAGGACGGGATCGTGCAGCAGGCGCTCCGCACGCTCGCCGAGCGAACCCCGGAGATGGTGCTCCTCACGGACGTCTGTCTCTGCGAGTACACCTCGCACGGCCACTGCGGCGTCGTCGACGGCGACGAGATCGTCAACGACCTCTCGCTGGAGCTCCTCGCGAAGACGGCGGTGAGCCATGCCGACGCTGGCGCCCACGCTGTCTGCCCGAGCGACATGATGGACGGGCGCGTCGGGGCGATCAGGGGCGCGCTCGACTCGGACGGGTTCGAGCATGTGCCCATCGTGTCCTACGCGGCGAAGGCTGCCTCAGCCTTCTACGGCCCATTCCGAGAGGCGGCCGAGTCGGCGCCCTCGTTCGGCGACCGGCGGAGCTACCAGATGGATCCTGCCAACGCACGCGAGGCTCTTCGCGAGTGCGAGCTCGATCTCCAGGAGGGAGCGGACGCGCTCATGATCAAGCCGGCGCTCCCCTCCCTGGACGTCATCGCGGCGGCGCGCGCCCGATTCGACGTGCCGATCTTCGCCTACAACGTCAGCGGCGAGTACGCGATGGTGAAGGCCGCGGCTGCCCGCGGCTGGCTGGACGAGCGCACCGCCGCGCTCGAGAGCCTGACGGCGATCAAGCGCGCCGGAGCGGATGTGATCGTCTCGTACTGGGCGAAGGAGCTGGCGGGCTGGCTGTAGTCACCAGCTTGTGGCAGCGCGCCAAGGCGGTTATCCCGGGAGGCGTGAACAGTCCCGTGCGCGCTTGGGGCCCGGTCGGCGGGGAGCCGTTCTTCGTCCGCCGGGGAGAGGGCGCGTACGTCGAGGACACCGAAGGCCGGCGCTATGTCGACTGGGTGCAGTCGTGGGGGCCGCTCGTCTTCGGCCACGCCGACCCCGAGGTCGTCGAGGCGGTGCGCGAGGCCGCCGCCGAGGGGACGACCTTCGGCATTCCGACCGAGCGGGAGGTGGAGCTCGCCGAGGAGATCGCCGACGCCGTGCCGTCGGTCGAGAAGGTTCGCCTCGTCAGCTCGGGCACCGAGGCCGCCATGAGCGCGATTCGCCTGGCGCGCGGATATCTGGGCCGCGACCTCGTCATCCATTTCGAAGGCTGCTACCACGGCCACTCCGATGTCCTGGCGGGCGAGTCCGCGCCGGCGTGCCCCTTCAACGACGTCGAGGCCGTCACCGCGGCCGCTCGAGCTGCCGGGGTAGGCCTCGCGGCCGTCATCGTCGAGCCGGTGGGCGGGAACATGGGCGTCGTCCCGCCGGAGCCCGGTTTCCTCGAGGCGCTCCGGTCGCTCTGCGACGAGACCGGCGCGTTGCTCGTCTTCGACGAGGTGATCACCGGCTTCCGCGTCGCGCGCGGCGGGGCGCAGGAGCTCTACGGCGTGACGCCTGACCTCACCGTTCTCGGCAAGATCGTCGGCGGCGGCCTTCCGCTCGCCGCGTTCGGCGGCCGCGCCGAGGTGATGGACGCCGTCGCGCCCGACGGGCCCGTCTTCCAGGCGGGCACGCTCTCGGGCAACCCGCTCGCCACGGCGGCGGCGCTCGTCGCGCTTCGACGCCTTCGCGACAGTGGCGTCTACGAGCAGCTCGAGGAAACAGGTGCGTCGCTCCAGCAAGGACTGAGCCGGGAGGGAATCACCGTGCAGCGGGTGGGCTCGATGCTGACGCCGTTCTTCGGCGCCGGCCCGGTGCGGAACCGCGACGACGCGGCTGCCTGCGACCAGGACCGGTACAGCGCCTTCTTCCACCACCTGCTCGAGCGCGGCGTCTACGTCGCGCCGTCGCCGTTCGAGGCGATGTTCGTCTCGACCGCCCACGGCCCGGCGGAGGTCGAGCGCACAGTCGAGGCGGCGACGGAGTTCGTTGGCTGACGCGAAGCAGATCGTCGCGGCCGGCTACGACAAGGTCGGGATGCGCTACGCGGCGCTCGAGGCGGATGGCTCGGAGTGGCCGCGGCTCCGGCGGTTAGATGCTCTCCTCGCCGAGCTTGCCTACGGCAGCAGGGTGCTCGACGTCGGCTGCGGCAACGGCCTTCCGGGCCTCGCCGCGATCGCAGAGCGACACGCTGCAACGGGGGTGGACGTTTCGGCGGCACAGAGCCAGGCGGCGAAGCGAAATGTGCCGAATGCGACTGTTCTTCATGGGGACATCGCGGCTCAGGATTTCCCCGCAGAGTCCTTCGACGCCGTCATAGCGTTCTACGTTCTCGAACACCTGCCGCGTGAAGAGCACGGCCCGCTCTTCGC
>JBKPRJ010000017.1:0-4673 GCA_046734455.1 Actinomycetota bacterium | reverse complement strand
AGCACGTCGGGCCCGCCGGCGTCGTACGTCTCGCCGAAGGCGGCTTCGTTGCCACAGACGCCGGCGAGGTAGCGCACGATGTCGTCAAGCGCGATCGGCTGCGTCGGAGTCTTGGCCCAGCGGGGGAGGATCATCGCCGGCAGCCGGTCGACGAGGGCGGCGATGGTCTCGAAGCCCGCGCTCCCCTTGCCGACGATCATGCCGGCGCGCAGCGTCGTCACCGGCACGGAGTCGGACGCGAGGCGCGACTCGGTCTCGCGCCGGCTGCGCAGGTGTGGGGAAAGGTCGTCCGCATCGTCGCCAAGCCCGCCGAGGAAGACGATCTGGCGCAACCCCGCGCGCTCCGCCGCCTCCGCGACGTTGTCTGCCGAGCGCCGCTCGCGCTCCTCGAAGCCTGCCGTCCCGAGCGCGTGGACCAGGTAGTAGACGACCTCGGCGCCCTCGAGCGCGCGGCCAATGCTGTCCGCGTCCTCGACGTCTCCGCGCACCCAGCGGACCCGGTCTTCCTTGCGCTCCTCGGCCGAGCGCGAGACGGCAGTCACCTCATGGTCACCCGCGAGAGCTGGAAGGAGGGCGGCGCCGACGGTGCCCGTTGCTCCGAGGACGACGACCTTCACCGCTGCTCCTCGCGCAGGAGGGCGGCGAAGTAGCGCTTCGAGAGAGCGAGGTGCAATCGGCGCTGCACCTGTTCGTAGAGCGCGCCCGTCCAGCTCGGACGCCCCGGCGCGGCGGCCAGGCGAGGAAAGAAGCCGGAGATCGCGGAGGCGAGCGCGGGCGGCGCGGCTTCCTGGGAGAACGAGATCGACCCGCCGGGCCGGCGTGCGAGCAGGCCGCCGGTGATGGCATAGGTGCACCGTGCGGTGCCGTCGTCGCTCTGAATCTCGGGACGCCCGAAGGCGAGCAGCACCGTCCCCGAGGGGCGCAGGCGCAGCTCGACCTCTCCGTCCGCGCCGACACCGGCCCGCACGAGTCCGTGCATGAAGCGCTCCACCTCGCGCCAGTAGACCGAGCCCAGTTCGGCCGCGCCGTGATCCGAGGACTCGACCACAGCGCCCTGCGCGGGCATCCGCTGCTCGCTGTCGATCGCTCCGTCCTCGCGCTGCCGCGACGTCGTCGTCCAGCCGGTGAGGGCGCTCAGGGCCATGCTTTACGGTACCCAGGCCGTGAAGGACAAAGCCGAGCACGTGACCCCGGACCAGAAAGCCCAGCTGGAGGCCGAGCTCGCCGAGCTCGAGGGACCGAAACGCGCGGAGATCGTCGAGGCGATCAAGACGGCGAGGAGCTTCGGCGACCTCTCGGAGAATTTCGAGTACCACGCAGCCAAGAACGAGCAGGGCCTCCTCGAGCGGCGGATCACCATCCTGCGCGACCGGTTGCAGCGCGCCGAGGTCATCGACGAGGCTGCGGCTGCTGCGAGCGCCGAGGTCAGCGTGGGGTCGCGCGTCTCCATCGAGCTCGACGACGGCGAAGCGATGGACGTGGAGATCTCGAGCCTGGGCGGCGTTTCACCAGACTCTCCGCTCGGGAGGGCGCTCCTCGGCGCAAAGGCCGGTGACGAGGTCATTGTCGCGGCCCCGCAGGGCGAGTGGAGCGCGAAGATCACGTCGGTGGGCCGCTCGGCATTGAAATAGGCTCTTGGCGCGGACACGAACATCGCCGCTCGCATGAGCGACGAGGCCGCCGCGGGGCAGATCCTCCTCAGCCAACGTGCCTACGCGGCACTGGAGGATCGGATCGAGGCGAAGCCTGTGGGCCACCTCGAGCTCAAGGGCCTGGGGCGGCCGCTCATGGTCTTCGAGCTCGTCGGTCTTCAGGACGAGCCACGCTCGCAGGGAGCGGCCGAGGAACCTCTAGCGTGAAGCAGTCTCACCGGCGACTGCCGACTCGTCCTGCGCAGCCGCTTGCCGGCCGAGCAGGAGGTAGGTCGTCATGGGCGCCTTCCCCTTGATCTCGACCTGGTCGCGCCGCTCGAGCTCGAAGCGGTCGGCGAGCAGTGCCGCCATGCGTTCCGTGACCTGTATCCCTCCCGACGGCGCGTGCGACTCCATGCGGCTCGCCGTGTTGACCGTGTCGCCCCAGAGGTCGTAGCCGAACCGGCTCCGGCCGATCACGCCGGCGACCACGGGGCCCGTGTCGATCCCGATCCGCAGGCCCAGCGCAGCCTCGCGCGCACGGATCGCCTCCTGCATCGCGAGCGCGAGGTCGGCGATCCGCTCGGCGTGATCCTTGACGTGGACCGGAACCCCGCCGGCGGCCATGTAGCCGTCCCCGATCGTCTTAATCTTCTCGAGGCCGTGCTCCGCGACGAGCCCGTCGAACTCGGAGAAGATCCCGTCGAGGAGGCTGACGACGTCCTCCGGCGGCAGGCGCTCGGCGGTCGGCGTGAACCCGGCCAGGTCGGCAAACAGGACCGAGACCTCCGAACAGCGGTCGGCGATGACCCCGTCCGCGCGTTTCAGCCGCTCGGCGATCGGGGCGGGGAGCACGTTGAGGAGGAGCCGCTCCGAGCGCTCGCGCTCGGCCGCGAGCTCCATGTGGGCCCGCTCACGCGCGCGTACGAAGTACTGGAGGAGCAGGAACGCGGTCAGGGCGACCGCGCCCACGTTGAGGAAGAAGAAGACGGTGACGAGCCACGACGGGATGTCCGCGGGCGTGAGCGAGCTCTCGATCGCCGCCGAGAAGCCCAGGAGCCCGATGAAAGCGAGGAACCATGCCACCGCGTTCTCCGCTCCCTGGAACGTGAGGGCGGCGAGGGGAGCGGTCACCGCCCAGAGCGCGACCGCGCTCGACGCCGCGAACCCGCCGATACTCCACTGCAGCAGGAACGGGAGCACGAGCATGAAGCAGAGCTGCATACGGCGGAAGGCCACGGACCGGCCTCTTCCCGCCAGGAACGCGAAGCCGGCGATCGTGCACAGCTGGTACGCGAACGGAATCGCGGCCGACACCCAGAGCCCGAGCAGTGCGTAGGTGACGACCCAGAAGCACGCGAGCACGCTCGGGATCAGCGCGGAGAGGTTGACGGCCTTCTTGTGGATGCGCTCGTCGGCGTCGTCCGCGTCCGAGACGCCCACCTCGGCGATCCGGACGATCAGCTGCCGCAGGGAACGCATGCGAGGACTGTACGACTTTCGGGAAGCGCGTTTTCGGTGCGATCCTCGGCGGGCCTAGCTGCGCTCAGCGGCCGCGAACACGAGGCAAGCGACGACGATGAGCGCCGCGATCAGCCACACGAGCCGCGTCATCTGCACATGGCGCATCGGTTCTCTCCCCTACACCATGTCGAAGCGCTCGGGTGGACGCGCTCGGCCGGCACGCCGAGCTCCACCAACGCCTCCTCCGCCGCATCCATCATCGGATCGCGGCCGCAGATGAAGTACTGAAAGCGTTGGTAGCCGGGTAGCAGGTGGCGCGCGAAGCTCTCGCGCCGGCCCTCCTCCCAAAGGGACGCGGGACTCTACGGGGTACGCCGAATCCACCCTCGATCGCCGGGCCTACCGCGGCCGACGGCAGTGCTCCCGGCGACTCTACGGGCTCTCTCGAGTGGATTTGAAGGTCTGAATGCGCCAGACGCGGAAGCGAATCACCTCCACCGATTCCGGGCGCGCACTTATCGGCTCGATCCCGTAGTGCGCGTACGCCGTGCGCTCGGTCTCGGGAGACACCTCGACGACCTGGTCACGGGCCCTGATGAGACCCTGGGGCGACTCGTAGGACGGAGCTCCGCGAACGACGTCCGAAGACCAGGGAACCCGAACTACGTGGGCGTCGACCCGAACGTCCCGAACAGGCACCAGGACGCGCTCCTTCGTGTCCGGGAGTCCATCCCAGATGCCAAGCCATTCCGGCTGGCCGGTCTCGTCATCTCGGAAGACGAGGTCGACATAGCCCACCTTCTCCCCGTCCTCAGCGACGACTTCGTGACCGCTGAGTGCTTTAGTTGCTCGTAGTCGTATGTCTCCAGCACATGTCCTCCTTTCGAACGGCTAGTCCAGATTCTTCCCCCGCGGGCGAGACGGAACGCAGGGCAACGTCAGTAATTTCGGAAAGCCGACTTCGGTGGCGGCACCGATGGCGCGCGCCGATGAACGCGATCCGGACCGTCGTCGTCAGCGATGCGTCGCCGGTAGCGATCTACAGCGCGGGCTCGAACGTCTCCGAGACGACGGCCCGCATTCCGACGAGTCCGACTGGCCGGCCGTCTTCGACGACGGGCAGGTGGTGGCACCCCTGCTCGACCATGATCAACGCCGCTTCCTCCGCCGGCGTGTCGGGCAGAGCAACGCGCGGATCAGGACTCATCCACTCTCGCACACGCGCCTCGCTTGAGTGCGTGCGCCCGGCAATCGCTCGCACGAGGTCGCGCGAGGTGAGGATCCCGATCAGCCGACCCGAATCGACGACGAGCGCCGAGCCGTAATCCGACTGCACCATTTTCTCGGCCGTTTCGCCGAGCGTGTCGGCTGGATCAACGGTGAGGAACTCGGACGTCATGACGTCGCGGACAGGAAGCACCGATGCAAGTTGAGTGTTCATAGCGTCTCCCTTGGCGGATGTACCAGCCACGATGCACCCATCCGAAAATGATCTCCTCGGCAGAAACGCCGTTCTCCGCTTCGGCTTAGTACGGATTCCGCGGCCGGGTCATTCCTCTCCGTCCGAGCCAGGGAAAA
>JBKPRJ010000016.1:0-7913 GCA_046734455.1 Actinomycetota bacterium | reverse complement strand
CAGGCACGCGTGGTCCTCAAGGCCCTCAAGCGCTACGGGATGATCGTGGCCGACAACGGCACGAGCTGGTACCTCACCGGGGCTCCGGACGAGGGCTGGGACAACGACCAGCTGCACAGCCTCGGGCAGGTCAGGGGCTCCGACTTCCGCGTCGTCGACACCCGCGGCCTCAAGAACGACTAAGACATGTTGTCCTAGTAACAGACTGTTACTAGGACACTTCTGGCACACGTCTCGAGGCGACGGCCCCGCAGCCTGTCTTGGTTCCCCGGTCGGAAGAAGCAAGTAACAGTCTGTTACTTGGCGTTTGCGGAGTGTGTTCCGTCACGCCAGCGTGACGGGGGCGCCTTTGTCGGCCGACTGGTAGAGGGCATCGAGGGCACGCGCTTGGCCGACCGCGTCGTCGCGCCCGAGAAGCGGTTCGGCCTCGCCCGCGATCGCGGCGCACATGTTCTCCAGCTCGAGCCGGAAGGGATCGGCGGGAGGTAGGGCGATCTCCTCGCGGCTCTCCCCGCGGCGCAGGTGCAGGACTAGGCGCCGGGCGAGCCATGGATCCGCGATGACCAAGGAGCCCTCGGTGCCTACGGCCTCGAGGCCGTCGCGCCTCGGCAGGTGCATCCCCGCGTCGATCTCCGCGAGGACGCCGCGGGGGAAGCGCAGCACGCCCGTGAACAGGGTGTCCACGCCGGAGTCGCCGATCACCTGCTCGCCGTACACCCGTTCCGGCTCGCCGGCGAGCAGGCGAGCGGCGCTGACGCAATAGGCGCCCACGTCCATCAGCGCCCCACCGCCGAGCGCCGGATCGAGACGAATGTTGCGCCGCCCCTCGAGCGGGAAGCTGAATGTCGCTCGGACGAGCTGGAGCTCGCCGATGACCCCGCCCTGGACGAGCTGGGCGAGCTTCGCCGTCTGCGGGCTGTGGCGCCACATGAACGCCTCCATCAGGATCCGGCCTGCGCGCTCGGCCGCGTCGAAGGCCTCTTCCGCCTCCTCGGGACTCCGGGTCAGCGGCTTCTCGCACAGGACGTGCTTGCCCGCTGCGAGCGCGCGCACCGACCACTCGACGTGGAGCGAGTTCGGCAGCGAGATGTAGACGGCGTCGACCTCGGGATCCTCGAGCAGCGCCTGGTAGCTCCCGTGCGAGCGTGGGATGCCGTGCTCGACGGCGTACGCCTCTGCGCGGTCGGCCTGACGGCTCGCGACGGCGACCACGTCAGCGGCATTCGACTTCTCGGCGGCAGCCAGGATCCGCCGGTTGATCCTCGCCGTCGAGAGGAAGCCCCACCGAACCGGCGCGCTCACGCGCAGAGCTCCCTGGCGACCGCGACATAGACGTCCTTGCAGCGCTCGAGGTCCGCGAGGTCGACCCACTCGACCTGCGCGTGCGCTCCCTCCCCGCCCGGCCCGAACACCACTGTGGGGATCCCGGCAGCCGCGAACACCGCCGAGTCGGCCCAGAACGGCACGCCAGCGACCTCCGGGCCGCCCGCCTGGCGGAGCGTCGCCTGCACGACGGGCTCGTCCTCACGCACCTCGAAAGGTTCGCGGACGAAGGTCGTCCGGATCTCCGCGCCGTCGGCGATCTCCCGGACCTGGCGCTCGACGAGCTCGACCGTCTCGCCCGGCACCGTGCGCCGCTCGAGGCTGAGGACGCAGCTTTCGGGATACGTCGAGAGCTCGGCACCGCCGCTGACCAGGGACGCATGCACGGAGCCGCTGCCGAGCAGCGGGTGCGAAGGATTGTCGCGAAGAGCCTCGGCAAGCGCGCCGAGCCCTGTGAGCACTCCGCCCATCGCGACGATGGCATCCTCGCCCAGGTCGGGCCGCGAGCCATGCGCGGCGCGGCCCTTCGTCTCGATCTCCATCCACACGAACCCCTTGTGCGCGACGACGAGGCGAAGCTCGGTCGGCTCGGCGACGATCGCAGCGTCGGCCTCGTAGCGGCGCGCAACCGCCTCGGCGCCGATGGAGAAGACCTCCTCGTCCACGACCGCGGCAACCAACACGTCGCCGCGCAGGCCGGCCCCGGCCGCTTCGGCGCCCGCGAGCATGATGGCCGCGAGGCTCCCCTTCATGTCGTAGGCGCCCCGGCCGTACAGCCGCCCGTCCTCGACGCGCGGCTCGAGCGGCGCCTCCATCCCCTCGTAGCCGACCGTGTCCATGTGCGCGTTGAGGAGAAGCGTGGCGCCGCCGCCGCTGCCACGGGCGCGGCCGACGACGTTCGGCCGGCCGGGAGCGACCTCCTCCACCTCGACGTCGAGGCCCGCGTCTTCGAGCCAGCCGGCCAGGAAGCGCGCCAGCTCGCCTTCGCCCGCCCCGCCCGGAACGAGCTCGGGGTTGACGGAGTCGATGCGGACGAGCTCCGCGGCGAGCTCAGTAAGGCTCGACGAACTCAACCGGAGCGCCGTCTACTTCGATGAATCCCACCCGGACCTCCCCGAACACGTCGAACGGCTCGGCAATCACCTTGCCGCCGGCCATCGCGCCCTCGAGGTTCGTTACTCGATACGCCACATGCGGCACCGTGCGAACGAGCTCGGCTTCTGGGCTGTCAGCCTCGTACCAGAGCCACTCGACCCGATAGGGATGGTCTGCCGGGCTCGTCAGCCAGAGGCGCTTCGACTCGAGAAAGCGCATGCCGTCGCGCTTCGACGCGGCCGGAACGCCGATGTGATCGAACTCCACGGGGTAGAGATCCTAGTCGGCGGCGGGAACTTCTTCGGCCTCGGACTCCCCCTCCGGGAGGAACTCGACCTCGAGCCGCTCGATGCGCGGGCCGTCCACGTCGAGGACGTGGAAGCGCATGCCGTCGTGCACGACCTCGTCGCCCTTCTCGGCTGCGCGGCCGAGCTCGCCGAAGACGAAGCCGGCAACAGTGTGGTAGTCCTCCTGCGGCAAGTCGGCCTTGAACTCTTCGTTGAAGTCGTCGATCGGGAAGGTCCCGTCGATGCGGATGTGGTGCTCGTCGACCCGCTCGACGGACTCGTCGGGAAGGTCGTACTCGTCCTCGATCTCGCCGACGATCTCCTCGAGCAGATCCTCGAGCGTGACGATCCCCTGAAAGGCCCCGTACTCGTCGACCACGAGAGCCATGTGCTGGTTCTGGCGGCGGAACTCGGCGAGCATCGCGGCGAGGTCCTTCGTCTCGGGAACGACATGGGCGGGGCGGACGAGCTCCTCGAGCACGACGTTGTCGATGCCGCGGTCGTAGAGGGCCGAGAAGAGGTCGCGCACGTGCAGGAGGCCGACGACGTCGTCCAGGGAGCCGCGATAGACCGGATAGCGCGTGAACGGCGAGTCGACCACGGCGGCGAGGCACTCGTGCGGCGGCAGGTCGATGGAGAGCGCCACGACCTCGGGCCGCGGGACCATCACCTCGTGGACCTCCTTGTCCGCGAAGTCGAAGACCTTGTAGAGCATCTCCTCTTCTTCCTCGTGGATGACGCCCGTGTCCTCGGCGGCCGCGACCATCATCCGGATCTCGGCCTCGTCCGCGATCACGACGCCTGCCGGCGCAGGCTCGATCCCGAACGCCCGGGTGAAGAGGTTCGCCGACCACTGCAGGATCGTCACAATCGGATACGTCGCGAAGTAGACGCCCTCCAGGGGCACCGCGCTCCAGAGCGCGAACGTCTCCTTCTTGGAGAGCGCGAGCGCCTTCGGCACGAGCTCGCCGAGCACCACGTGGAGGTACGTGACGAGCGCGAACGCGAGGATGAACGACACGGTCGCCGCAGGAATGGCGTCGAGCCAGTTGGCGGCCAACGGCTCGCCGACGGCACCGAGGAGGATCGAGAAGACGGTCACGCCGAGCTGCGAGGTCGAGATGAAACGCACCGGGTCGTCGATCAGGTGCACAGCAGTGCGCGCCCGCCGGGAGCCTGCGGCGGCGAGCTCTTCGAGCCTCGTTCGCCTCGCGGTCACGAGCGAGTACTCCGCGGTCACGAAAAACGCGTTCCCCAGCACGATCAGGAGAACGGCGAGTATCTCGAAGAAAACGGTCACGCCCCGCTTCCCGGGGCGTGGGTACTAGGCGGGATCTCGTCCAACTTCTAGCTTTCAGGATAGCGCAGGGCCCATACGGTCTTCCCTGCGGAAATCGTTTGTAACGGACGCAATCCCGCATCCAGAACGGCCAGATCGGCTCTGAAGCCGGGCTCGAGACGCCCGCGATCGGTGAGCCCGAGGAGCCGTGCGGGGACGAGACTCGCCATCGTCGCGGCCTCCGCGAGCCCGAACCGGGCGAACCGCGCCACCATCCTCGAGCCCGAGATGTCGCCGCCGGCAAGCCGGTTGTCGGGGGTGAGCGGCACGGCGACGCGGTCGCTCGTCAATGCGATCCGTCCTGCGCCGACGACGCGGACGGTGAGCTCCTCGACGGCCGGATGCAGGTGGCGGCCGTCTCCGATCAGACCGATCGTGACGCGCTCGTCGACGAGCAGCGTGGCGACCGGGCCGGTCTCGCGCGCCTTCAGCGGTCTCATCGCGTTCCAGAGATGCGTGGCGAAGCGCGCTCCGGCCTCGATCGCGGCCCGGGTGGTCGCCGCGTTGGCAAGCGTGTGTCCCACGCCTGCGACCGCCCTCTCGGAGATGAGACGGATCGCCTCACGCGCGAAGTCGAGCTCCGGCGAGACGGTCACGAGGCGAACGTCGCCGCGCCCGAGCCACTCGTCGAGCAGATCGAGGTCGACCGGAAGGAGCTGGCCGACCGGAAGGGCGCCGGCGGCCTCAGGGTTCAGGAACGGCCCCTCGAGGTGCAGCCCGAGACAGAGTGGGTCGGCCGTGTCGACCGGGGCCTGCACAGCTTGCAGATAGCCCGTGACGCCTGTTGCGATCAGGGTTTCCGGTGCATAGACGTGCAGATCGAGGAAGCCGGGGAAGACGACGTTCTCCTCGCTCGCCTCGCCGTATTCGACCTCGACGATGAGATCGTCCTCGATCGTCAGGGCGCCCGGCCTGGCCCCTCCGATCGGGTCAACGAGAAGTCCCTCTAAAGTGTGACGCCCTCCCACCCGATTATCATCGTGCCTTGGGGGAAGCCGCAGTGTCCACAAACGGAGCCGCAACCGAGATCACCTGCCTGATCGCCGACGATCACGAGGTCGTCCGCGAAGGGCTTCGACTCTCGCTCAGCCGCTCGCCGCAGATCCGCGTCGTCGGTGAAGCGTCGGATGGCGCGAGCGCCGTGGCGATCGCCGAGAGGCGCCGCCCGAACGTCGTGATCATGGACGTGCGCATGCCGGGCATGGACGGCCTGGAGGCGACGAAGGTTCTCGCCGAGCGCCTGCCGGGCACCGCGGTGCTCATCTTCACGGCCTACGGCGAGCGCAGCCTCCTCGGCCGCGGGCTCGAGGCCGGTGCGAAGGGCTACATCCTGAAGGAGGCCCCGCACCAGACTCTCCTGCGCGCCATCGAGAAGGTCGCGAGCGGCGAGGGCTACGTCGATCCGGCGCTCATGCCCGCGCTCCTCACGCGCGAGCGCGAGGAGATGCTGACGCAGCGCGAGCGCGAGATCCTGCAGCTGCTCGCCGACGGCATGTCGAACGCCGATGTCGCCTCCCGCCTCTTCATCAGCCAGGAGACGGTGAAGAGCCACGTGCGGCACATCCTCGCCAAGCTCGAGGCCGACACGCGCACCCATGCCGTTGCGATCGCTCTCCGCGAGTCGATCATCGATTAGCGCGAAGAACCTTCCTGGGATTCTGGTCGGGGCGACCGTCGGTTGCGCGGTCATCGGCGCCGTCGGGTGGGCGGTCAACCGCGACGCGCTCGCGGCCGCCGGGCTGATCGCGGCGACGGCGTTCGCAGGCGCGTTCGCCGTCTACCTGATCGTCTCCGAGCGGCGGCGACACGAGTCCGCCGAGGACGAGCTAGCAGCACAGGCGAGCTTCCTCGAATCCCTGGTGGAGTCGATCGCCGCCGTCTCGGGACCGCTCGACCCTGAGGAGATCGTCGAGCGCGCGTGCGATGAGGCGAAGCGCCTCTTCGACGCCCGCTCGGCCCGCTTCGTCCCGCCGGGCGAGAACGTCAAGGAGACGCCCGGCAAGCTCATCGTTCCGCTCGCCGTCCGCGGCGAGCCGCTCGGCTCGATCGAGATCGTCCGCTCCGCAGTGTTCGAGCGCTGGGACCGCACGCGCGCATCGGTTCTCGGCGACTTCGCCTCGCGCGCCGTCGAGAACGCGCGCCTCGTCATGGAGGCGCAGGAGCGCGAGGCGGAGCGCGGACGCCTCACGGAGCAGCTGATCACAGCCGAGCAGGACGAGCGGAGACGGCTTTCGCTCTTCCTCCACGACGGGCCCGTGCAGGCCATGGCCGGGCTCGCCCTCATGCACGACGCCGCCCTTGGCGCGATCGAGGATGGACGCTACGAGGACGCGGCCAAGATGATTCAAGGCTCCCTCGAGCGCGAGCGCCGGACGATCCAGGAGCTCCGCGACCTGTCCTTCGCCATCGAGCCGCTCGTGCTGCGCGATCAGGGCTTCGAGGCGGCCGTGCGGGCCCTCGGCGACCAGGTCGAGGAGTCCCAGGGAATCACCGTCGGAGCAAGCGTCGCCGCGGGCGAGCGGCTGAGCGAGAAGGCCCAGGCGGCCCTCTACCAGGTCATCCGCGAGACGATCAACCAGGCCGTGCGCCGGCGGCCGAGCCGGATCGGCGTCACCGTCGTCGAGCTCGAGGACGGCGGCTTCGCGACCGAGGTGGACGACGACGGCGTCGACGAGCGGCGGCGGGCCTCCATCGAGGCGATCGAGGAGCGCGTGCGCCTGCTCAACGGGCGGCTCTCGATCGAGGCACGCGAGGAGGGCGGCACGGCGATCCGCGTCGTCATGCCCGCGTACGTGGCTGCCGCGCAGGGATAAAATCCCGCGCGCATGGCAGGCAAGCACATCCTCTTCGTCTCTCGCCCGACCGGCTACGAGCTCGTCGAGCGCGAGGGCGACCCGCCCGCTCCGGGCACGCAGGTCGATCTGGACGAGAACGGCGCGCAGTTCGAGGTCGTGAAGGTGGCGCCCTCGCCGCTCCCGCACGACGACCGGCTCTGCGCCTACCTACAGCGCGCCTAGAGCGTCTTCCGCAGCGATCCGGCCGAAGACGAGCGACGACGCGAGGGCGCTCGACCAGCCCCCCGTCGAGATGCCGCCCGCGTCCGCCCCGGCGGCCCACAACCCGTCGGCCGCGCGGCCGCGCGGATCGATGGCGATCCCGCCTAACGTCGTCGTGATCCCAGCGACCACGTCGACGAGGGTCTCGCCGTCGCGGCGCTCGACCGGGGCGCCTGCAGCATGTGCGGCCTCGATCACCTCGCCCACCGTGCGCTCGCGAACCGCCTCGCCGAGAGCCGCGTCCGGGACGACATAGCGTGCGCGGGCTCCGGACTGTCGCGCCGTCCACTGGACGACGTCGATCTCGGACCACGTGCGCGGCTCGTAGACCTCGCCGTGCAGATTTTCGATCCTGGCATGCCTTCCATAGACCTGGGCGAGATTGACGAACTGATCGGGAGAAATGTGCGGCGTAGCCGCCAAATTTCTCCCGTAAAACTCGGCGAGTCCGACGCTTTCGGCCGCGCCGGCCTGCAGAGCCAGGCGGAGGCCGTCCCCCGAGCTCCAGGGGTTCGCGCGCAGGATCAGGTGCTCCGCCTCGGGCGTGATCCGCTCGCGCACGAGCTCGGTGTCCCCCTGGAATCCGCCGGTGGCGAGGACGACGGGCACGCCTTCGGGGAGCTCGGTCAAGGGCTCGCCCAGCCGCACGTCGCCCGCCCGGCGGGCGAGGACGTCGGTCAACCCGGCGGGATCGAAGCGTGTGCCCGTCGTGAGCGGGTTCCCCGTCTCGCGCGCGACGACAGAGGCGCCGAGGCTCTCGAGCCAGGCGAGCGCCTCGTCGAGGCCCTCCCAGACGACGCGCTGCAGCTCCGG
>JBKPRJ010000015.1:0-9729 GCA_046734455.1 Actinomycetota bacterium | reverse complement strand
GCCGGTCGCGACGATGATGTGCTCGGCGCGGAAGCGGTAGAGCACACGGCCTGCATCGACCGGAACGAGCCCGCCCTCCCAGATCCCGAGCGCGCGACCCGGGGAGATGACCTCGACGCCGTCGAGCGGATCCGTGGAGCCTTCGTCGACGAGAACGACCTGCCGTCCCAGAGCTGCGTGCTCCCGAGCCGCTTCGCGTCCGGATCGGCCGCCGCCGATGACCAAGATCTGGGCCCGCCGGTGTTCGACGTCGTAGCGGTTGGCGCGCGTCGCGTGCTTCGGCAGCTTGCCGAGGCCGGCGACGTTGCGGAGGAACTTCTCGTACAGCGGCCAGGCCCAGCGGGGCCGGATCATCGTCCGGTAGTAGAAGCCGACCGGCGTGAACGGCCCGCCCATCCTGTCGGTGACGGCGAGGAGATCGTGCTCGAGCGAGCCCCACACGTTCTGCGGCGAGACGCTCGCGCCCTCGCGGACCGGCTCTGCGCAGACGCGCACGTTGGGCACGCCGTCGACGGTCATCATGCAATTCGGGCAGTTGCCCGAGCAGCACAGGAGCCCGCGCGGGCGGTGGTACTTGAAGCTGCGCGAGAAGACGCGCTGGCCCGAGGCGTAGAGCGCCGAGCCGATCGTGTCTCCCTCGAAGGCCCGCACGCGCTCGCCGCCGAAGGTGAACGACACCTCCCGGTCGCGGTCGATCCTCTCTCCGGGCCGGGCGGGGAGCCTCATACGGCGGGTGTGTCCGGAGTCGCGACGGCCTCGGGGCCCGGTGTGCCGGCGCGGGACGAAGGCTCGACGATCTCGGTGCGGAGAACCTCGTTCGTCCTCGTGTCGCGCTCGGCCTGGAACCAGATCTCGCAGCCCTGGCGGTGGTACCACCATTCGCGCTGCACTCCTGCGACGTTCCGGCGGAAGTAGATGTAGCTGGTCAGCTCGCGAAGGGAAGGCGATTCCTTCGGGCGCACCGTCACCTCGCCGGCGCAGCTGAACTCGTTCACGTCGCGCGGCCCGCAGTTGGGGCAGTCGAGCAGGAAGCTCACGCGGCGGGCTCCTCGACCTGGCCGAGCATTCGCTGCAGCTCGGCGAGGACCCAGACGAGCGCGTCTCGCGTCGCGCGCTCGGCCGCCTCGCCGTCGTGTGCCCTGCACGCTTCGAGCAGCGTGTCCGGGCCTCGGCGGAGCGCCGCGAAGGCCTCAGGGTCGCGGCAGAGATAGAGGATGTAGCGCTCGACGCGGATCCGCTGGTCCTCGAGCGCGCGCAGGAGCCGTGGCCGCGCGGCGCAGGCGTAGCAGGCGTCGCGGAGCGACCAGAAGGAGGCGAGGTACGCGTCGAGATCGCCCGCGCGGAAGGCCCGCTCCATCTCGTCGCGGGCGGATTCCATCTCGGCGAGTGCCTGGTCGGTGCACTGTTCGGCGCCGGCCCGGGCGAGGAAGGTCTCGAGGCCGAGGCGAAGGGCCTGGATCTCCTCGAGCTCCTCGACGGAGAGGGACGCGACGCGGGAGCCGCGGCGCGGGATGCTGACGACGAGCCCCTCGCTCTCGAGCCTGCGTAAAGCGTGGCGCACCGGGGTCAGGCTGACGTTCAACCGGCCGGCGACCTCTTCGAGGCGCAGCCGCTCGCCCGGCGCGAGCTCCAGGCGTCCGATCTCCTCGCGAAGGATGCGATAGACACCGTCCTCAACGGACGAGATCTCGAGCGGGCTGGAGGTCTCGGCGGCCACCGTTGATCTTTGATCAAAGACGACGGGAACGCTGCTGTCAAGCGGTGATCGGGACGTAGCCGGGCTCGGCGGCGACGCGCTCCAGCCACGCGTTGATGTGCGGATAGCCGGCGAGGTCGAAGACGCCCTCGCCCGCAACGTGCGTGTAGGCGTAGAGCGCGATGTCGGCGATCGAGAAGCCGCCGGCGAGGAAGTCGCGTCCGTCCGCGAGGCCGCGCTCGAGCGCGTCGAGCGCGACGTAGCCCCCGCGCCGCTTCTCCTCGAGGGCCTCCTGCGACGGAGCCATGTCGTGGACGAGCCAGTGCCGTGCCACGGCGATGTACGGCTCGTGGCTGTACTGCTCGAAGAACATCCACTGCAGCGCCTTCGCGCGCTCGTAGGAGTCAGTCGGCGCGTACCGCGTCCCGTCGCCGAAGTACCAGAGGATCGCGCCGGACTCGCCCAGCGGCCGACCGTCGTCCAACACCACGGTGGGGACGCGGAGGCCCGGGTTGAGGCCGCCGAGCACCTCCTCGCGGTCCGACTTGTCGACCACCGAGACCTCGCGCCGCTCGTAGTCGACGCCGAGAAGCGCGAAGAGAAGCCGAACCTTGTAGCAGTTGCCCGAGACCGCCGAGTCGTAGAGCACCACGGTCATCGGTCGCCGTTCGATCCGGGGATCCAGTCCGTCCCGGCGAGTGGCACTTTCGCCATCGCCGCGGCCTCGACGGTCAGCGCGACGAGGTCCTCCGGCTCGAGGTTGTGGACGTGCGACTTGCCGCAGGCGCGTGCAAGTGTCTGGGCCTCGAGGGTGAGGACGCGCAGGTAGTTGGCGATCCGCCGGCCGCCAAGGACCGGATCGAAGCGCGCGGCGAGCTCCTCGTCCTGGGTCGAGATTCCCGCTGGGTCGAGGCCGGCCTGCCAGTCGTCGTAGTAGCCGGCAGCGCTTCCGATCGCCCGGTACTCGGCGTCGCGCTGCGGGTCGTTGTCGCCCATGGCGATGAGCGCGGCGGTTCCGATCGAGACGGCGTCGGCGCCGAGCGCGAGCGCCTTCGCGACGTCGGCGCCCGTGCGGATCCCGCCGGACACGATCAGCTGCACCTTGCGGTGCATGTCCAGCTCCTGGAGCGCGTCGGCGGCAATGCGCACGGCCGGCAGCGTGGGGATGCCCACGTGCTCGATGAAGACGTCCTGCGTCGCCGCCGTCCCGCCCTGCATGCCGTCGACGACGATCACGTCGGCGCCCGCCTTCACGGCGAGCTGGACGTCGTAGTACGTCCGCGTGGCTCCGACCTTGACGAAGATCGGCTTCTCCCAGTCGGTGATCTCGCGGAGCTCGCCGATCTTGATCTCGAGGTCGTCGGGGCCCGTCCAGTCGGGGTGGCGCGAGGCGCTGCGCTGGTCGATTCCCTTCGGGAGGTTGCGCATCTCAGCGACTCGGTCGGAGATCTTGTGGCCGAGGAGCATGCCGCCGCCGCCGGGCTTGGCGCCCTGGCCGACGACGACCTCGATCGCGTCGGCCTTGCGCAGGTCGTCCGGATTCATCCCGTAGCGGGAGGGGAGGAGCTGGTAGACGAGGATCCTCGAGTGCTCCCGCTCCTCCGGCGTCATGCCGCCGTCGCCGGTGGTCGTCGACGTGCCCATCTCGGTCGCCCCGCGCCCGAGCGCCTCCTTCGCCGGCGCGGAGAGCGCCCCGAAGCTCATCCCTGCGATCGTGACCGGGATCCGAAGCTCGAGCGGCTTCTTGGCGAAGCGCGTCCCGAGCGTGACGTTGGTATCGCAGCGCTCGCGGTAGCCCTCGAGCGGGTAGCGGGAGATGCTCGCGCCGAGGAGCAGCAGGTCGTCGAAGTGGGGCACGCGCCGCTTCGCGCCGAAGCCGCGGATGTCGTAGATGCCTTCGCGGGCGGCGCGGTGGATCTCGGCGATGACGCTGCGGTCGTAGAGGTACGACTCTCGGAGCGCCCAGGGGTGGCCGTTCCCCTCCATCAGTAGGCGCTCGCGTTGTCGATGGAGAAGTTGTAGAGCTTGCGCGCAGAGCCGTAGCGGCGGAAGTCCTCGGGGTGGACGTCGTCGATGCCGGCGGCCAGGAGGAGGTCGCGAATCTCGGCGACGTGCTCGTCGCGGAGCTCCTTCTCGATGCAGTCGGCGCCGAGGCCTCCGACCTCGCCGCGCACGTAGAGGCGTGCCTCGTAGATCGAGTCGCCGAGCGCGTCGCCCGCGTCGCCGCACACCAGCAGGCGGCCCGTCTGCGCCATGAAGGCGGAGAGATGTCCGACGGAGCCGCGGACGACGATGTCGACGCCTTTCATCGAGATCCCGCAACGGGCCGATGCGTCGCCGTACACGACGACGAGGCCTCCGCGCCCGGTCGCGGCGGCCGACTGGCTCGCGTTCCCGTGCACGTAGACGCGGCCGGACATGATGTTCTCGGCGAGCCCCGTGCTCGCGTTCCCGTGCACGTGCACGGTCGCGAGCTTGTTCATGCCGGCGCAGTAGTAGCCCACGTGCCCGTCCACGTCGACCTCGATCTCGGCGTCCAGCCCTGCCGCGACCGCGTGGGCGCCGTTCGGGTTCACGATCCGCCAGTGCGTCGGCCCGCCTTCGCGCGCGACCTCGTGCAGGCGCTGGTTCAGCTCGCGGAGGGGCGTGACGGCGAGGTCGACGACCTCGACATCCGTCGCCGGCCGCGCCTCGGTGGCCATCAGACGCGCTGCCGCTCCCAGGCGTAGACCACGCCGGGCGCAGGCTCCCACGCGCGCGCTTCTGAGGCGCCGGGGAGGACGGAGATCGCGCGCCATTCCGAGCCCATCGCGACCCAATCGTCGGTCTCGGCGAGAACCGCGGGCTTGCATGCGATCGGATCGCGAAGCACGGCGAACCCCTCGATCGTTCCGACGAGAAAGGTGTAGAAGCCGTCGAGGTCGTCGAGGCAGCCTTCGAGCGCCTGCTCGAGGGACGCGCCTTCCCGCAGCCGCCAGGCGAGATATCCGGCGGCGACCTCTGTGTCGTTCTCCGTCTGGAAGTCGATGCCGTCGCGGCGGAGCCTCTCGCGCAGACGGTTGTGGTTTGAGAGCGAGCCGTTGTGCACGAGGCAGAGGTCGAGGCCGGTGGAGAAGGGATGCGAGCCCTCCGTCGTCACCCTGCTCTCGGTCGCCATCCGCGTGTGCCCGAGCGCGTGCGTGCCCCGGAAGTCCTCGAGCGCGAAGCGGCGCACGAACTCCTCCGGCAGGCCGGTCTCCTTGTAGATCTCGATCGTCTGCCCCGCGCTCATGACACGGAGCTCCGGGTGCGCCTGCCGAACCCAGGCCTCGGCGTCGTCCGCCTCCGCCTCGACGACGAACACCGCGTGGCTCGAACGCACCTCGGGGTCGGAGGCGCCGCCGAAGGCCTGGCGTAGCTCGCCGGCAAGAGCCTCCCAGTCCTGGAGTGGGTCGGCGGAGAAGAGGGTGACCTTGCTCCCGCCGGTCGGCGCAGGGTCACGGTAGACCGCGACTCCGGCGCTGTCGGGCCCACGATCGTTCATCTGGGCGAGCATCGCGCCGAGATGCCGCCCGAGCGACTCCTCGATCGCAGCCGATTTTGCGAATAGCCCGACAATCCCACACATGTGTACTCAACTTACATTCTGATTGACCGTCGATTTCGCATGAAATAGACGTTCTGCGTCTATGGCAGATGGAGCTTTCCTACATATCTAGAAGCGGGTCAGGTACTCCCGCACCTCCCAGGGGGTCACTTGCTCGTGGTAGCGCGACCACTCGTCCTGTTTCACGCGGATGAAGTAGTCGACGTAGTCCTCGTCCCGGCCGCGGCCCAGGGCCTCGCGGAGGACGTCGTCGCCCTCGAGCTCCTCGGTCGCGTCGAGGAGGTTGGAGGGCAGCGTCTCGAGCCCGCGCGAACGCAGCTCGGCGTAGGGGATCTGGTACAGGTTCTCGCTGTTCGGGTCGCCAGGGTCGAGACCGGAGTCGATCCCGTCCAGGCCGGCGGCGAGGATCACCGCGGCCGCGAGGTACGGGTTGCAGCTGCCGTCGATCGTCCGGTCCTCGATCCTTCCGGGGCCGGGGATGCGCAGCATCTGCGTGCGATTGTTGTAGCCGTATGAGATCCACACGGGCGACCAGGTCGCGCCGCTTGCCGTCGAACCGACCTTGAGGCGCTTGTAGGAGTTGACCGTCGGCGCGGTCACGGCGCTGTAGGCCTTCGCGTGCTTCGTGAGGCCGGCGATGAACTTGTACGCCGAGTCCGAGAGGCCGAGCCCACGGGGGTCGTTCTCGTCGAGGAACAGATTCGTGTCGCCATCCCAGAGGGACATGTGGAAGTGGCAGCCGTTGCCGGTCAGGTTCGTGAACGGCTTCGGCATGAACGTCGCGAGGATGTTCTTGCCCTCCTCCCGGCCCTTGCGCTCGGCGAGCTGGTGGACCATGTAGCGGAAGAAGATCGCGCGGTCGCAGCTCGTGAGCGCGTCCGCGTAGGTGAAGTTCTGCTCGAACTGGCCGTTCGCGTCCTCGTGGTCGTTCGCGTAGTTGCCCCACCCGAGCTCGTTGACGTAACGGGAGACGGTGGTCAGGAAGTCGTAGTGGCGGGAAAGGCCGTTGAGGTCGTAACAGGGCTTCTCGAGCGTGTCGAGCGCGTCGGCGAGGGCGATGGAGCCGTCCTCCCGGAGCTCGACGAGGAAGTACTCGAGCTCGAGACCCATGCGAAATTCGAAGCCCTTCGTGCGGGCCTTCTCCAGCTGGCGGCGGAGGATCGTGCGCGGATCGTAGGCCCACTCCTCGCCGTCGACGTGGATGTCGCAGGCGAAGCGCGCGACCGTCGGCTCCCATGGCACTGGTGTGAAGCTCGCGAGGTCGGGGATCGCGGCGATGTCGGGATCGCTGGGGAACTGGCCGATCTCACCGGCCGCGAAGCCTGCGAAGCCGGCTCCGTCGGAGACGAGGTCGTCGAGGTGTGCTGCCGGCACGAGCTTCGCGCTCGGCCGTGCGTACATGTCCACGAACTGCGCGAAGTAGAACTCGATGCCGCGCTTTTCGGACTCCTTGCGGATGTCGTCGACGCTGGGTGCGGCGGCGGTGGTCGCCATGCGGCCTCCTCCCTCTCCTGGTCGGGTGAGGCGAGATTAAACAGCGATGACGCGCCTGCCGATGGCGGGTCCCTACAAGCGTTTGGCGAGGCTTATGTGGGCTCTGACCGACCGAGCGCTTCGTTCAGCTTTACCATCTTCACGGCGATCTCGATCAGGAGCCAATCCTCCTTGCGCAGGTCGAGCCCCGAGAGCTCCTGGATCCGGCGCAGACGCTGCCTCAGCGTGTTCGGATGGACGTACAGCGCCTCCGCGGTCGCGCTGATGTTGCCGCGGCGGCGGAGGAACTCCTCGAGCGTCTTGAGCAGCGATGTCTGGCGCTGGCGGTCGTATTCGGCGATCTTCGCGACGAGGTCGCGCTGCGAGTCGCGGACGCTGGAGTCGAGCGACATCCTCAGGAGGTACTTGTACGGCCCGAGTTCCTCGTAGGTCATGACGCCCGGGGTGCCCCGGATGACCGAGCCGAGGAGGGCATGCCCGGCCTCCTCGAAGCCGGCCTGGAAGCTCGGCGCGCCCGTGCACGGGTTCGAGATGCCGATCGAGGCCGCGCTGCCGATCTCGGCGTGGATCCCCTGGATCCGCTCGACGAGGGCGGCCTCGCCCACGGACGGGACACGGAGAAGGGCACGGCTCGAATCGTCGCGGTGGTCGAAGAGGGAACCTGGAGCTGCTGCCGCGACCGCCTTCTGGACGGCCTCGTCGGGCGGGGCGACCTCGACGACGACGTATGTGCGGTCGAGGTCGCAGCGGAGGCGCGCCGCGCGTCCCTCGACGGCGCCCAGGACGTTGCCCCCGGCAAGCTGCTCGAAGAAGTCCTTGATCAGGTTTTTCTCGGTGAGCCGCTCGATCAGCTCGATCTTCTTGATCGCGACGGCGGTCTGATTCGCGGCCGCACGCGCGAAGTCGACCTCGGTCGTCCCCTCGGCCGTGATGAGGCCGAGGAGCTCGTCGTCCGCGACGATCGGCACGGCGACGGTCGCCGAGCGGCCGCTTCGCGCGATCTCCGGGCCGAGCTCCGCAAGCCGGATGACCGCCCGGGCCTCCTCGTCGGCAGGGGCCGAAGCGCGGAGGCGGAGCTCCTCCGATCCGCTGTCGAGCATGTAGACGTGGCACGAGCGGCTGTGGAGGAGCTGCCGGGTGCGGTCCGCGACTGCGGGGAGCACTTCGCCGAGCTGCTGCGCCCGCGCGAGGGTCTCCGCGAGCTCGGTCAGGTGCTCGAGCTCGCGCACGCGCCGACTCGTCTCCTCGTAGAGGCGAGCGTTCTCGATGGCTCCGCCGACGAGCGACGCCGTCGACGTGAGGAGCTCGACCTCCTCCGCGGTGAACTCCCGAGGCGCCTCGGTGTGCATCGAGATCGCGCCGATGACGGAGTCGCGCCCGGAGACGGGCACGGAGAGCAGCGACTGAAACTTCTCCTCCTCGAGCTCGGAGACGAACTCGTTGCGCGGGTCGTCCATTGCGTTCTGCGTGAACGCGGGCTCGCCGTGCTCAACCGCCCACCAGGCGATGCCCTTCTCGAGCGTGATCTCGCCGACGAGGTCGGTGTAGGGCTCCGAAGCCGCGCGCAGCACGAGCCGGTCGTCCTCGATCAGGTAGACGAAGCAGGCATGGACGGCGCTCGCATCCGAAAGGAGACGCACGACGGCGCCGATGACCTCGTCGAGGTCGAGGGACGAGCCGACCGTCGAAACGATCTCGTAGAGGATCCGCTCGCCCGCCTGAGCCGCAGCTGGCCCCTTCGCCACGCGGGGATCCTAAGCGGAAATGCGCCTTTCGACTAGCGCGCGGCCGGCTTGAGGGCGGAGCCGACCGGCTCGATGCGGACGGCCGACGTCTTGTACTCGGGCGTGCCGATGAGCGGGTCGCCGACGTCGTGCGTGAGCCAGTTCACCTTCGCCTGCGCGAAGTGGAGCGCCATCCAGACGAGCCCGGGGTAGACGCGCTCGCCGACTGCCGCCCGCGCCTCGAGCTCCCCCCGGCGCGAGACGAGCCGCACCCAGTCGCCGTTCTGCACTCCGAGCGCGGCCGCGTCGTCGGGATGCATCTCGACGAAAGGATCCTCCTGCTTCTGCACGACCGCTTCCTCTCGCATGGTCATCGTCGCCGAGTTGTAGTGGTAGAGGGTGCGGCCGGTCGAGAGGACGAAGGGATATTCGGAGTCGGGCTGCTCGATGGGGGGCTGGTACTCGACGGGGTAGAACTTGCCCTTGCCGCTCGGACGAGACGGGCTCGGCGCGTGTAGGAACGGGGTGCCGGGGTGGTCGCGGTCGGTGCACGGCCACTGGAGCCCGACCTCTTCGATGCGGTCGTAGCGGATGCCCGTCCAGAGCGGCGAAAGGTCGGCGAACTCGTTCCAGGCGTCCTCGGGGGTCCGGTACTCGGGCCAGCTCCCGCCCAGCGCCTTGGCCATGTCGACCACGATCTGCCAGTCCTCACGCGCCTCGCCCGGGCACGGGAGCGCTTTGCGCACGCGGTTCACGCGCCGCTCGGTGTTCGTGAACGTGCCGTCCTTCTCGGCGAAGCTCGAGGCGGGCAAGACAACGTCGGCCAGACGCTCGGTCATCTCGTTCAGGAAGAGGTCTTGCGTGACGAGGAACTCGACGTGCTCGAGCCCCTCCTCGACGTGGTGGGCGTTCGGCTCGGTCTGCGCCGGGTTCTCGCCGATGAGGTAGAGGGCCTTGATGCGCCCGTCGTGAAGCCCCGACATGATCTGGTCGAGCCGGTAGCCGGGCGTCTCCGGCACTTCGACACCCCAGGCCTCCGAGAACTTCTGCCGCACGTCGGCGCTGTCGGCCGGCTGGTAGCCGGGGAAGTAGGCCGGGTTCGCGCCCGCGTCGTTCAGGCCCTGGACGTTGTTCTGGCCGCGGAGCGCGTTCAGGCCCGTCGACTCGTAGCCGAGGTGGCCCGTCATGAGGACGAGGTTGGAGAGCGACCAGATGTTGTCGACCGCGCA
>JBKPRJ010000014.1:0-7425 GCA_046734455.1 Actinomycetota bacterium | reverse complement strand
TCTCGGTTGAGCTCGCGGATGCGCTGCGCGGCATCGGGCTCGAGCGTGAGGTTGAGCAGATTGGCGAAGAAGGGATAGATCTCCTCCGACTCCTCGCCGAAGAGCTCGGCCAGCTGGGCCTTGAGCTCGAGCCGCACGCGCGCCTCGGGCGTCGAGGCGCCGACGCCCAGCCACTCCCGCAGGAGGTCCCGGATCGGCCAGTAGGGGAAGGTCTGCGCGTACGAGACCGAGCGGCCTTCGATGAAGCGGACGCGGTCGTGGTAGCGGCTTCGCACCTCCCAGACGAGCCTCGACTTGCCGATGCCCGGCTCACCCATGACCGAGACGATCGCGCCGCGGCCCTCGACGAGGCCCTCCATCACACGTTCGAGCACGCTGAGCTCGAAGTCGCGCCCGACGATGGGCTGGGACGGCTCAACCTGCGTCAGCTCGCGTGCGCGGAGGACCTTGTAGACCTTGAGCTTCTTGGAGACGCCTTTCAGCTCCGGCGTCTCGAGCTCCTCGACCTCGAAGCAGTCCTCGATCTGCCGTTCGGTCGTCGGGCCCACGACGATGCCGCCCTCCGGGGCGATGTTCTGCAGGCGCGCGGCGACGTTGACGGTGTCTCCGAGCGCGTTCCAGGGATCACCGTCGCCGTCGGCCTCCAGGCCGACCACGACCGGGCCCGTGTTGATCCCGATGCGGACGGCCAGCTCGATCTCGTAGGCCTCCTTCACCTCCTGGGCATAGGAGTGCACCGCCCGCTGGATCGAGAGCGCCGCGCGGACCGCGCGCTCGGAATCGTCCTCGTGGGAGACCGGCGCGCCGAAGAACGCGAGCATCTCGTCACCGACGAGCTGCGCGACGGTGCCGTCGTAGCGCCGGACCTGCTCGGCCATGAGCCGCATGACCTCGTCGATCAAGAGCTTCGAGCGTTCTGGGCCCAGCTGCTCCGCGATCGCGGTCGAGCCCACCACGTCGGAGATCAGCGCCGTCACGATGCGCCGTTCTCCTCTTGTCGTTACCGCCGCCACGGTCGAATTTTACCGGTGGCTTTGGCCCTCTCGGCTGGTGCAGAGCTCGGCTCAGCCGCAGCCGACACAATCCTCGGGGACGTTGCCCTCGAGGAGAGTGCTTTGCAGGGTGACGCTGCCGCCGTCGTTGAAGATGCCTCCGCCCGATCCCGGGCCGCCCGTCGCGACGTTCGCGAGGATCCTGCTCCCCGTGATCGTCGCGATGCTCTCGATCCCGACGAAAAGCCCGCCCCCCGATGCGGCCCGATTGTTCTCGACCGTACTGTTTTCGATGTTCACGCCTGCCCCGAAATCCTGCAAGAAGATCCCGCCGCCCTGGTAGCGGGCGGTATTCCCGCTGACGGTGCTGTTCACGATCGTGGCGCCTCCACCGCCGAATCCTTCGACGAAGATGCCGCCGCCGAAGTCGGCGGAGTTGCCGGTGATCGAGCTGCCACTGACGAGCAAGGACCCGACGTAGTTGTCGACTCGGGCGCCGCCGCCGTTTCCGTTAACGGTGGTGCCCTTGAGTTCGGTGAACCCACCGCTGTATACCCCCAGGCCGGTGTTGTCGGCGATCAGACTGTCGCTGATGGTGGCCCGGGTATTTCGACTGCCATCAGCGAAGCCGGCAAATCCCCCGTTCTCGGTAATCCGCGAATGAACGACCGTGGCGGGATTGCCCGAGGTCATCCCGCCCTCGGCGTTGCGGCTGATGGCGCTACCGACGACCGTCGAGTATCCGCCGGTGGCAAGGCCCCAACCGCCGTTGTCGGCGATCGTGCTGCGGGTGATGGTCGCCGTCGCTCCACCGATCTCATAGTCGCCCTGATTCGCGACCCCGTCCCTCGTATTCGCCGCGACGGTCGTCGCTATCAGCATGAGTGAGCCGAAGTGGGGATAGTCGATGTCCAAGCCACGGTTGACGATTCCGGCCCCGTCATTCGCGCGAACGACGCTTCGTCGCAGCGTCGCCTCGCCGAAGTTGCAGAGGCCACCCGCGCCGAAGAGGCCCGTTGTGGGATCAAAGGAAGCGTTGTCCTGCACAGAACTGGCGACCATCGAGAGAGAGCCGCGGTTGACGACACCGCCGCCGAGAGTCCCGCTGCCGCCCGTGATCGTCACCCGCTTGATCGAGACGGCCACTCCTTGGGCAACGGTAACGACAGGCGATCCGCCCGTGATCTCCGTTTTCGCCGCGCTGGCGCCCGCCAGCGTGACCCGCTTGTCGATCACGAACCCGCCGTCGTAGCTTCCGGGTCGCACGGCGATTCGGTCTCCGTTTGTGGCGGCGCCGAGTGCGGAGGCGATTGTGGTGTACCGGCACCCTTGCTCGCACACGACGAGCGTATCCCCCGGCGCCGAAGGTGCGGCACCGAGGGCAGCGAGCGCGACCGCCGCGTAGATCATGTGTCTCAGCCTCATGGTGCGCCTCCCTGGTAGGAAGCCACGAGCTTCGGAATATACGCCCGCGCGTGAGGCGATTACAGCATCAAGTGCCGCTTCTCACAAGGTCTTCACAAACTGCGCCGCCCGTGCCGGGAAGTGGTGAACTAGCCGCCGGCATAAATCGAGACCGGCAAGTCGAGCACGATGTTGTCCTTGGCCGGCAGGTCGGCCTCCAGGCGCGCCAGAACGTCGCTCGCGCCGGGAGCCGCGGCGAGGAGCCGATCTTCCACCTGCTCGATGGTCTCGAGCCGGACGAGCTCGTTCGCGAACGGCTTCGGGAACCTCCCGCGGCCGAGATACCACCCGTAGAACTTCTTCAGGAAGCCCGTCGCGCGTTGCTCGCCCATCTCGGCGACGGTATCGCGGATGAAGTGAAGGAGCTCTGCGACGACCTCCTCGCGCGTCGGCGTGCCGCCAACGATCCCCGCGATCTCGCCGACCGCCCAGGGATTCCCCTGCGCCACGCGGCCGACCATGACTGCCGCGCAGCCGGTCTCGTCGAGGACGGACGCGGCGCGCTCCCGGCTCGTGATGTCACCGGAGGCGACCACCGGCACGTCCACGAGCCCCACGAGCTCCTCCGTGAGCGCGTGGTCGGCCGTTCCCGTGTACATCTGCTGCGCAGAGCGCGGATGCAGTGTCAGCGAGGCCGCGCCCGCCTCGACGAGCTGCGGCCCGACCTCGAGCGCCGTGCGGGAGCCGTTCTCGAGCCCGCGGCGCATCTTCACGCAGACGGGGACGTCGACCGCCTCCGCAACGGCTTCGACGATCGCGGCGGCGCGGTGAGGCTCGTCGAGGAGCGAGGCTCCCGCACCCGTCTTCGTCACCTTGCGCACGGGGCAGCCGAAGTTGATGTCGACGAGGTCGGCGCCGGCGGCCTCCACCATCCGCGCGGCCTCGGCCATCAGGGCGGGCTCGGAGCCGAAGATCTGTACCGCCAGCGGATGCTCGTCCGCTCCGATCCGCAAGTAGCCGAGCGTGCGCTCGTTCCGATGCGAGAGACCGGCGCAGCTGACCATCTCCGAGCACACCAATCCCGCGCCGTAGCGGCGTCCCTGGCGGCGGAACGCCTGTACGCTCACGCCCGCCATGGGGGCCAGGACGAGGCGCGTCGGAATCTCGACGGAACCGATCGTCCAGGGTGTGTTCAAGTCGGCGCACATTGAAAGGGAATCGTAGCCGGGCGCCGAACGTTCTCCGTTTGACGAGACCGCTACAATGTCGCCCGCGACGGTGCCTGAGGGGCACCGCGTTTGCGTATTCAGGGGGTTGGAGGAAGCCGTGAAGGAAGTAATTCTCACGCCCGAAGGGCACGACAAGCTGAAGGAAGAGATCCAACATCTCTCGACCGTGAAGCGGCGCGAGGTGGCCGAGCGCATCAAGCAGGCCCGCGAGTTCGGTGACATCAGCGAGAACTCCGAGTACGACGATGCGAAGAACGAGCAGGCGATGCTCGAGCACCGCATCGCCACGCTCGAGGAGCGCCTGGCGAGCGCCCGCGTGGTGAACAAGAAGGAGATCCCGACCGGGGTCGTCGCGGTGGGGACGAAGGTCCGCCTGCGCGACGTCGATGCCGGCGAGACCATCGAGTACCACATCGTCGGATCGGCCGAGGCGAATCCCGCCGAGCACAAGCTCTCGAACGAGTCGCCCGTGGGCAAGGCGATCATGGGGCACAAGAAGGGCGAGACCGTCGAGGTCGCCGCTCCAAGGGGTTCCTTGAAGTTCAAGATCATGGACATCAAGGCGGCGTAGGCTTCGGCCTGCGTTGTTCGAGCGCTTCACGGAGAGAGCCCGGCAGGTCGTCGTCCTCGCGCAGGACGAGGCCCGCGAGCTACGCCACAACTACATCGGGACGGAGCATCTCCTGCTCGGGCTGCTCCGGGAAGAGGAAGGTCTGGCTGCGCGCGTTCTCGCGAGCCTGGGCATCACGGTCGAGGAGGTGCGCGCCCAGCTCGCGCGCATCGTGGGCCCGGGCGACGAGACGACGACCGGCCAGATCCCGTTCACACCGCGCGCCAAGAAGGTCCTTGAGCTCGCGCTCCGCGAGGCGCTCTCTCTCGGGCACAACTACATCGGCACCGAGCACATCCTGCTCGGCGTCGTGCGCGAGAACGAGGGCGTCGGCGCTCGCATCCTGCTCAGCTTTGGCGCGGACGCCGAGACGGTCCGCAACGAGATCATCCGCCTGCTCTCCGGCCCGGGCAGACAAGTGGAAGGCGGGGCGTTCGGCGATCCCTATTTTCCCGGGCCCGACGCGGCCGAGCGGGCTCGCGCGCACGCGGAGGCCCGCATCTTCGCGAACGACCCTGCAGCTGCTGAGGAGCTCAGGTCGCGCTACCGAGCGGAAGTGGGCCGCCAGGGCCGGCTCGGCCACGTTCCGAGCCGCATGCAGGCCGCTCTCCTTTTTCCCGGCTGGCTCCTCTTCGGCGTCTCGCTCGGCCTCGGCGTACTCATCGGCTGGGCGATCTGGGGCCTGTGATGCGAGAGGGGAACATTTCGATGCTTGCGGCGGTCGAAGTGCCGTGCGCATGCGTGCAGCAGCAATCGCCGCCGTCCTCGCGCTCGCCGGCTGCGGTGACAGGCCGACTCGAACGATCAGGATCGAGGGCAACCAGAGGCTGACCTACGAGCGCGACGCCGTCCGGGCCGGCGACAAGATCGTCTGCATCCTGGACGGCGCAACCGTCGGAGGAGCGGTTGTCCCCCCTGCAGGCCAGGGCGTAGCCGGAATCGGCGAGCCCGCGTATCCCGACGGGAACGCCGTGACCGTGAACGTGTCGAATCAAGGTGGAACGGTCACGGCACAGTGCAGCATCGGGTAGTCACCAGGCGCGCGGCCGCCCTCTAGACTCGCCCAGTCATGGGCACCCCGCATCGCTTTCCCGGCCGAAAGGAGATCGCCGCTGTGCGGGCGGACGCGGAAACCCTGGAGCCTCAGGCGACCGGCGCCGAGCACGCGTTGGCCGGCCGTGTCATGGGCCGTCGGGACATGGGGAAGCTCGTCTTCCTCGACCTCGTGGACAGGAGCGGACAGATCCAGCTGCTCGTCCGGCCCGGCGAGGTGGAGGGATTCCACGTCGACCTCGGAGACGTCGTCGGCGTGCGCGGCCATGCGACGAAGACGAAGCGCGGCGAGCCGTCCCTCTCCGTCAACGAGTTCCAGCTGCTCGCGAAGATCCAGCGGCCGCTCCCTGACACGTACCACGGTGTCGTCGACGCGGAGACTCGCTATCGCAAGCGCTACCTCGACCTGCTCGTCAACGAGGAGACGCGGCGCGATTTCCTGATCCGCAGCGAGCTCGTCGCGGCCATCCGCCGCTTCCTCGATGCGCGCGGCTTCGTCGAGGTCGAGACACCGATTCTGCAGCCGCGCTACGGCGGCGCGCTCGCCGAACCGTTCGTCACGCATTCGAACGAGCTCGACGCCGACCTCTACCTCCGCATCGCGGACGAGCTCTACCTCAAGCGCCTCATCGTGGGCGGGCTCGAGAAGGTCTACGAGATCTCGAAGGACTTCCGCAACGAGAGCATCTCGTACAAGCACCAGCCCGAGTTCACGATGCTCGAGTGGTACGAGGCCTACGCGGACTACGAGGACGCCATGGCTCTCATCGAGGAGCTCCTGCGGGTCGTGATCGACGAAGCGACGGGGTCGACCAAGGTGTCGTTCCGCGGAAACGAGATCGACTTCGCGCCCGCCTGGAAGCGGATGAGCCTGATCGGAGCCCTCGAGGCCGAAGGCGTCTGGACGCGGGATGCGAACGAGCTCCGCCGACATCTGGAAGAGCGCGAGGTCGACACGGGCGCAGACGACAACTGGGCGCAGCTCGTCGACCACGCGCTCAGCCATCTCGTCGAGCCGAAGCTGATCCAGCCGACGATTCTCCACGACTACCCGGTCGAGCTCTCACCGCTCGCGAGGCTCAAGGAGGGCGAGGAGGGGATCGTCGAGCGCTTCGAGTACTTCGCCGGCGGCATGGAGCTTGGCAACGCCTACTCGGAGCTGAACGACGCTGATGAACAGGCAGCCCGCTTCGCCGAGATGGGCGCGGAGGACCCCGACTACGTGGAGGCGCTCTCCTACGGGATGCCGCCGACTGCCGGCCTGGGGCTCGGCATCGACAGGCTCTCCATGCTGCTGACCGGCCGCGACACGATCCGCGACGTCATCCTCTTCCCGACGCTCCGGCCGACCGAGTAGTCCTTCAGGCTCGAGAGCATGTAGACGCTCGCGAGCCCGGCCCATTCCTCGTAGGGCTCGAGGATCTCGCGTGTCTCCTCGGTCTCCACCCAGCGTCCGCGCTGCGCGGAGACGAGCTTCACGAGCCCGAGATCGCCGACGAGCCCGCATTCCCGCCGGCCGAGCCCGTAGAGGCAGACCATGCCGGCCGACCAGGGGCCGAGGCCACGCTCGCGCTCGATCCTCCTCGCCGCCACGTCGGTCGGGACGCCGTGCAGGCGCTCGAGGTCCAGCTCCTTCGTCAGACGCAGGAGCGCCGAGCCCTTGCGAGAGACGAGCCCGTGGCGTGCGAGCTCGGCGCGCGTGAAGCGCTGGAAGGTCTCCCGGGCTGGAGGGAGCCGCAGGCCGCCGTGCTCGGGACAGGCCAGGCGGACGAGCTTCGCCTCGAGGAGGCGCGCCGAGCGCGAATCGATCAGCTGCCCGCAGACCGCTTTGAGGAGCGAGTGGGCGACCGTCGCCGTCCGGATGGGCCGCATGCCGCGCAAGGCGGTGACGGCTCTCCCGATGAGCGGGTCGTCTTTGAAGCGCCGGACGAACTCGCTGTGGTCGTCGTCTGCGGCGAGCACGAAACGCAGCTTCGCCACCGCCTCCTCGGGCTCGGCGCTCTCGATCGAAGCGTCGAGCTTCCCGTCGGGCCTCTGGGTGACGCGGGCGAGCGCAGACGCGCCGCCTGCCTCGTAGGCAACCGTCAGCACGCCGTCCCGCAGGAAGCGCGTCGCGTCGCTCTTCATCCGGGCCGAG
>JBKPRJ010000013.1:0-23185 GCA_046734455.1 Actinomycetota bacterium | reverse complement strand
TTGAGCACGCGGTGAACCGCGGTTGCCGCGTCGCGTAGCTCGCGCTCTTCCGCCTCCTCCCCGAGATGGGCGAGAAGCGTGATCGTGTCCGGCGTCGGCGAGCCGTTCTTGAGCGAGAGGACGGCGAGCCGGCGCACGGCTGGGTTCGGATCGTCGTTGGCGAGCGAGTGGAGGAGCGGGCGCGCCCCGTTCACGAGCCCGGGGTGATCGCGTGAGAGGAGCTCCAGCGAGAGGAGCGCCGAGCCTCGGCATGCAGGGCTCGTGTCCTCGAGCCCGCGGCGGAGCAGCTCGGTCTTCTGGTTGAAGCGCAGCTGGCCGATTGCGCGGTAGGCGACCGCGCGCTCCTGGTAGCTCGCGCTCCGCGCCGCAGCCTCGAGGTCGTCGTCGACTGCGCGCCGAAGATCCGCAAGCGCGCGCTCGTCCTTCGCCTCACCCGCGCGCGCGACGGCCTCGGCGAGCGTCAAACCGACTCGAGCGATCGCGCCCCGGGCCCCACGTACTTCGCCGAGGGACGGAAGAGCCGGCCGGTCCGCTTCTGCTCGAGGATATGCGCCGACCACCCTGCGACACGCGAGCAGGCGAACATCGCGGGCGCGAGGGGCGGCGGAATCTCGGCGACGTCGAGGACGAGCGCGGAGTAGTACTCGACGTTCGTCTTCAAAGGCCGTTCGGGGTGGCGCCGCTCGAGCTCGGCGAGCGCGGCCTCCTCCAGCCGCTCGGCAACCTCGATTTGAGGAGCGCCGAGCTCGCGCGCAGTCCGCTTGAGAATCCGGGAGCGTGGGTCCTCCGCGCGGTACACCCGATGGCCGAAGCCCATGATGCGCCTGCCGGCGTCGAGCCTTTCGCGCACCCACTTCTCCGGGTCGCCCAGTGCGGCGACCTCCTCCAGCATCGGCTTGACGTAGGCCGGAGCACCTCCGTGCAGCGGACCCGAGAGCGCCCCTACGGCCGCTGAGAGAGCCGCGCCGCAGTCGGCGCCCGTCGACGCCGTCACGCGCGCAGTGAAGGTCGAGGCGTTGAGGCCGTGCTCGGCGGTGCAGATCCAGTACGTGTCGATCGCCTTCACGTGCCGCGGATCGGCCTCGCCGCGCCAGCGGAGGAGGAACTTTTCCGCGGCCGTCTCACCACGCGCCACGTCGTCGTCGGCGACCGAGTCGTCGTGTCCGTCCGCGAGGCGGGCGGAGCGGGCGACGATGCCCATCATCTGGGACGAGAGGCGGCCCAGATCCTCGCGCGCCTGCTCGTCCGAGATCTCGTTGAGCTTCCCGAGCTTCCACTCGCCAGCAAGGCGCGCCGTCTCGGCCTGGAGGTCGGCCGGCGCGTTGCCCGTGAGCCCGGCGGGCTCGTACGGCTCCGGCTCCGGCATCACCGAGCTCAGATCGTCGTCGACGAGAAGTCCCCAGACCTTCTCGTAGGGAACGTGCCCGACGAGCTCCTCGATGTCGACTCCGCGGTAGCGGAGAACGCCCCCCTCGCGGTCGGGCTCCGCGATCTCCGTCTCGACCGCGACGACGCCCTCGAGTCCCGGCTTGAAGTCGCTTCCCTCCATTGCCCAGAACGGTACCGAACCGTGTGCGGATTCTGCCCTCAGCTACCATCACGCCGGCGCCCATGGCTCATCGCGTGACCCTCATTCCCGGTGACGGCACCGGGCCCGAGCTTGCGGACGCAACGCGCCGGGTCCTCGACGCCACCGGCGTCGAATTCGACTGGGACGTGCAACACGCGGGAGCCGACGTCATGGACCAGCACGGCGGGAACCCGCTGCCCGACCACGTCCTCGAGTCGATCCGGGAGAACGGCGTTGCCCTCAAGGGCCCGATCACGACGCCGGTCGGCACGGGCTTTCGCAGCGTCAACGTCGCGCTCCGGAAGACCCTCGACCTCTACGGCCAGGTGCGCCCGTGCAAGAGCTACGAGGGCGTCCGGTCTCGGTACTCGACCGTCGACCTCGTGGTCATCCGCGAGAACACGGAAGACCTCTACGCCGGCATCGAGTTCGAAGAGGGCACCGAGCACGCCTCTGCGCTCGCCGACTGGGTCGAGCACCACGGGCAGGGCCGGATCCGCGAGGGCTCGGGAATCTCGATCAAGCCGATCTCGGTCTCGGGCACGCGCCGCATCGTCGAGTTCGCCTTCGACTACGCGCGCAAGAGCGGCCGCCGCAAGGTGACCGCGGTGCACAAGGCCAACATCATGAAGTTCACCGACGGCCTCTTCCTCCGCGTCGCCCGCGAGGTGGCCGAGGAGCAGACCGACATCGAGTTCGAGGACCGGATCGTGGACAACCTCTGCATGCAGCTGGTGCAGCGCCCTGAGGAGTACGACGTCCTCGTCTGCCCGAACCTCTACGGCGACATCGTGTCGGACCTCTGCGCCGGCCTTATCGGCGGCCTTGGGCTCGCGCCCGGCGGCAACTTCGGCACGCACGCGGCGGTCTTCGAGCCGACGCACGGCTCGGCGCCCAAGTACGCGGGGCAGAACAAGGTCAACCCGATGGCGATGCTCCTCTCTGGCGTGATGATGCTCCGCCATCTCGAGGAGCGGGACGCGGCCGACCGCGTCGAGAGCGCGATCGCCGGCGTCATCGCCGAGGGCAAGAGCGTGACCTACGACATGAAGCCGACCCGCGACGACCCGACCGCCGTCGGGACGAGCGAGGTGGCCGATGCGATCATCGACACGATGGGAGTACGGGTATGAGGAGAAAAGTCACGGTGGTGGGCGCGGGGAACGTCGGCGCGACCGCGGCGCAGGAGATCGGGCGCCGCGACTACGCGGACGTCGTCCTCGTCGACATCAAGGAGAACCTGCCACAGGGCAAGGCGCTCGACCTGAACGAGGCCGCACCGGTCCTCGGGTACGAGCCGAACATCGTCGGCTCGAACGGGTACGCCGAGACCGAGGGCTCCGATGTCGTCGTCGTCACGGCAGGCTTGCCGCGGAAGCCCGGCATGAGCCGCGACGACCTTGTGACCACGAACGAGTCCATCGTCGGCTCGGTCACCCGTGAGGCGGTCGAGCGTTCGCCCGAAGCCGTCCTCATCGTCGTCTCCAACCCGCTCGACGCCATGTGCCATGTCGCGAAGAGCGCCTCGGGGTTTCCGAAGGAACGCGTCTTCGGGATGGCGGGCATCCTCGACACCGCGCGCTTCAGCACCTTCATCGCGTGGGAGACGGGCGCGTCCGCCAAGGATGTGACCGCGATGGTGCTCGGCGGTCACGGTGACCAGATGGTGCCGGTCGTCTCGGCGACGACCGTGGGCGGCATCCCGCTCACGAAGCTCGTCTCGGCCGAGCGCATCGAGGAGATGGTGGAGCGCACGCGCAAGGGCGGCGGCGAGATCGTCAATCTGCTCGACACGTCGGCCTGGTACGCACCGGGCGCGGCGGTCGCGCAGATGGTCGACTCCGTCTGCCTCGACCAGAAGCGCGTGCTTCCCTGCACGGCGTACCTGGAAGGCGAGTACGGAATCGACGGCCTCTACATGGGCGTGCCGGTGAAGATCGGCGCGGGCGGCATCGAGGAGATCGTCGAGCTCGAGCTCTCGGACGACGAGCGCGCAGAGCTCGGCAAATCGGCGGACGCCGTACGCGAAGTCGTCGGCGTGCTCGCCGGGTCGAGCTGAGACGCTGGCTCATACCGCTCGCCGCGATCGTGGGCGTGCTCGCGATCGTGGTGGCGGTTTTCGCCTTCTACCCCTCGAACTACTACATCTTCCTCCCTGACCGCGCGAGATCGGTGGAGCCGCTCGTCCACGTCGAGGGCGAGCACGACCGACCAGGCGACGGCGGCATCTACATGGTCGACATCATCGTGCGGAAGGCGAGCCTCCTCGAGCGCTATTTCCCCGGGATCCACGACGGGGCCACGCTCGTCCCGGCCGACGCCTACAACCCGCAGAACCTCCCCGAGCGGATCCAGCGCCAGCAGGGTCTTGCGGAGATGAGCGCGTCGCAGAGGATCGCGGCGGCGGTCGCCCTGCGCGAGCTCGGCTACAAGGTGACAGAAGGCGGAGTCGTCGTCAGCGCGATCGACGTCGGCGCGCCTGCCGACGGAGTGCTCAAGCCGGGTGACCTGATCGTGGGCGCTCAGGGCAAGGACGTCGCCGACCCCGAGGATCTGACCCGCGTCATGTCGACGCTCGACCCGGGCGACACGGTGACCCTGAGGATCGAGCGGGGAGGCGCGGAGCAGACCGTCGACGTGGGCACGAGGGCCTCCGACGACCAGCCGCCTCGGGCGATCATGGGCATCGTCATCGAGCCGAAGCTCGTCCTGCCGGTCGACGTCTCGATCGACACAGGCCAGATCGGAGGGCCGTCCGCCGGACTCGCCTTCACCCTCGACATCATCGACGAGCTCGGACCGAAGGACCTGGACCGAGGGAAGACGGTCGTCGCGACCGGGGAGATCGCGCTCGACGGCTCCGTGCACGAGATTGGAGGGATCAAGCAGAAGACCATCGGCGCGCAAGAAGCGGGAGCCGACGTGTTCCTCGTCCCCGACGCGAACGCCGAGGGGGCGCGGCGGTACGCGGACGGGCTTCGAATCGTCCCGGTGTCGGACGTCGACGAAGCGTTGCACGCCTTGGCAACAAGGTAGTTGTCCCAAGTGCCAACGGTTGCAACGTTCTTGGCGGAAATTGCGGAAGTTTGGTGAACGAAGTCCTACAAAGCGCGCCTGAGCGCGCCTATAGTCGCCTCTTCGGGACCTCATGGCGAAGCGGCTGGCGAACACCTGCGATGACTGTTTTTTCCGGCGATCCGACCTGTGCGCGATCCCGGGGAACACTCCTTGCCCGACATTCAGAGCCGCGAGAGCGGCACTCGAGCCGCCGCGCCAGCCGAAGCTGATCGCCCGGCCCGCCCTGCAGGCGCACGCGGCGGCCTAGCCCGCCGCGGGGAACCGCGGATCCGGCCTGATCGCGTCGAAGTCGGAGTCGTTCTGCGCCCATTCGCGGGTGCGGGGGTCGCGCTCGACGGCCTCCGCGAGGTGGGTGAGCGCGGCATCCCTCCTGCCCGCACGAGACTCGACGCAGGCGAGGTTGTAGAGGACGTTCGGATTGCCGGGATACATGGCGAGCGCGCGCTCCAGGATCTCGACCGCACGGTCGGGCGCGCCCGCTTCGAGGATCGGCGAGGCCTCCAGCCATGCCTCCCACGGCGAGGCCTGGAAGGGTCGCCCGGGGACACCTCCGACCACGAGCACCGTCGTCCGCTCCCCGCCCGCGACGGCGCCTCGACGGACCTTGGGGTCGGAGACGAAGACGAACGTGCCGGCCGGGGCGGGGAGATCCTCACCGTCGAGCGTGAAGTCCGCATGGCCCTCCGCGACGAAATAGAGCTCCTCATGTCTTCCCGCACCCGCCGTGAGCTCGTCGTGCTCCTCGATCACGCGGCCCCCGGCCGGCGCCGAATAGGCATTCACGCCGAAGCTCTGGATCCCGAAGCGGATCCGAATCGGGAGGATCGCGAGCCCCTCCACCCCGGCGACGGGCGCGATCTCGTCGAGATGCGCCTTCCCGGCGCGCCGCTCAGGCTGCAACTGCGGCTGCTTCGCGAACCAGGCGGCCGAGCCGAGTGATTCCGTCGTCGATCTCGTGCGGAGTCGCGAAGGAGAACGCGAGCCGTGCCGACTCCTCGCCGCCTCCGTGGAAGAAGAAGTCGGCGCCCTTGATGAAGACGACGTCCTCCTCGCCCGCGCGCGCGAGCAGGTTGTCGGCCGCGACGCCGCTCGGGAGGTCGAGCCAAAGGAAGTAGCCGCCCTCGGGCCGGTTCCAGCCCGTGCCTTCGGGCATCTCGCGCTCGAGCGCCACGAGCATGGCGTCGCGGCGAAGCCTTAGGCCGTCGCGGACGGTCTCGAGGTTCGGCTCGAAGCGGCCGCTCGTCAGGAACTCGAGCAGGGCCGCCTCGACGAAGATCGCCGGCGAGACGTAGTTGGAGAGCACGAGCTCCTCGATCGCCGGCACGAGCTCTCCGGGGACGATCACGTAGCCGGTTCGGATCCCCGGCGCCACAGTCTTGGAGAACGAGGAGAGAAAGATCGTCGAGCCTTCCGACAGCTCGAAGAGCCGTGGGATCGGATCGCCTTCGAAGCGGAGCATCCCGTACGGGTCGTCCTCGAACACGACCGCTCCCGCTTCGGCGGCGAGATCGAGGAGACGCCGGCGGTTCGCGAGCGAGAGCGTGCGGCCGCTGGGGTTCTGGAAAGTCGGGATCGTGTAGACGACATCGCCTTCGCGGAGGGATCCGGAGAGGGCGTCGACGTCGAGGCCGTCGTCCGCGAGCTCGACCTGTTCGACCTCGGCGCCGAGCTTGCGCAGGATCGAGAGGGAGCGGTCGTAGCACGGCGCTTCGACGAAGAAGCGCGAGCCCGACTGGACGAAGTGGCGGGCGATGAAGGCGAATCCCTGCAGCGAGCCGTTCGTGACGATCACGCGCGCCGGGTCGACGCCGTGCTGCTCGGCGATCCACTGCTTGAGCGGCGGGTAGCCGCCGGGCGGCCCGTACTGGAGCGCCGTCGCCCCGTCGCGCTCGAGCGCCTCGCGAGCGCAGTCGCCGAAGGCCGCGATCGGCAGGAGGTCGGGGCCCGGCATTCCGCGCGCGAAGGAGATCAACGCCACGAGCCGAGTCTAGCGGGGTCGGCGGGCGGGGTCAGGCGCGGACGCCGACGAGTTCCGCGACGAGCCGCGCAACCTCGGTCGGGTTCGTCCCGACCCGGACGCCGCAGGCCTCGAGCGCCTCCTTCTTCGCCTGCGCGGTGCCGGCCGTGCCGGAGATGATCGCTCCCGCGTGGCCCATCGTCTTCCCCGGGGGAGCCGTGAAGCCGGCGATGTAGGCGACGACGGGCTTCGTCATCTCGGACTCGATGAAGCGCGCGGCCTTCTCCTCCTCGGCGCCGCCGATCTCCCCCACCATGACGACGTACTCCGTCTCGGGGTCGGCCTCGAACCGCGCGAGGACATCCAAGAACGACGACCCGACGACGGGGTCCCCCCCAATTCCGACGATAGTCGATTGGCCGATACCGAGTTGCGTCAGTTCGTGCCCGATCTGGTACGTGAGCGTGCCGGATCTGGACACGAGGCCGACGCTGCCCTCCTGGAAGATCTCCGCGGGGATGATTCCGACATTCGCCTTCCCCGG
Organism: Actinomycetota bacterium; assembly: GCA_046734455.1. Lineage (GTDB taxonomy): Bacteria > Actinomycetota > Thermoleophilia > Gaiellales > Gaiellaceae > DATEOR01. Next base: position 16,036 of record JBKPRJ010000013.1, on the reverse strand, counting down.
CGAGAGGACGCCCGGGCAGTTCGGGCCGATGAGCGTCACCCCACGCGGACGGATGTAGTTGTAGACGCGCAGCATGTCGTGGGCGGGGATGCCCTCCGTGATGCAGATGACCGTCTCGATTCCCGCGTCGACCGCCTCGTAGATCGCGTCCGCCGCGAAGCGCGCGGGCACGAAGACCATCGCCGTGTTGGGACTCGTCTCGGCCGCGGCCGCGCGCACCGAGTCGAAGACGGAGATGCCCTCGACCTCGGCGCCGCCCTTCCCCGGGGTCACGCCCGCCACCACGTTCGTGCCGTAGGCCTTGTTCCTCGTGGCGTGGAACGAGCCCTCGCGCCCGGTAATGCCCTGCACGACGAGCCGCGTGTCCCGGTCGACGATGATCGCCACTAGCCCTCCCGCCTCTTCCGGCCCTTCAGGCAGATGCGCTCGAGCCGCACGCGGTCGCCGTCGATGCGCCCCGCGACGAGCTCACGGACGCGCTCTGCATCCGCTCCGGTGCAGCCGGCACGCTCGAGCCACGGCTCGAGGAGAACGGGGTGCACGTACGTGTGCGCCTCCTCCACGTCGAGGCCGGCATCCGCGAAGAACGAGCGCCACTGGGCCTCCGAGGAGTTCCGTATGTGCGACGGATCGCGGACGCGGTCCGCCTCCTCGGCGTCCTCGTCGACGAAGAGGTTGTCGGAGACGAGGACGAGGTCGTGGGCGACGCGCGCCATCTCCCGCACCGCGGCGCGCACGTCCTCGAAGTGGTGCGCGGCGACCCGGCAGGCGACGACGTCGAAGCTGCCGTCCTCGAAGGGGAGGTTCTCCGCAGGCGCGACAACATCCGGCTGCATGCCCGCGGCGGGATCGAGGCTGACGACGTCGAGCCCGGCCTCGCCCAGGCGCCTCGCCACGTGCCCGCCCCCGGTCGCGACGTCGAGCGCGGTCTTGGCGTCTCGAGCCCACTCCACCAAGAGGTCGAGATCCTCGCCCTCCTTGTGCGCCTCACTCGTGCGGTAGGCCTCGGCGCGCTCGTCCCAGACCGAGCTCATCCGCGCTCCTTGGCGAGCTCGACGACGCGCTCCGCCGCCGAGAGCATGGTCTCCTCGACGTAGAGATTCGGCGGCGCGGCCTCGCCGAGCATCGAGCGCCCCTCCGCTGCGTTCGTCCCGTCGAGGCGCACCACGATCGGCAGGTCGATCGTCATCCGGTCGAGCGCCTCGAGGATTCCGCGCGCGACTTCGTCGCCGCGCGTGATGCCTCCGAAGATGTTGAAGAGGATCGCCTTCACCTGCGCGTCCGCGGTGATGACCTCGAGCGCGTCGACGACGCCTTCCGCGTCGCCCCCGCCGCCGAGGTCGCAGAAGTTCGCCGGCGAGCCGCCGACCTGGTCGATGACGTCGAGCGTCGACATCACGAGCCCGGCGCCGTTCCCGAGGATGCCGATCTCGCCGTCGAGCTTCACGTACGTGACCCCCTTCTCGCGCGCGAGCCGCTCCTGCGGGTCGCCCGCCTCCGGGTCGCGCATCTCGGCGATGTCCGTATGGCGGAAGAGCGCGTTGTCATCGACGGTGAACTTCGAGTCGAGCGCCTTCACCTCTCCGGCCGGCGTCACGATCAGCGGGTTGATCTCGCAGAGCATCGCGTCGGTGCCGACGAAGGCCTCGTAGAGCTTTCCGACGATCGCGAGCACTTGCTTCTGCTCGTCCGGATCCTCGAGGCCCGCGGTGAAGACGAGCCACCGGGCCTGGAAGGGCTGGAAGCCCGCGAGGGGGTCGATGTGCAGCCGGGCGAGCGCGTCGGGGTCGCTCGCGGCGACCTCCTCGATGTCGATGCCGCCCTTCGTCGTGAACATGAAGAGCGGCTTCTTCTCACCCCGGTCGAACGTGACCGAGAGGTAGTACTCGCGCTCGATGTCGGACGCCTTCTCGATCCAGACGCTGCGCACGACGTGGCCGCGGATGTCCATGCCGAGGATGTCGCGTGCCCGCGCCTCGGCCTCGTCGGGCGAGCCCGCGAGCTGGATGCCTCCTGCCTTCCCGCGCCCTCCGGTCAGCACCTGGGCCTTGACGACCACCTGGCCGCCGAGCTCCTCCGCGGCCGCGCGCGCCTCCTCCGGAGTCGACGCGAGACGTCCGTCGGACACGGGGATTCCGAAGCGCGCGAAGAGCTGCTTTCCCTGATACTCGTAGAGATCCATCCGGGCGCGGCGAGTCTAGCGACTCCGCTGTAGCCTTCCGGCGCCACCCGAGAGAGGAGTGAGATGAGCACCTTCACCGAAGAGGACATCCGCACGCGCGGCATCGCCGAGTTCGACGTGCGCGACGAGACCATGGACATGGATCAGGACGACACGGACTCGGACGACTCCGACTCCGACGACACGGATGCCGACGACACGGACTCGAGCGACGCCGACACCGACGCAGAAGACCCGAGCTAGCGCGCTCGCGCACACGCTCGACCCGGTCTCGGGCGAGGAGTTCTTCGCCGAGCACTGGGAACAGAAGCCGCTCGTCGTCCCGCGGGGGGAAAGGGGTCGCTTCGACGACCTTCTCTCGGTGGTGGACGTCGAGCGGCTTCTCACCTCCGGCGGACTTCGCTTCCCCGGCTTCCGACTCGCCAAGGCCGGCGCGAAGCTCGACGTCGCCGACTACACGAAGGATCTGTCGTGGCGCCCGCAGCCCTTCTCCGGCACGGCGGACGTCCAGCGGGTCCTCGCGGAGTTCGAGGACGGAGCGACGATCGTCCTCCAGGGCCTGCACCTGAACTGGCAGCCGCTGGCCGAGTTCTGCCGCTCGCTCGAGGGCGAGCTCGGCCATCCCGCCCAGGCAAATGCGTACTTCACGCCGCGAAGCGCACAGGGGCTCCCAGTCCACCACGACACGCACGACGTCTTCTCACTTCAGGTCGCCGGTGAGAAGCGGTGGCTCGTGTACGAGCCCGCCCTGGAGCTCCCGCTCAAGAACCAGCGCTACAAGGCGGAGACGATGGGCGAGCCGGGCGATCCCGTGCTCGATGTCACGCTGCAGGCGGGCGACACGCTCTACCTCCCGCGTGGCTGGCTCCACGAGGCGAAGACGTCCGACACCGACTCGCTCCACCTCACCGTGGGCGTCAACGTCTACACGTGGATGGACGCCTTCCGCGCCGCGCTCGAGAACTGTGCCGGCAAGGACGGGTTCCGGCGCTCACCGGCCGGCGAGCGGCCCGACGACCTGCTCGAGCATCTCGGGAAGCAACTCGAGCCGGAGCGCGTCGAGCGCAGGCAGAGGCGCAAGCTCGTCCGCACCCGCCGGCCGATCCTCGGCGGCCAGCTGAGCCAGGTGCGCGCGCTGGACGGGCTCGACCTCGACACCGTGGTCGAGCGTCGCCCCACCGTCCTCTTCGACCTCGCCGGAACGACGCTCTCCTTCGAGGGCAAAGAAGTGGACTTCCCCGACAACGCCGCCGAGGAGCTCGCGTTCGTGGCTCAGTCGGACGAGCCGTTCACGCCGGGCGACCTCCCGGGCGACCTCGACGACGACGGACGCCTCGTCCTCGTCGCGAGGCTCGTGCGGGAGGGCTTTCTCGTGATCAGCGCAGCCGTGCCCGAAAGTGGCGCGGACGCTGAGGCCTGACCGAGCTGCAGGTCAGGTAGACCGGCTCCTTTCCCTGCTCGGCCCAGGCTTCGGCGGCGAAGTCCCGCCCCGCGGCACGGAGCGTGACGAGCCAGCGGTCCTCGTCCTCACGGGACACGCGGACGACCTCGACGTCGTGGACGCCGGCAAGCCCGGTCTTCTCCCGGACCGCGAGCTCCGCCGCCTGCACCGGAAAGGTGTAGGCCGAGCGGCCGCGGAAGCGCTCGAGGTTGATGCGCCCCTCGAAGTAGTCGTCCAGGATCGGGTCGAGATCCTCCTCGCCGACGCGGCCAAAGAAAAGGCCCTCGGGCAGAAGAACGACGTTGCCGGCGAACCGGTCGCCGCCCACGTGCGTTGATTGCCACACCCACTGGGGGTCGACCTTGCCCTTGAGCTGGTCGTAGAGCGGGCGCCCGTACTTGGCGCAGCACCGGTCTCGCTTCCCGTGCGTACAGACCACGAAGAGCGGGTGCTCGACCGGGACTCCGGGAGTGCCGTCCCCGAGAAGCGCAGAGGCGAAGTCGTAGCCGACGAGATCGTCGTGGTGATCGAACTCGAGCCCGTAGAACCGCTCCTCGCCGGGGCGCGAGCTGCCCACGAAGAGCATCCTGCGCTTCTGGGAGCGGCGCTCGGGGCGCTTCACGAAGAGAAGGCGCGAGTGGCCGAGCTTGCCGAGCTGGTCGCGCAGGTGCTCCTTGAGCGGTTGTGAGAGGAGGCTTCCGCCGAGCACGTCGCGATCCCAGTAGCCCCGGTACTCGACGAGCACCCAGCGGTCGACGCGGCTTGCCGTCGCGGCCAGGTCCTCATGTGCCGCGCCGGACGCGTCTGCGCAGAGCTCTCGCTTGGTTCGCACGGCCACTGCAGGAACGCTACCCACTGTAAGGCAAACCTTACACCGCGCTGAATGGGCTACTACGCGAAGACAGTTGTCTTCTCCGGGTGGACGAAGACCGTCTGCCCGGATTCGAGCTCGAGGTGCTCGTTCTGGTCGCGGCTCAGCTGCACCCAGATCTCGTTCCCATCCGGGAGCGCAAGCTCGACGCGGACCTCGAACCCAAGATGCACCACGCGCTTGACGATCGCCTTTCGGCTGCTCCCGTTCGGCGCGAGCTCGATCTCGAAGTCGTGCGGGCGCACGAACTCCTCGTCGAGCCGGTTGACGGGGCCGACGAAGCCCATCACGAACTCACTCGCCGGATGCTCGTAGAGGTCGCGCGGCTTTCCGGTCTGTTCGATCCGGCCGTCGTTCATGAGCACGATCCGGTCCGCGACGTCCATCGCCTCCTCCTGGTCGTGCGTGACGAGGACGGTCGTGACATGGACGTCCTCGTGGAGTCGCCGCAGCCAGCCGCGGAGCTCCTTCCGCACGCGTGCGTCGAGGGCGCCGAACGGCTCGTCGAGGAGAAGCACCTTCGGCTCGACGGCGAGCGCGCGGGCAAGCGCCATGCGCTGTCGCTGCCCACCCGAGAGCTGCCCCGGATAGCGCTCGGCAAGGCCGTGCAGCTGAACGAGCTCGAGTAGCTCGTCCACGCGCTCCTGGATCTCCGCCTTCGGGCGCTTGCGGATGCGGAGGCCGAAGGCCACGTTCTCCCGCACAGTCAGGTGCTTGAACGCGGCGTAGTGCTGGAAGACGAAGCCGACGCCGCGCTTCTGCGGCGGCAGACCCGTCGCGTACTCCCCGAGGATGAGCACGTTGCCGTCATCGGGCTCCTCGAGTCCCGCGATCACGCGGAGGAGCGTTGACTTTCCACTCCCGCTCGGGCCGAGAAGGGCCGTCAGCGAGCCGCCTGCAATCGCGACCGAGACATCGTCGAGGGCGACGAAGTCACCGAAGCGCTTGGTCACCCGCCGAACCGCTATCGACACGGGGCGTCTCCTTTCGGAAGAGGTTCATGAGGAAGAGCGTCATGAGCGCGAGCACGGCGAGTACGACAGACGCCGTGTATGCCCCCACGAGGTCGAAGGCCTGAAAACGGTTGTTCACGTGGAGCGTGAGCGTCTGCGTCTTGCCGATGAGGTTTCCGGACACGACCGAGACCGCTCCGAACTCGCCCAGGCAGCGCGCCGTCGTGAGCACCACGCCGTACGTGATCCCCCACCGGATCGCCGGCAGCGTGATCCTGCGAAACGTCGAAAGCGGCGAGGCGCCGAGCGTCCAGGCCGCCTCCTCCTGTTCGGTTCCGATCTCTCGCAGGACCGGGACGACTTCGCGAACGACGAAGGGAAGCGACACGAAGATCGTCGCGAGCACCATGGCCGGCAGCGCGAAGACGATCTGGATCCCGTGGGCGCTCAGCCAGGGCCCGAACCAGCCGGTGCGCGCATATACGAGGAAGAGCGCGAGGCCGACCACGACCGGGGAGAGCGCGAACGGGAGGTCGATGAAGGCGTTCAGGACCGCCTTGCCGCGGAACTGCTGGCGAACGAGCACGAGCGCGCACACGACTCCGAAGATGGTGTTGAGCGGCACGGCGATGAGCGCGATCAGGATCGTGAGCCAGAGTGCGTGCAGGAAGTCCGGGTCGGTGAGCGCGTTCCAGAAGGGCTCGAAGCCGTTCTGGAACGTCCGGTAGAAGACGAGGCCGACCGGCAGCACGAGCAGAAGCCCGAGGTAGCCGAGCGCGGCGAAGCGGAGGCCGTACCTAGCGCTCATGCTTCGACCCCCAGCGGCGAACCAGGTCGATCGCCAGAAGCGCCACGAACGACAGCCCGAGGAGCACGACGGAGATCGCCGCCGCGGCCGTGGGCCGGTCGCTCTCGATCGCGGAGAAGATCTGCACCGAGGCGACCTGCGTCTCGAACGGGATGTTCCCGGAGATGAGGATGACCGCGCCGAACTCGCCTACCGCGCGGGCGAAGGCGAGCGCGACTCCCGAGAGGATCGCCGGCACGAGGTTTGGCAGGATCACCCGCCGGAAGATCGTGAGCCCCCCGGCGCCGAGCGAAGCGGCGGCTTCCTCCATCTCCGTGTCGAGCTCGTGCAGGACGGGCTGCACCGAGCGGACGACGAAGGGCAGCGTGACGAAGAGGAGCGCGGCCACGACGGCTATGCGCGTGTAGGCGATGTTGATCCCGAGCGGCCCGCGTGGTCCGTAGAGCGCGAGGAGCGTCAGGCCGGCGACGATCGTCGGGAGCGCGAAGGGCAGGTCGATGAGCGAGTTGACGAGCCCCTTCCCGGGGAACTCGTCGCGAACGAGCACCCATGCGATCAGCGTGCCCATGACCGCGTTCAAGAGCGCCACCACTGCCGCGGCTCCGAAGGTGAGCTTGAGGGACGCGAGCGCCGCCGGGCTGGTGACGGCATTCCAGAACCCTTCGAGCCCGCCGCCCGTCGACTTCCAGACGACGGCCGCGAGCGGGATCAAGACGATGAAGCTCAGGTACCCGATCACGAAGCCGCGCCCGAGGGAAGCACCCCCGGACGCGGCCCTGCGTGCAGGTAAGCGAAGTGCGGCCGCTCTAGCCGGAATCGGTCGACACTCCCAGCTCCAGTTCGATCTTGGCGACGATGCCGTTCTCCGGATCGAAGAACTCGTCCTTGACGGTGCCCCAACCGCCGAAGTCGGCGATCGTGGAGAGCGACGGAGGCGTCGGGTAGTCGAAGGTGTCGGCGACGGACTTCACGACCGGTCGGTAGCCCTTCTCGCCGAAGATCTTCTGCGCCTCGTCCGAGTAGAGGAACTGGACGAAGTCGGCCGCCGACTGCGGGGCGTCAGTCGTCACGGCAACGGGGTTCTCGATCAGGATCGTCTGGTCGGGGACGACGTAGTCGACGTCCTCGCCCTTCTGCTGGGCGGTGATCGCCTCGTTCTCGTACGACAGGAGGACGTCGCCCTTCCCGCCCGTGAACGTCTGCAGCGCGTCGCGGGCGCTCGCGTCCTGGACGGCGACGTGGTGGAAGAGCTCGTTCAGGTAGGCAATCGCGTCGTCCTTCGACTTTCCCTGGCTGATCTGCGCGCCGTAGGCCGCCATGATGTTCCAGCGCGCGCCGCCCGAGGTGAACGGGTTCGGGGTGATGACCTCGACGCCCTCCTCGAGGAGGTCGTCCCACGTCTGGATGTTGTCCGGGTTGCCCTTGCGAACGACGAAAACGACGACCGAGTCGGTGACCATCCCCTTGTAGGAGTTCTGGTTCCAGCTCGCGTCGACGAGCCCCGCGTCCACAAGGCGCGTGATGTCGCTGTCGAGGGAGAACTCGACGACATCGGCGGGCAGGCCCGCCTCGACGGCCCGGCTCTGCTCGCCCGAAGCGCCGTAGGACTGCTCGAAGTCGACGCCTTTGCCCTCGGCGGTCTTCTGGAACGCCGGGATGATCTCCTCGTAGGCCTCCTGCGGCGTCGAGTAGGCGACCAGCGTCAGCTTGCCCCCGCCGCTGCCCGAGCCCTCGTTCGCCGCGTTGCTCGTGCCGCCACAGCCGGAAGCCACGAGCACCAGCACGAACGTCGCAAGCGCCGCGAGACTGACCGCGATTCCCGAGATTTGTTTCACAGCACCTCCTAGTTGTCGACAAATATTGTCAGTAAAATAAATAAAACTTGACGGGCAACCTAAATCAGAACGCCTGTCCTGTCAAACTTGAATCGCAATGGGGCCGATATGTGGGTGACACGACGAACCGACTACGCGACGCGCGCCGTCCTGGCACTGGCGATGGCCGACGACGCGTTGAACCTCGACGAGCTCGCCGAGGCGACGGAGGCCCCGCGGTCGGTGCTAGAGCAGGTGATGCCCGCCCTCCGGGCGGCGGGGATCGTCCGGTCCGTCCGCGGCCCCGGCGGCGGCTATCGCCTCAACCATCCACCGGCGGAGCTGACGCTCGAGCGCGTCGTGCGCGTGTTCGAGGGCCAGCTCGCTCCGATCGGCTATGCGACCCGCCACGAGCCGGACCCGTGCCCCGTGATCGTGGAACGGTCGCTCCGGCCCGCATGGGAACGGGTGCGGGACGCGACGATCTCGATCCTGGGCGGGATCAACTTCGCCGATCTGGCCGATGCGGCTCGGGCGGAACCGGAGCCCTCCGGTCGCGCCAGGACTCGCCGTCCCTAGGCTGCGATACCGCGTGTACGGGCTATTGCGCGGGGGTGCCGTCCCCCGTTTCGCCCTCCTGCGCGACGACGCAGATCACCTGGCCCGACTTCACGGCTTCGCCGGGGGCGACGGTGAGACCGGAGACGAATCCCTCGCGGTGCGAGGTGATCTCGTTCTCCATCTTCATCGCCTCGACGACGCAGATCACCTGGCCGGCGCGCACCTCGTCGCCCTCCACCACCTCGACGGCGAGGACGGTTCCCTGCATCGGGCTGACGACAGCGTCTCGCACGGCGCCGTGACCCGCGGCACCTCCTGAGCGCTCGCGACGGCGACGGGCGAGCTCGGCGAAGGGCGGCTCCCGGCGCAGCAGCTTCACCTCGAAGCGGCGGTCGTCCACCTCGACCTCGATCGTGTGCTCGCGCACCCTTCCGTCCGGCGAGCGGGCTACGCTTGTTGTCCTATGAGACAACTCCTCGGCTTCCTGCGCAAGCTCCTCCGATTCGACCACGCCGTGACAGGTCTCCCCTGCGGCGAAACAGGGGCGACGGAGGAGCGCCTTGTGGAAGCCCACGAGCGTCTTCACACCCTCGATCTCGAACTCGTCGAGCGCTCTCAGCATGCGCGCGCGGGCCCGCTCGCGATCCGTGTCCCACACGCAGAGCTTCGCGATCATCGGGTCGTAAAGGCCGGAGATCTCGCTCCCCTCGACGACGCCGGAATCGACCCGTACGCCGGGGCCGGCCGGCTCGCGATAGCGCGTGAGGACCCCCGGGGTGGGCAGGAAACCGCTCGACGGATCCTCAGCGTTGATGCGGCACTCGATCGCATGCCCGCGAAAGCCGAGCTCTTCCTGTCGCAGGCTCGTCGGCTCTCCGGCGGCGATGAGGATCTGCTCGCGAACGAGGTCGACCCCGGTGACGAGCTCGGTGACCGTGTGCTCGACCTGGATCCGCGTGTTCATCTCGAGGAACCAGTAATTGCCCTCGCGGTCGAGGAGGCCCTCGATTGTGCCCGCGCTCCGGTAGCCGACCGCGCGCGCGGCGTCGACCGCGATCAACCCGATGCGCTCGCGGAGCTCCGAACCGACCGCCGGCGAGGGCGTCTCCTCGACGAGCTTCTGGTGGCGCCGCTGGATCGTGCAGTCGCGCTCGCCGAGATGAAGAACGTTGCCGTGGTCGTCGGCGAGGACCTGCACCTCGACGTGGCGCGGATCGGCGACGAACTTCTCCACGTACACGGTCGAGTCGGCGAAGTACGACTCCCCCTCCCGCTGCGCGGCCGCGAAGGCCCGCTCCGCCTCGCCCGCGCACTCGACGACCTTGAGTCCCTTCCCTCCTCCGCCGGCCGAAGCCTTGATGGCGACCGGCCAGCCGAACTTCTCGCCCAGCCGGCTGACGTCGGCCGCCGACGTGACCGGCTTCGTCGTCCCCGGGATGATCGGGACTCCAGCGCTCCGCATGAGCTCCCGGGCCGCCACCTTCGATCCCATCACCTCAATCGCCTCGGGCGGAGGGCCGATCCAGACTAGGCCCGCGTCCGCGCAGGCCCTGGCGAATGACGCGTTCTCGGCCAGAAAGCCGTAGCCGGGATGGACCGCCTCGGCGCCGGACTTTCGCGCCGCATCGATGATCCGCTCCTGGTTGAGATAGCTCTCCGAGGGGGCGCCGGGCCCGACCAGGTACGCCTCGTCGGCGACCGAGGCGTGGAGGGACGAGCGATCGGCCTCCGAGTAGACGGCCACGGTCGCGATGCCGAGCTCGCGAAGCGTGCGGAAGACCCGGACTGCGATCTCGCCGCGGTTCGCGACCAGAACCTTTCCGAAAGCAGGCATGGGCGCGCGTATTCTGTCGTTTCGATGCACTTTGCAGACCAGCTGACGCTCGCGCGCGCGTTCTCGGTGCCGCTGGTGGTCGTCCTCTTCGCCTGGGATTTCCCGAACCACTACTACTGGGGTACCGCCGTCTTCGCCCTCGCGATGACGACGGACTACGCCGACGGCTGGTGGGCGCGGCGCACGAACCGGTCCTCCAACCTCGGCCGACTCCTCGACCCGGTCGCGGACAAGCTGCTCGTCATGGCCGCGCTGATCATGCTCGTCGGCGTAGCGCTTCCGGCCTGGATGGTGGCGGCGATCGTCGCGCGCGAGTTCCTCATGTCCGGGCTACGGCTCGCCGCGCTGGAGCGTGGAGTCGTGATGGCCGCGCGCGACCTCGGCAAGCTAAAGACCGGTGCTCAGGCCGCGGCCGCCGCGATCGCGGGCCTCGCAGCGGGCGGCGCGTTCAGCACAGACATCGCCTGGTGGGCCGGGCTCGTCGCGCTCGCCCTGACCTGGATCTCCGGCCTGGATTACTTCCTGAGCGCCCCGAGAGTGCTCCGTGGGCAGCAGCCTGCGTAGCTTCGGTCCGCAAGACCGGGCCGCGGTGCTCGAGCTTTCCCGGCACGCACTCCAGCGCCCGCAGGAGCAGGTGGGCAATCCGATCTGGACGACGGAGGAGGAGCTCGAGAGCGAGCTTTCCGACTGGGAGATCCCTCCCGAGGAGACGCTCTTCGTCGACGAGGTGGACGGGGAGGTCATCGGCTTCGCGGGCGTCGAGATCTCGCCCGGGTTCGACCACGCCGACCTGTTCGGCCCGCTCGTCGCGCCCAACCACCGAGGACAGAAGCTCGGAACGGTGCTTCTCGAGGCAGCGATCGAGCGCGCGGAGGATCGGAGCGCGCGCCGGGTCGTGGGCGCCGTGGGCGCGAGAAACGCCACGGGCCGGATCCTCCTCGAGCGTGCGGGCTTCGCTCCGCAGGGAAGCGCGACGGCCGTCTTCCGGCTGAACGAGGCCGACCACCGGCGGGTCGAGTCCGGGCCGCCCGCGCTCACGGTCCGGGCGGGGAAGCCCGAGGACCTCAAGACGGCGATGCGCCTCTACCGGGAGTGCTTCCCGGACGGCTCGTTTCCGGAAAGCGCGTGGCTCGCCGGTCTCGAGCAGGGCGCCGTCTACATCGGCGAGGCGGACGGAGAGCCTCGGGCGGTCGTGAACATCGACGAGCCCGACCGGTGGATCTACCACCTCGGCGTGACCGCGAGCGAGCGCGACCGCGGCATCGGCGCCTACGTCCTGTCGGAGGCGCTCGCCGCGTACTGGGCGAGCCATCCCGGTGAGACGCTCGGGCTGTCCGTCCAGGCGGACAACCTGCCCGCGCTCCGCCTCTACCGCCGTCAAGGGTTTGCTCCCATGCTCGTCTTGCAGGCCTTCGAGCTCCTGCTCTAGGCCCGTGCTCCTGGGAATCGACCAGGGAACGACCGGGACGACGTGCCTGGTGCTCGACGAAAGCCTGCGAACGCGCGGCCGCGGCTACCGCGAGGTGGCGCAGTACTATCCGCGGCCGGGCTGGGTCGAGCAGGATCCGAACGAGCTCTGGGAATCGGTCCTCGCGGCCGCGGGCGACGCCCTCAACGCAGCAAACATCGGGGCGGGCGACCTCGCCGCGCTCGGCATCACGAACCAGCGCGAGACGACGATCGTCTGGGACCGGCGGACCGGGGAGCCCGCGCACCACGCGATCGTCTGGCAGGACCGGCGCACGGCCGAGCGCTGCAAGGAGCTCCCCTCCGACCTGATCCGCGACCGGACGGGGCTCGTCCCCGACCCGTACTTCTCGGCGACGAAGCTCGAGTGGATCCTGCGCGAGTCCTCGGGCGATCTCGCCTTCGGGACGGTGGACTCCTGGCTTATCTGGAAGCTGACCGGAGGCGCCGTGCACGCCACGGACGTCTCGAACGCGTCGAGGACTCTCCTCGTCGATCTCGAGACGCTGGACTGGGACGACGAGCTGCTCGAGCTCTTCGGCGTCCCGCGCTCGGTGCTCCCGCAGATAGTCAGCTCGAGCGGCGCCGTCGGCGAGGCCGAGCTCTTCGGCGCGGGCGTGCCGATCTGTGGAGCGGCCGGCGACCAGCAGGCCGCGCTCTTCGGCCAGGCCTGCTTCGCCCGCGGCCAGGCGAAGGCCACGTTCGGAACGGGCGCGTTCCTCCTCGCGAACAGCGGGACCGAGCGAACTCGTCGCCCCGACGGCGTCGTCGAGACCGTGGCCTGGCGGCTGGGGACGGAGGAGCCGGTCTATGCGGTGGAGGGCTCCGTCTTCGTCACCGGGGCCGCGGTGCAGTGGCTGCGGGACGCGCTCGGCCTCCTCGCCGGCTCGGCGGAAAGCGAGGCACTCGCCCGCGCGGTCGACGACAACGGCGGCGTCTACTTCGTGCCGGCCCTGGCCGGGCTCGGCTCGCCACACTGGGTTCCCGAAGCGCGCGGACTGATCAGCGGCATCTCCGGCGGCACGCGCCGCGAGCACCTGGTCAGAGCGGCGCTGGAAGCGGCGGCGTTCCAGACGCGAGACGTCGTCGACGCGCTTCCGTTCCACCTCGAGAGACTCCGCGCCGACGGCGGGGCGGCCGGAAACGCGTTCCTGATGCAGTTCCTCGCCGATCTGACGCGGCTTCCCGTCGAGGTTCCGGAGGAGCGCGAGACCACGGCACTCGGCGCGGCAGCCCTGGCGGGCCTCGCGAGCGGCCTCTGGAACGGCACCGACGAGCTCGCGGGCCTCTGGCGCTCCGCGGCCCGCTACGAGCCCGTGCTTCCCGCGGAGGACGCCGAGCGGCTCCTCTCGGAGTGGCGCGTGGCCGTCAGGCGGGCTCTTCTTCTTCGCTGAGATCCTCGGCGACCCCGGCCCGCCACCAGGCGGAGCGCGGGTCCGCCGGGGCCGAGCTCAGGCGAGCGAGCGCCTCTTCGATCGCCTCGAGCTCCTCCGGCGAGGGCTCCGGTCGGATCTCCCGCGTCATCCCGGATGAGATTAAAGGGCGTCCCGCACCCCGACGATAGGAGCATCATGCGCCGGGGTCTCCTCGCAGCCGCCACCGTGCTCGCCGCGTTCTTCGCGGCCGAGCCCGCGCTCGCAACGAGCTGGGCGCAGCCACAGATCAAGGTGGTCGTCGCGAACGGCCTCATGGGCCCGAGCGTGTCGAACTTCCGCGCGAACCAGGCGATCACGCGGGAGGAGCTCTACACGGCCATCGCGGCCCTCACCGGGAAGTCGCAGGTCGTCGTCGATCCCGACGCCAAGGTGTCCATCGCCCGGCTGGATGCTGCGGTGGTCAAGGCGCTCGGCCTCCGCCCGGTCGCGAAGACGTTTCAGCGGAAGGTAAAGGACGCAGGCCTCCAGCCTCCGCGCCGGCTCGGCAACGAGGTCGTCGCGCGCCTCATCTGGCTGCGCTACAACCATCCGCAGCCCGACGACAACCTCGAGCTCCGCCCGCAGGACCCGGCTACTCGTGCGGAAGCCGCGTATTCCCTGGCCCGCGCGCTCCAGATCTCGGACTGGGACCGGGACAACGTCAAGGCGCTCGCCGACTCGTTCTCGCTCCCGAAGTACGGGGACTGGCCGAAGCGGGTGCTGAGGCGGGCCGTCCACTTCATCGGCTACCCCTACGTGTGGGGCGGGATGTGGGAGCACCAACAGGTGACCTTCGGCGTCACGTCGCGCGGCGGGTTCGACTGCTCCGGCTTCGTCTGGCGCGTCTACAAGCTGCAGTCCTTTCCGAACGGCGGCTCGCTCTCATCCGTGCTCCAGGGCCGGACGACGTACGAGATGAGCGGCGAGGTGCCGAAGTCGAAGCGGATCCCGTTCGACCACCTGAAGGCTGCCGACGTGGCGTTTTTCGGCGCCGACGGCCGCCGGTCGAGCCCCTCCGAGGTCGATCACACGGGGATCGCGCTCGGGAAGGGCTGGATGATCCATTCCTCCAGCCAGGGAGTCGCTTTCGTGCCGCTCACGGGCTGGTATCGCGACCGTTTCGCGTGGGCGCGGCGACCGCTTCGCGAGGCCGGTCTCCTCTAGTCGCAAACGGCCCGCGTTTTTCAGGTTTGAGCGGGCTTTTCCCGAATCCCTCGAAGGGGGGATGTTGCACGTTCCGAGGTGCGCTGATACTTCGGCTCGTCCTAGGTTCCGACTACGGGAGATGATCGGAATGCTTCATTGGAAGGTAAAGCTCGCGCACGTCGCTGTTGTCGCCGCTCTTCTGGCCGCTTTTCTGAGCGACCTTGAAGGGTGGGCCTGGTAGTACGGCGAACGGTTAAGCCATAGCCGTGAGCCTGCGCCCCGTTCGCTCGACCGAGAGCGCATCGGGTCGGGTGAAGCCGGAGCGTCGTCTCGTCTCGCGCGAGACGGCGCGGCTTCTGCCCATTGTCGTCCCGGTGGCACTCTCGGGCTTCGCCGTGCTCGCCTTCGCGATCGGCGAATTCGTCGCGTCGAATCCCGAGCCTGAGGTCCTGGCCGGAGTCTTCGCACTCCTTTTGGCGGCGACGTTCGTCGAGGCGCACCCGGTCCCGATCGAGGGGATCTCTTCGGAGGGAATCTCGCTCGCGGCCGTCTTCATCGTCGGCACCGCCGTGATCTACGGCTGGGCGCCGGCTGTCGTGATGGGCTTCCTCACGAGGGCGCTCATCGAGATGTTTCAGCGCCGCCCTGCGATTCGCCTGTCCTACAACAGCGCGGTCTATTCGCTGGGCGGTGGCGCGGCAGGCCTCGCCGCGTCCTTCGGAGCGAAGGAGACCGGCGTCGCCTCGCTCCTCCTCCAGGTCTTGCTTGCCGCCGCCGCGTTCTACGCCGTCAACATCCCGCTGATCGCCGCGATCATCGCGCGGTGGTCGCGCGAGCCGTTCCTGCCGCTTCTGCAGAAGTCCGTCTACTGGACGGCGGTGCCGTTCTCGATCATGGCGTCGGTCAGCCTCATGCTGGCGGTGCTGTGGGAGCGCTCGCCGCTCCTCGCCATCGCGCTCGTCGGCCCGCTCGTCGCGATCGCGCTCTACCAGCGCTCGGTGTACAGCGCGCTCAAGGCCATGCGCCTCGCGCTCACCGACCCGCTCACGGGGCTCGGCAACCACCGGCACTTCCACGAGCGGCTGCAGCGGGATCTCGACGAGGCGCAGGAACGAGGCGTTGCGCTGACTCTCTGCCTCCTCGACGTCGACGACTTCAAGCAGATCAACGATCGGTTCGGCCACCCCGTTGGCGATCGTGTGCTCGCCCAGGTCGCCGCGCGCCTCCGCCAGGGCGGCGAGGCCTTCCGGCTCGGCGGCGACGAGTTCGCCCTCCTTCTTCCGCGCCGCGACGAGCACGAGGGTTTCTCGATCGCGAAGGCGATCATCGAGCGCGTCGCCGAGGCCGTGTGCGAGCACGGCGGGCACGTCTCGATCTCGGCCGGAATCGCGACCTATCCGCAGCACGGCGTCGAGCGCTCCGAGCTCGTGCGCGTGGCCGACTCGGCCCTCTATCTGGCCAAGGAGCACGGCAAGAACCGCGTCCGCGTCTACCGCCCCGACCTGCTCGAGCTCGCCGAGCTGCGACGGCTCGCCGAGGGCCCC